>JBDSLU010000232.1:0-14539 GCA_039916225.1 Vicinamibacteraceae bacterium
GCGCCGATCTCGATGGCGTGCCGCAGCTGTTCGATGAGCTGCTGGTAGAGCGGCACACCGGACCGGGGGTCGATTCGGAATATCATCTACAGTACTAGTACTATAGTACTCTAGATCTCCTGTCAACAAAGACCGCGCTGGCCGAGCAGGTCGCGCAGCGGCGCCAGCGACGCCGACAAAGGTGCGTGCCTCACCCAAACGCCGCTGAGCGGGGTTGGGCCATTGACGCTGCCAGCGGTCCGCCGTACCGTCGCGCATGCGCAATCCCTCCGTCAACGCGGCCGGCTGGCCCGGGGTGCTCGCCTTCTCCGTGATCGTGGCGGCTGGTGCGTTGCGCGCGGACCTCGCCGGCCAGTCACCGGCGGACCACCCAAAGGCGTTCATCGACGGCGCCGGCCCCGGCTGGCGGACGCTCGGCCCGAACGACTTCGCACGCGTGAACGACCACCCGAACACGTGGACCTGGGTCGGCGATGTCCTCAGATCGACGGGCGTGCCCATCGGTGTGCTCCGCACGCGCGACCAGTTCCTCAACTTCGAGTTGGTCGTCGAATGGCGCCACCTGAAATCCGCTGGCAATTCAGGCGTGTTCGCCTGGGTGCCGATGAAGGCGCTCGACGGCCTGCCACCCGACCAGTTGCCCACATGGGGCATCGAGGTCCAGATGCTCGACCACGGCTACCGCCAGTGGTTTCGTGAGAGGAACGCCGGCAAGCCGGACAACTGGTTCACGACCAATGGCGACATCTTTCCCGTCGGCAGCTCGAAGCTCGAGACGTTCGAGCCACGCTCACCGGACGGGTCGCGGAGCTTCCCACGCAAGGAGTTGAGCCACGGCGTGGGGGAATGGAATCACTACTACGTGCGCGGCATCAACGGAGAGATCCGCCTCTGGGTGAACGGCGAGGAAGTCTCTGGCGGCCGGGGCGCCGACCCTCGCAGTGGCTTTCTCTGTCTCGAAGCCGAGGGGTCGCCCGTCGAGTTTCGCAACATCCGGGTGCGCGAGCTGCCTTGAAGCCATAAACGATCGGAATTCGTCCAGGCGGAGGTCTACGGCGTGTCGCCCGGCGATCCCCTGACGATCGACGCCTTGCGGTAGTAAAACGTCGAAGACCAGCGAACCATCGAGGACCGAGTCCCGTCAAAGGTGCTGATTGGGGGACTGACGGATGTCGCTGCTCAAGAAGCTGCTCGGCCGGAGCGAGGATTCGAAGACTCGGACGCGCGTCTGCGTCGAATGCGGGATGCCGCTCGACCAGCACAAGCCCTGGTGCGCCATCTGGCAGACCCAGCAGGCCATGGCGCAGAAGGACACGGCTCTTCGCACAGGCTGATCGCGCGCCGCAGCCCGTTCCGATCGACGACGGTCACGCAGCGTCTGGCACCACGATGTGGCAGGCGTGCCTCGCCAAGGTCACCTGGTCGTTGGCGGCGCCGTGATGGTCGAGCAATTACCCGCGACAGGCTGCCCGGCGAGAAGCCTCTTCACGAACGGCACTGAGTCGACGAGCGATGCGTTGAGTGCTGCGCCGTGGTCCTGGCCCGGATAAGCGTGGGTTTCGACGATCGTGCCGGCGCCACACGCTGCCGCGACGGTGCCGTACTGAAGATCCGGCAAGGCGGCCGTATCAGCGAGGCCGATCCCGACGAACACCGGCTGCGCGAAGTGCAGCGTCGGCCAATCCTCGACGGCCGGAAGCCTCGCGGGCGCGGGCCACACCTTCAGCACGTCCTCCACGGGGACAGTCGGGCCAGGCCGGACACAGGTCGTTGCCGACGCTGCGTAGCCCCGCTCGCCCGCCTCCGTCAGGTAGTCCGAGGGCTGGAACGCAGGGTCCAGCGCCTGGAACTTGTGGAGCAGCAGGTACAGCAAGGGGGTGGTTCTTCGTGACGCCGCATACTGAGGGCCAGCCACGCCGGTCGCGACCGTTCCCTTGACGGTCAGGGTCGGGGCGTAGGCTCCGGCCAGCCCTGTGGCGGACAGCGCGGCGTGGGCACCTTGCGACTGTCCGACGATGACGACGGCATTGGCCAACGCCGGAAATGCGGCGAGCGACGACCGCACACTGTCGAGCACGCTCCATCCCTCCGGCCGCACGGCCATCCATGGATGTCCGCCAGGAGTTCCGAGGCCTTGATAGTCGGTCGCAGCGATCGCGTAGCCCTGCGCCAGCCAGGCATTCAGATATTCCGTGTCGCGCGTCCCCCGCGGCATCCACGACGGCGCGCACACATCGCCCGTTCCCGTCGTGCCGTGTGCCCACGCGATGATCGGCCAGCCTCCGGCGGGTGCCGCCCCCTTCGGAAAGTAAATCGCGCCGGACACCGCTATCGCGGTCTTGCCATCGATGCCGTCGGTGGAGCTGTACAGAACGCGCAGCCCCTTGGCTGCGTTCGCCAACGCCAGATGGTCGGGCATCGGCTCCTGGCGCAACAGCGTGCCAGGCGCGCCGGGGACCTCTCCGTCCCAGACATAGAACGCGGAGACACCGCCGTCACCATGCGCCGGGCCACGCCCCCCCTTTGAACTGCCGCGCTGGACCCCAAATACAATGACACTGCTCGCCAAGAGGGCCGTGCTCAGGACGAGGATCGATGTGCGCCGCGGAGCCTTCATGGTGTGAGTATCCTGTCCGCCTTACGCACGGGGCACTGCCTTGGCAGGCGCGCGCTGAGTTCGATCCTGTTCCGAAGCCGTGTTGACACCCACGGGCTCTTCGAGAAAGCCATCGCGTTGCTGCAGCGGATCAAGCACCTGTCGATAGACGTCGACGGCGAAGCCCGCAAGCACAAGTCCCAGCGCCTGGTCGAGCTCAGCCACGAGATTGACGTCGATTGCACCGACGCGATCAACGCCCTCTTCGGCGTGAAGTTGTAACACTATCCACCGGCGGCGATCTCGCCGAGCCGGGGCCCGGAGCTGTTCAACCACTCGCCGACGACGCTGACGATGACGCCGTCCTCCTGAGTGGGAGCCCCTTTCCAGCGTCTTCGAGTTTCAGCACGAGGCCCGTACCCTTGCGCTCGATGACGATCCTGCTGGCGAAGTACGGGCTGTACCCCGTGAACACGATCTGACCGGGCGGAAGGCCGACGGGAACCTCGCTCGGGCTGCCGTGGTAGCGCTCGTAGTTGCTGACCTTCGTCTGGTACATCTGCCCCAGCATCATCGGCCTGACGATGGCGAACAGCCCGGCGAAGTCGGCGCCGGACAGCAACGGCGATCCATAGAGCTGATTGAAGAAGAGCGCCGTCAACGCCTCGGGCACCCCCGTCGGCTCTCCGTTCGAGAGGACGGCGACACCGAAGCCTGACAATGGATCGAAGCGCACGCAGGTCCCGGCGCCGAGCCTGAACGCGCCCGAGTGCGAGAACGAGACGTCGTCGCGGCCGGGATTCCTGACGTTCCACCCGAGCGAGTACGAATGGCCGCCTGCCAGGTCCTCCGCCGGCGGGTTCTTCGGCGGAAACTCGAGGTAATCGGTCTTCAGCAGCGTGATCAGGAACTGGCCCAGATCGCGGGCGCACGACATGAGACCGCCGGCTGGCGCCTGCCGCGTCGGATTGCGCTCCTGATCGCGGCTGGCGACGCGCCATGTCCATCCGGTCGGGTCGACCTCGAGGAGCGCCGTCGACCGCTCCGGCTGGCCGACGTGCGGGAACGCGCGGTGGAGCAGTGTCGCCGCCACGGGCTTCGAGAGCGACGCGCAGGTAAACAGCGTCTCCGGCCCGACCTTTCCCGACTTGTCCACCCGCGTTCGGCCGTAGCCGTCGCAGAGGAGCACCTCTCTGCGACGGACGACGACAATCGAGAGACCTGGCGTCCAGCGCGTCCCGCCGACATCTCGCGTCGCGGCGTCGGCGGCCTGCTTCAGCGCGTTCAGTGCGATGCCGACGTTGTCCTCGCTGACGTCCGCGACTGGATCTGGTGACTTGATGAGGTACTGGGCGATCGGATCGTTCGGATCGACGCGCTTGCTCGGACGAGTGGCTGGACCCATGCGAGTGGACACCTATTCGGGCGGTTTCTGCGCCACCATGCGCACCAGGCGTGTCGTCTGCGGATCCCAGTCCGACACCGCCGGTCCGTCCTCGAAGCGCAGCATCTTGAACTTCGAGAAAGCGCGCCGCAGGTCGGCCGGGTCGATGTCCACCGGGCGTCGCTGTGCCGCGGTCCGATCCGATGCGAAACTGTCGACAACCACCAGCCCGCCGGGCTTCAGGGATCGTTCGAGCCGCGCCACGTAGGCGGGGTCGGCGATGGACCCCGGACCGTAGATCACGGCGATCAGGTCCCACTGATTCGTGCCGACGTCGAAGTGATCGTCACTGTCCTGCACCGCCGTGATGGTCACGCCGGCCCGCGCCGCCTGCGCCCTGGCCACGGCCAGGCCTTCGGCCGAGACATCGAACCCGGTCACCGTCCAGCCTTTGACCGCCAACCCGACGGCGTTGCGGCCCTGACCCATGCCGACGTCGAGCGCCCGGCCCGGTGTGCGTCCCTCGACGGCGGCCATCAGCAGCGCATTGGGCCTGGTGTCGAAGTTGGGCGTGGCGCTCTTGTAGATGCGGTCGAACATCAGCGGCCAGGCATCCTCGCGCTCGCGCATCAGGCGCATCACGGTGCCCATCTCGCGGCCGATGTCGGCGGGCGGGGTGCCTTGCTGGGCGAGCGTCCCCTGATACCCCTTGAGGATCTCGAGGGGGCCATTGGCGGGCGGCGCCACCTTCAGCCAGCCGAGAAATCGCTGCCACGCCCGGTCGTCCGGGCTCTGGGCGGCGCCCAGCATGCCGAAGATCACGATGGATGCAGCAACGGCGCCGAGCAGGCGCGAGAGCGGTAGCGAAGTAAAGGGCATCGGCAGTTACGATAGCCCACTCCTGGCCTCAGTCGCCGGGCGTCCACAGGCGCGACGGGCCGGCGCCAGCCAGCGCCAGCAGCAGCTCGTTCAGCCGCTTGACGAACGCCGCCGGATCCTCGATCTGCCCGCCCTCGGCGAGCGTGGCCTGGTCGAAGAGAATCTGGCTCCAGTCGTTGAATCTGACCGGATCGATCTCCTCGCCGAGCCGCCGCACGAGCGGATGTTCCGCGTTCACCTCGAGGATCGGCTTCGATTCCGGCATCGGCTGGCCGGCCGCCTTCATCATCCGTTCGAGGTTGGTGCTGAGGCCGTCCTGGCTGCTGACGAGACAGGCCGGCGATTCGGTCAGCCGCGTCGTCACCCGCACCGCGCTGGCCCGATCGGCCAGCGCCGTCTGCATGCGCTCGAGCAGCAGCGCATGTTCGCCCGACGGCGTGCTGTCCTCTGGCGTCGGCGGCTCACCGCCGATGGCGCTGAGATCGAGGTCCTTGGCCGCCGCCGACTGCAGCGGCTTGCCCTCGAACTCGTGCAGCGACGAAACCACCCACTCGTCGATGCGTTCGTGCAGGAGCAGGACCTCGACCCCGAGCTTGCGGAAGATCTCGAGATGGGGGCTGTGGCGGGCCGCGGCGTGGCCGTCGCCGGTGATGTAGTAGATGGCGGTCTGGCCGTCTTTCATCCGGCCGACGTAGTCGGCCAGCGAGACCGTCTGCTCTTCGCCCGGGTGGTGGGTGGACGAGAACCGCAGCAGCTTGGCCAGACGATCATGGTTGGCGCGATCCTCGGGGACGCCTTCCTTGAGCACCCGGCCGAACGTCTTCCAGAACGTCTCGTATTTCGGCGTGTCCTTCCCGGCCAGGTCCTCGAGCATGGCCAGCACCCGCTTGGTCGCGGCCGACCGGATGCCCTGCACATCCTTGGACTGCTGCAGGATCTCGCGGGACACGTTGAGCGGCAGGTCGTTCGAGTCGACGACGCCGCGGACGAAGCGCAGGTAGGCCGGCAGCAGCTGCTCGGCGTCGTCCATGATGAACACCCGGCGCACGTAGAGCTTGATGCCGCGCCGATGCTCGCGATCCCACAGATCGAACGGCGCCCGCGCCGGCAGGTAGAGGAGCACCGTGAACTCCTGCCGTCCCTCCACCTTGGCGTGCGTGTAGGCGAGCGGCGCGTCCACGTCGTGGGCGACGTGCTTGTAGAGCTCGTGGTACTGCTCTTCGGTGATCTCGCTTTTGGGCCTGGCCCAGAGCGCCGACGCGCGGTTGACCTGCTCGTCGTCGTCGGTGACGACCTGGGCCTTCGCCTCGCTATCCCACTGCTCCCGTTTCATCAGGATGGGGACGGCGATGTGGTCGGAGTACTTCCGCAGGATCTCCCGCAGGCGATGGCCCGACAGCAGATCGTTCTCGTCGGGCCGCAGATGCAGGATGACATCGGTCCCGCGAGCGGCCTTCTCGACGGCTTCGACCGTGTAGCTGCCTTCTCCCGTGCTCTCCCAGCGGACGCCGTGCTCGGGCGTCAGGCCGGCGCGGCGCGTGACCAGGGTCACCCGGTCGGCGACGATGAAGGCGGCGTAGAAGCCGACGCCGAACTGCCCGATGAGCTGAGCGTCCTTGGCCCGATCGGCGGTCAGCTGGGCGAGGAACTCGCGCGTCCCCGACTTGGCGATGGTGCCGATGTTGTCGACGACGTCCTGCCGGGACATGCCGACGCCGTTGTCGGACACCGTGATCGTTCGCGCGGCCGCGTCGTAGCCGACCCGGATGCGAGGCTCGGGGTCCTCTTCGAAGAGCGCGGGGTCGCCCATCGCCTCGAACCGCAGCTTGTCGGCGGCATCGGAGGCGTTCGAGACGAGCTCGCGCAGGAAGATCTCCTTGTTGCCGTACAAGGAGTGAATCATCAGGTGGAGGAGCTGCGAGACCTCGGCTTGGAAGCCGAGGGTTTCCTTGGTCGACGTGTCTGACATTGGTGCCTGTAGTCCTGGGGCGAGGGGTGACGTGCCTCAGCCCGCGATGGTCTTTTCGATCCAGTCCACGTACGAACTGATCCGGGTGTAGACATCCACGACACCGTAGGTGCCGGGCTTTCCGTTCATCGACGCCGAGCTCACGCCAACCAGCAGGAGCCGCCCATTCACCTCGACGAAGGCCGGGCCACCACTGTCGCCGGGCGCCCCGACGCCCTCGAGGGCCGATCCTGACGGAGGCGCATCGAACGCCATGAACACGCGCTTCGGGCCCACGTCATCGATCTCGTTCGTCACGGCCCGGCGCTTCCCGTCGGTCCGTTGAAACGGCGCGCCGGCCACTCCGTAGTCGCCGTAGCCGACGATGAAGACCGGCCGGCCGAGTTCATCGCGCCCCTTGTAGAGCTGAATCGGCTGGACCCCTGCAACCGGCGCGGTGAACTCGATGAGCGCCAGGTCGACGTCGGGAGGCGCACCCGCCGGGCCCGACGCGTCAGGGTGAGCCATGACGCGCTTGACGACAGACGGCGTGCCTTCGAACTCGACCCGCGAGCCCGGGCGCAGCCGCGCCGCCACGTGCGCGGCCGTGACCGCCCACGAGGGCGCGATCAATGTGCAGCCGCCATCGGGCACGACGCGGCCGGCCGCAGCGAATCGGCTCCCGAGCGCGAGGGCATCCGCGTCTGGCTTGTCGTGACGAATGACGACTGCCTGCAGTGCCGTCGCCTGGGGGCACAGCACCGCCAGCGTGAACGCGAGAAGGATCCGTGATGATCGCAGCACCCGTCCAGGGTGACGTCGATGGAACACCGGCGGGGTGACATCGCACCTGAGCGCTGTACGGGATCTCAATTGGAACATGGACGGTCCGACGACATCGTATCGCCGTCCGGCGTGCTTCGGCGACGTCACTTAGGGGTCGGCGGCGCCTGATGCGCCGGCCAGCCCTGCGGCGGACAGCGCTGCATGGGCACCCTGCGATTGTCCGACGATGACGACGGCATTGGCCAGCTCCGGAAACGCGGCGAGCGCCGACCGCACGCTGTCGAGCACGCTCCGGCCCGCCGGGCGCACGGCCATCCGGGGATGTCCGCCAGGGGTCCCCAGGCCTTGTTAGTCGGTCGCAACGACCGCGTAGCCTGCGCCAGCCAGGCATTCAGATAGTCGGTGTCGCGCGGCCCCCGCGGCATCATGGCCCGCGAGCAGGGCTGTGCCCAGCACGAGGATCGATGTGCGCCGTAGAACCTTCATGGGTGAGTGTCGGCCTCAGCGAAGGTCGCCTCCATCAGCAAGAGGTGGTCCGGGTCGAGCACCACGCGATCCGGTCGCTGTGCCACGGCTATCTGGACATCCAGTGACGCCCCGGACAGCTGCACGGTCGTGATCGTGGGCGTCGCACTCCCCGCCGCGTAGACGGCAATCTGCACGGGCATCGCGAACGTGCGCGCGGCGTCGCGCTGGGTCAAGCGGACCGTCAGGGTTCCCGTCTCGGCGCGGTAGCCCCAGGTGCCGTCGAGGCGCACCAGCCCGCCGCGCAGCAGCCACTGATCGAAGAATGCGCGCAGATCGCGCCCCGAGGCGCGCTCCATCTCGCCCCGGAAGTCGGCGGTCGTGGCGTGGCCATCGCGGTGCGCGCGATAGTAGCTGCGGATGCCCGCCCAGAACGCCTCGTCACCGACGACGCCGCGCAGCATGTGCAAAATCCACGCGCCCTTCTGGTAGATCTGGCCGGTCGTGACCTTCGACATGTCGTCGAGGTTGTCGTGGACGACGCGGTAGTCGGGGTGCTCCTTGTCGAAGGCAAGCACGCGCTGGCGGCTCGACTCGAGCCCGTTCAGGAACTCGTCGCGCCCGTACTGATGCTCGATAAAGAGCAGCGCGAAGTAGGTGGCGAACCCCTCGCTCAGCCACACGTCGTCCCAGTCGGACTCGGTCACCGCATTGCCGAACCACTGATGCGCGATCTCGTGGATGACGACGTTGCGCCACCGCACGCTGCGGTCGCCGGTCACCGAGCCCTCGCTGTAGAAGATGGCGCTGGCCGCCTCCATGCCGCCGCTGACACTGTTGGACTGCACGTTGGCCAGCTTCTCGTACGAAAACGGACCGATCTTGGCCGAGTAGTAGGCCAGCGCGTCGCCGGTCGGCACGGCGAAGTCGTAGAACCCGGCATCGCGATCCTGGGCGTAGACCCAGGTCTCGATGGCCTTGCCGTCGAAGGTGCCGACGTGCTGCACGGCGAAGCGGGCCACCCCGAGAACGTAGAGCCACGGCGCGATGGGCACCGACTGGCGCCAGTGGGTCCGGCGGCGGGCCTCGGGCAGGTCGGTCTCCTCGACCAGCAACCCGTTCGACACGACCTGGTAGTGCGCCGGCGCCGTCACGATCATCTCGGACGTGGCCTTGTCGTAGGGGTGGTCGACGACGGGCAGCCAGTGACGCGCCTTGTCCGGCCAGTTGTCGCTGAAGAACGTGCGATCGCCGTGTCGGTTCTTGGCGATCTTGAGTCCGCCGCCAGGCACACCGGCATAGGCGATCCGCAGCCGCACCCGCTCGTCGCGCCCAAAGCGGTGCGGCAGCTCGATGCGGAGGACTTGGTCCCGATGGGCGAACGGGACACCGGCGCCATCGATCGAGACGGCACTGACCGTCATGCCCTTCCCTGTCGCTGCATCGCGGTCGACGAGATCGAGGCGAAGCGCGGTCTCGCCATCGCTGGTGAAGCGGATGTCGATATCGGCCGTCGCCGCGATGCGGTCGTCGCGATCCTGCAGGTCGATGGCGAAGCGGTAGTTGATGACGTCCACCCGGGAGTTCTTCGGGTAGGTGTCGGCGCCGGCATCCGCGGGTCCGCCGCCGAGAACGAAGGCGACAACGAGGACGAGAGAGCGCGCGGCCCGGCGCATCGCGCTCATGGCAGACGTGGCACCCGTGACAGCAGGCCTTCATCCTTCATCACGGCCTCGATCTCTTCGGGCGTGCTCGCCAGCGTCGCGGTGAAGTTCTCCATGCCGTCCCTGGTCACGACGATGGTGTCTTCCATCCGGACATAGAGGCGCTCGTCGGCGATCCACATCATCGGATCCACGGTGAAGACCAGGCCCGGCTCGAATGGCCGGCCCCAGATCCGACCCGGGTCGTGCACGGTCATGCCAACGGGGTGCTGGAGGTGTCCGCGGAACGACAGCATCGCCTCGGCGGCCTGCCGATGCCGATCGTTGGCAAAGGTCGTTCGGGCCAGCACCGGTTCCATGTCGCGCCGGGCCAGCGCGAGCACCTCGTCGGGCGTCACGCCAGGCTTGATGTGCCGAAAGAAGGCGTCGCGGTAGCTGAGGATGAATCGAGCCAGGGTGCGCTGCGCGTCCGTGAACGTCCCGCTCACCGGCCACATGCGGGTCACGTCGCTGGTGTAGTTGCGCAGGTCGGGTGCGTAGTCCATCAGCACCATGTCGCCGGCCTTCAGCGGGTCGAGGTTGCGCGAGTAGTGGCCCATCCAGGCGTTGGTGCCACCGGCGGCGATCGGGTTGTAGCCCTCGTAGCGCGCGCCGTTGGCCAGGAACGTGAAGCGAGCGGCGGCGGCCAGCTGATACTCCAACACGCCCGGCCGCGTGCCCTTCATCGCTTCGAGGAGGCCGAGGCCGGCCAGCACCGAGGCCTTGCGGATGAGGGCAATCTCACCCGGGCTCTTCACGTAGCGCAGCGTGTCGAGCACTGGCGTCAGGTCTCGTCGTTCCAGGGCAGGGTAGCGATTGGCCAGCAGGCCCACGAAGTGCGCTTCGCGCGACGGCCGGCCGTCCCACGGATCGCCGGCCACGCCCGCCTGGTGCGCGAGCAGTTCGTCGCGGCTCTGGGCCTCGCCTTCGGCCGGGCTGAAGGGCACGTAGAGCACCGGACGCGGTGGCCGGAGCATCGCGCCGAAGGTCTGCTGCGACAGCAGTTCGACGGGCGCGACGGTGTCGACGCCCGTCAGGCGCTGCACGTCGGCGGCGTCTTCGGCCGACCAGATCGCGCCGGTGCTCCGTTCCAGCGCGTCGTTCCGATGGGCCAGATACAGGGTGGTCTTGCGGCTGCGACCATCGAGCAGCAGATAGGCGTGCGGGCTCTCGAGTCCAGTGAGGTAGTAGAACTCATTCGACTGGCGGAAGACCTTGAAGCCGTCCACGCCGGCGGCACCCTGGACGAGGGCAAGGGCCTCCGGGCCGATGGCGTCGAGCACCCGCGCGCGGCGCTGGACGAATTCCGCGGCCGGGAAGTCGTCCTGGAAGGGCGGATGGCCCTGCCCGAGCAACAGGCTGGACGCCGCGAACAGGAGCGACAGGAGAACAGCGAAGCGCGGCATGTCGGGGTTCCTTGGAAGAAGTGGCCGCAGTCTACCAAGGACGGCCCGCGGCCACGCCGCCGGCAGCACGCCCGCGGCGGAGGATCATTTCCCTCACCGCTGGTCATCGATGCCAATCAGAATGGGCGACACGATGCAGCGACACGGCGACACCGGGAAGGCCGGTCTATGACGCCACGGCATTCTTCGCCACGACCTCCTACTCTCTGGCCGGAGGCTTGGCCTGGTCGGCGGACGACCGGGAGCTGCTGGTGTCGTCGGACGAGGCCGGGCGGCAACGAACTCGTTCACCTCTATGTGCGCGAGCTGGACGGCACGATGCGGCCACGAACGACGACGCCCGCACCGTGATCACCATCCTCGACAGCACGACGGGCAAGGAACTGAAAGTGCCCGGGCTGCCGCCCGGAGACCTGTCGCAGATCCGCTTCTCACGCGACGAGAAGCGGCTGGCGCTGATGGTGAGCTCGGATACCTCGCCGAACGACGTCTACACGGTCGATCTTTCGGCGGGGCGCAGCGCGCGGCTGACAAAGGCCTTGAACCCGCGGCCAAGGTGCCAGCGCTGGTGATGGTGCACGGCGGGCCCGGCGGCCAGAGCCGCACCGGCTACTCGGCGATGGTTCAGCATCTGGTGAACCACGGCTACGCCGTGCTGGCGGCGAACAACCGCGGCTTCTCGGGCTACGGCAAGCGCTTCTACCACATGGATGACAAGCGCCACGGCGATCTCGATCTCAAGGACATCCTGGCCGGTAAGACCTGGCTGGCGGCGCAGCCGTGGGTGGACGCCGAGCGCATCGGCATCATCGGCGGCTCCTACGGCGGCTACATGGTGGGCGCGGCCCTGGCCTTCGAGCCCACCGTCTTCGACGTCGGCATCAACATGTTCGGGGTGATGAACTGGGTCTGGACTCTCGAGAACATCCCGCCCTGGTGGCAGGCCCAGAAGCAGGCGCTCTTCGACGAGATGGGCGATCCGGCCACCGATGGCGAGCGCCATCGCCGCATTTCGCTGCACGACGGCACGGTGGTCCTCTTCGCGGTGACGTCAACGAAGCGGCGCCCAGTTCACGACGACGGTCATTCCGCTGGATGGGTCCGTCGATGGAGCATCGAGCGTGTTGACGAGGAACCGGCCGTCGCGCGCAACGTCGTAGGGAAAAGCGCTTGTCGGCAGACGGACGTCGAACAGCGCCACGGGCAGGCCCACGCCCAGTGTCGGTGCGGTCCGGACCGGGACGGCCATCAGTCGCCTGTCCGGCGACACGTAGTACAGCTCCGCCCCATCCCGCCGCCAGCGCGGCTTGTCGCCGCCGTCGGTCGAGACGCGAATGTTGACGGAACCCACGGCCGGCACACGATCAGGGGCGAAATCGCGCAGGTAAATCTCGCGGTTGCCGGTTTCGTCGGAGCTGTAAGCGATCCATCTCCCGTCCGGGGAGAACGTTGCCGGCCACTCGTCGGCATCGGTGACCAACAACGGCACCGCCTCCCGGCGGTCCACACGCAGGACATACAGATCCGCTCGTCGAGTCGGATGGAGCTCGTTGAAGATCAAATAGCGGCCATCGGGTGACCAGTCGTTCGGCAGCTTGCCGTTCGCCGAACGATACAGCGGCTCTGGCGGAGCGACCGCGGAGGCCCGGGTCAGATAGATGTCCGGCGCCGAGGCGAACGCCACGTCTCCGGCAGACGACGCGGCGGGCGTCCAGCCACGGGACCCCGCGTTCAGGAGGGTGACCACGCCGCGCACCGGGTCCGCCGTCCAGATGTGACGGGTCCGACGGTCGGCCTCGATCGTATCGAAGACGATCTGTGTGCCGTCGGAGGGGATGCTGATGTTGGAGCCGTAGGACGGTGGACCGAGGCTTCCCTGCTCGCGGCCGTCGCGGTCGAACCACACCAGTCGCGATCGATCCGCGGAGATCGACGAACTGAACACCAGCGTGCCACTCGACGACGCGGAGAACGCCGCCGGCGGATCGATGCTCGGCACATCCTGTGCGATGACGGTAGGCTCCCCGCTCACCGCCTCCGTCGCCGGATCGAACGCGCGGGCGGTCAGCACGCCTTCGCGCAATGCGAGCAGATATCCCGCGCTGGTCCGGACGCCTGGCACGTAGTCGCTCACGACGAAGGCTCCGTCGACGAGACGCTTCGCGGGGCGCTCTCCGTGGTGCCGTAGATCACCGAGGTACACACCCGGCTGCGGGTCACGGCCGAACCAGGTATACAGGAGCCGTTCTCCATCGGGCAGAAAGCTGGGGTACCCGTAGTCGCCGGCCGGGGTCACCCGCTCTGGCACTCCCCCGGCGTCGGGGATGCGCCAGAGCCCGTTGCTCGAGATCGCATAGACGATGACGCCGGACGAGCTCCACGCACCGCCGCGAAAGATGCGGCTCCCGATCGAGGCCGGCCCGCATCGATCGCACAGAGTGACGGGGGGACCGCCGGCGACGCTGACCTTGCTCAGCGTCATTCGGGTCGCGAACCCGAGGAAGCGGCTGTCCGGCGACCAGAACAGCGGGCTGAACGCGTCCTCTGTCCCGGCCAGCGGACGTGCGGTTGCCGAATCGAGCGCGTGCATCCAGATGCGCACGCGACCGTCGGCACTCCTCGCCGTGAATGCGACGTGGCGACCGTCCGGAGAGAGAGCCGGCCCGCCGGCGAATGCCGCCTGCGGCGGCGCCGGGATGTGGAACGTCAATGGGAGCGGCGGCTGCACGCGTTGGGCGGCACGACGCTCGACCGTGAACAACACCGCGAACAGAATCGCCAGTCCGGTGGTGATCCACACGGCCGCTCGCAACAGCCGCGCGGTCGGAAACGCCGCCGGCTTCAGCGACTCCGCGCGCGCTCTCTGAATCTGAATGCGCGCTTCGCCGATGTCCCTGAGTCGGGTGCGGGGGTCACGGTCCAGACATCGCGCCAGGAGATCGCGAATCGCCACTGGCGTCTCGCGCGGCAGCCGCCGCAGGTCGATCACCGCGGTGGTGACGTTGGCCAGCGTTTCCGCGGCGGTGTCGCCTGCGAAAAGAAGCCCGCCCGTCAACAGCTCCCACACGACGACACCAAACGACCAGATGTCCGCCCGCTTGTCGACCGGCTTTCCCGCGGCCTGCTCCGGACTCATGTACGCCGCCGTGCCCATGATCGCGCCGACGCGAGTCATGGCGGATGGCGTCGACGCTGCCGCGGCCACTGGCGCACTGTCGTCGAACGCGTCGTCCTTGATCGCCGCCAGGCCGAAGTCGAGCACCTTCACGGTGCCATCGGGCGTCACCACGATGTTCGTCGGCTTCAGATCGCGGTGCACGATCCCCTTCTCGTGGGCCGCCTCCAGCGCGGTGGCAATCTGCAGCGCGTAGT
>JBDSLU010000233.1:0-12324 GCA_039916225.1 Vicinamibacteraceae bacterium
CCGTCATTCGCTCGACAACTCCCGCCGTCACTTCCTCCGCGGCGCCGGCGTCGCCCTGGCGCTGCCGTGGCTCGAGTCGTTGCCGTGGCTCGGCGCATCCGCCGAAGCGGCGGGAGCGGGCGCGCAAGCGGCCGGCGCCGCCGCGAAGGCTGGCCCGCCGCTGCGGATGGGCATCGTGTTCTTCTCGAACGGCGTCGAGCCGGCCCACTGGTGGGCCAAGGGCTCGGGCGCGACGATGGAGCTCGGCCCCGGCCTGGCCCCGATGCTGCCGCACCGTGAAGACATGGTCTTCATCAAGGGCCTGTACAACCAGTCGGCCTTCGTGTCGACCAGCCCGCACCTCGGGCGGATGAACCTGCTCTCGGGCGCGCCGATCAGCCTCGACCCGAACGTGATCCGCGCCGGCACGTCGATGGATCAGGTCGTCGCCAACGCCATCGGCGACAAGACGTCGATCCCCAGCCTGGTCCTCGGCGTCGAGCCGAACGAGCTGCGGCTCGAGGACGGGCTGTCGATGATCTACGGATCGAGCCTGTCCTGGGTCTCGCCGAGCAAGCCGGCGACCAAGGAGATCTACCCGTCGCGGGCCTTCGATCGGCTGGTCGGCGACGGCACCGGCCGGGCCCTCGATCGCAGCATCCTCGACGCGG
Source organism: Vicinamibacteraceae bacterium (assembly GCA_039916225.1). Lineage (GTDB taxonomy): Bacteria > Acidobacteriota > Vicinamibacteria > Vicinamibacterales > Vicinamibacteraceae > JBDSLU01. The sequence continues at coordinate 651 of JBDSLU010000233.1, forward strand.
TGCACTCGGAATCGGCCGGCCTCAAGCCGCGCGTCAGCCGCGACGATCATCACAAGCTGAACGAGTACTTCGACGGCATCCGCGACATCGAGAAGCGGATCGAGCGCGCCAACAAGGAAGAGCGTCTCGAGGGCTGGCGCCCCAGCCTCGACAAGCCGGACATGCCGCGGCCGAAGAACGAGCTGCCGCAGAACGTTCCGGATCACATGAAGTTGATGCTCGACCTGATCGTCCTCGCCTTCCAGATGGACAAGACGCGCGTGGCGACGTTGATGCTCAACAACGATCTGTCGCAGATGAACTTCAAGTTCGTCGATGGCGTCCAGGGCGCGCTGCACCTCGACCTGACGCACAACGGGCGCGTCGCCGACAAGGAGGCGATGTACCTGAAGACGAACCAGTTCCACATCCAGCAGTTCGCCTACCTGACCGAGCGGATGAAGGCGGTCAAGGAAGGCGAGACGTCGCTGCTCGACAACTCGATCCTGCTCGGCGCCTCCAGCCTGTTCGACGGCGACCTGCACGGCGCCGACCAGGTCCCGATCCTGATCACCGGCAAGGGCGGCGGGACCATCAAGGGCGGCCGCATCCTCGACTATCTCGACAAGGGCGACGCCAACCGCAAGGTGTGCAGCCTGCACCTGTCGCTGATGGATCGGATGGGCGTCAAACTCGATGGCTTCGGCGACGCCACGATGCGGCTGACCGAGCTCTAGCAGATCACGGCAGATCGAATCGCGTCGGCACGTGCAGGTTCTTGCCGAGGAGACCCTGGCCGCCAGGGAAGGCGATTCCCCAGATCCAGAGGCTCCCGTCAGCGCGGACCGCGAACGAGTGCGGTCCGCCCAGGTAGACCGCCTGCACGTCGGCCAGCGCGGCGACCTTCTTGGGTTTCTCCACGTAGAAACCGGAGGTGCCGACGCCGATCTGCCCCCAGCCATCGTGCCCCCACATGCGCAGGGTGCCGTCCGTCAGGAGGGCGGCCGCGTGTCCGAAGCCGAGGCTCAACGCCTTGGCTCCGGTAACGCCCGCGAGCAGGACGGGCAGCAGGTTGCGCCCTCCTGGTTCATCGGCCGACATCGGGCCGGCGCCATTCCCCATCTGCGCCGACGTGTTCGTGCCCCACAGCCAGACGGTGCCGTCGTCGCGGACCGCACCCGACACGCCCGACCCGCCGCCACCGATCCCGGCAGCGATGGCGACCACCCGTTCGAGGCCGCGGACCTCCGTCGGCGTCCAGCCCGTGTCGCGCGTGCCGTTCCCGAGCTGACCATCGCTGTTCGCCCCCCAGGCCATGACCTTGCCGTCGGCCCGCAACGCCAGGTTGTGCGCCTTGTCGACGGCGATCCGGATGATGCCGGACAGACCGGGGACGCGGGTCGGTCCGATGGCGCGCAGCGGCCGCAGGCCGGTCGGCTTGCCATCGCCGATCTCGCCGTTGTCGCGGGTACCCCAGGCCCACACCGTGCCGTCGCGGCCGAGCGCCACGCAGTGCTTGAGGCCGGCCTCGATCTGGACGATGTCCGCCAGGCCCGTGACGCGAACCGGCGAGATCGAAGGCTTTGGGTAGATGCCGAGCTGTCCGCTGGCGCCGGTCGGACCGTTGCCGAGTTGACCTTCGTCGTTCGCGCCCCAGGCGACGACGGTACCGCTCTCGAGCAGCGCGTACCCGGTCGCTTCCCCGAGCGCCACCTGCAGCGCCGGGCCGGGCAGCTCGATGACGACTGGCGTGCCGATCGTCCGGGCCGGGGACGGCGGCCGCGCTGCCTGTCCGTTACCCTCGGCGCCCCAGCCCAGGACGGATCCGTCGGCACGGACGACGAGCGCGAAGCTACGGGCGGCGAGGTCACGAATCGGCGCGACGACCGGCGTCGCCGGCTGGGCGTCGGCGGCGACCGAGGCGAGGGTGAGTACGAGGCCGACAGCCGAGGGGGCGAGACGCAAGGGACAACCTTTCGGAGGACGTCCCGGATCCTACACGCACGTCGGCTGCGTGATGGGCGGCGGAGCGAGCTCAGCCGCTGGTCCGCGCGGACAACGGTCGCCGGCACGGTAAAGTGATCGCGATGCCGGTGGATTCCTCGACCGCCTCCCCGAACGAGGAGGCACTCGCCCGCGACGTCGCCCTCGTCAGCCGGATCGACGTCGTTCCGGCGTTACTGGATGTGGTCGCCCACGTCACCGGCATGGGGTTCACGGCGATCGCGCGGGTGACCGACGATCGCTGGATCGCCTGCGCCGTCCACGACGAGATCGCCTTCGGCATGACGCCAGGCGGCGAGTTGCCCGTCGCGACGACCATCTGCAACGAGATCCGCGACTGCGGTCGGTTGGTCGCCATCGACCACGTCGACGAGGATCCCGTCTATCGCGACCACCACACGCCGGCCCGCTACGGCTTCCAGAGCTACCTGTCGGTCCCGATCTGGCGGCACGACGGCCGGTTCTTCGGCACGCTCTGCGCCATCGATCCGCGGCCGCACCGGGTCAGCGACGCCCAGACGGTCGGCATGTTCACGCTGTTCGCCAACCTGATCTCGCTGCACATGGACGCGCAGGAAAAGCTCGGCTTGGCGGAAACGGCGCTCTCGGACGAGCAGGCGCGCTCGCAGCTCCAGGAGCAGTTCATCGCCGTCCTCGGGCACGACCTGCGCAGCCCGCTCAACGCGGTGCGAACCGGCGCGCGCTTCATGATCGAGAAGGGGGGCGTCGACGCCGACGTCCGGCGGTCGGCCGAGATCATCGACCGGGGCGCCCGGCGGATGGCCGGCCTGATCGACGACGTCCTCGACTTCGCCCGCGGCCGCCTCGGTGGCGGCCTCGACGTCCAGCCGGTGACGACGACCGCGCTGCCGGAAACCATCGCCCACGCCGTCGCCGAGGTGCAGACGGCCTGGCCGGACCGGCCGATCGAGTCGACGCTGCGCTTCGACGGGCCGGTGCGCTGCGACAGGCGGCGGATCGCGCAGTTGCTCACCAATCTGCTCGTCAACGCCTTCACGCACGGCGACAGCGGCGGCGCGGTCCGCGTCACCGCGATCGGCAGCGGCGGCGGCCTCGACTTGTCGGTCTCGAACACCGGCCAGCCGATTCCCGAAGCGACGCGTCGGCGGCTGTTCCTGCCCTTCACGCGGGCCGAGGATCGGCCGGAGCGCGCCGGCCTCGGCCTGGGCCTCTACATCGCCTGCGAGATCGCCAAGGCGCACGGGGGCCGCCTCGACGTCGCGTCCGACGACGTCGAGACGCGATTCACCTTCCACATCCCGGCACCCGTAGCGCCGGCATAGCCGCGTCGCGGCCGGCCGCTCAGCACTTCACGTTCGGGTTCCAGTCGGCGAACAGGCCCGACGGGTTCACCGTCTCGCTCCACACGTGCAGGTACCAGAAACCGAGCGAGTCGGCGCGCTTGAGGCTCTGGCCCATGATGGTCGGCGGCTCGGTCTTCGTCCACGCCGCGAGCGGCACGATGAACTCGACGCCGTTCAACTTGAAGGTGCCGTCGGCCCGCTTCTCGTAGACCAGGACTTCCGGCTTCTCGACGTCGAGTGTCGCGTCGCGCAGGGCCTGGTTGTTGTAGTGATAGCCCATGGCGCCGTGCGCCGGGTGCTGCACGCAGTTGGTCTCCGCGGGGTAGCCCGCGGAGACGGCGGCCTCGGACGACGTGAACGGCGCGGTCGCGGCCCGGAGCCGCGTGAGGTCACGGTCGATGGCGTCGCCCATTCCGGTAGGAAGAACGGCCGGCGTCGCCATCGCGCCGGCCGGCTTGGCCGACGGTGTGGTCTGCGACGGCATCGCCGGCGCGGGGTGCGGCGGCATCGTCTGGGCCGCGGCCGCCGACGTCACGACGGCAGCCAGCAGCAGGCCGCCGCGAAAAGAGGAAGAAGTGGAGGGTTTGGTTCTCGGCATGTATTCGCGCTCCTCGAAGACTCGACTCGCATCGTAAGGAGCACCGAGACCCGCCCTAGGTCCACTTCGACGCGCGGTGATTCAGTCCACCTGTCTGCGTGAATGCGGTCGACGTGACACGCGTGAAGCCCGCGCTATAGTGGCGATGGCCTTCGGACGGCCGTCCCCCGATGAGCGCGTTCGCCGCCCAGATCCTGGTGCGCCTCGACGCACACGCCCCCGAGTCGCTGCAGGCGCAGCTCTGTGCCGGTCTGCGGCGGGCGATCCGGGCCGGCATCCTCAGGCCTGGCAACCGCCTGCCTTCGTCGCGAGCGCTGGCCGCCGATCTCCGCATCTCGCGGACCACGGCCGTCCTCGCCTATGACCAGCTCCTTGCCGAGGGCGTCCTCACCACGCGGGCCGGCTCCGGGACGTTCGTCGCCGCCATCCCGGGCGATCGTGGCTGGCTGCCATCGTCGTCGCAGCGGCGCGCCGCGGCCCATCCCTCGCTGTCGCGGCGTGGCGCGGCCCTGGCCTCGATGCCCGCCATCGCGTGGAAGCTGGGCGGCGCGCCGCGACCCTTCCGGCTCGGCACCCCAGCCCTCGATCTCCTGCCGCTGGCCGCGTGGACCCGAATCGCCACGCGGCGCCTCAGAGGGATCACGCTCGCCCAACTCGACTACCGCGATCCCGCCGGCGAGTTGCCGCTGCGCACCGCCATCGCTGAGCACGTCCGGCGCGTCCGCGGCGCGGCCTGTACGCCCGAGCAGGTCATCGTCGTCGCAGGCGCCCAGCAGGGCCTCGAGTTGATCTGCCGTGTCCTGCTCGATCCAGACGACACGGCGTGGCTCGAGGAACCCGGCTATCCCGGCGCGCGTGCCGCACTGGCGGGCGCTGGCGCGCGCATCGTCCCGGTGCCGGTCGATGGCGATGGGCTGGACGTCGCGGCAGGCATCCGGTGGGCACCCAAGGCGCGCCTGGCCTACGTGACGCCGTCGCACCAGTTCCCGCTCGGCGTGGCGATGACGCTGCCGCGGCGGCTCGCGCTGCTCGCCTGGGCCCGACGCGCCCGCGCCTGGATCGTCGAGGACGACTACGACTGCGGGTTCCACTTCGGATCGCAGCCGATACCCTGCCTGCAGGGGCTCGACGCCGACGGCCGGGTCATCTACGTCGGCACCTTCAGCAAGACGCTGTTCCCGGCGCTGCGGCTCGGTTACGTCATCGTCCCATCCGACCTGGCGCACTCGCTGGCCACGGCCCGCGGCGCCTCGGGCTTCCATCCGCCGGTCCTCGATCAAGGCGTGCTCGCCGATCTGATGGACGCCGGCATCTTCGAACGCCACCTGCGACGGATGCGCCGCGAGTATCGCCGCCGGCTCGACGCCCTGTCCGATGCCGCGGCCCGTCACGGCCGCGGTCTCTTCACCCTGCGGCCGGTGACGACCGGCCTGCATGCCATCGTCGACCTGCACGGCGTCGACGACCAGGCGGCCTTCCGCGAGGCCCTGGCCCACGGCGTCGAGGTGATGCCGCTGTCGACCTATTACCTCGATCGGCGGCGAGCACAGCGGCGCAGCCTGGTCCTCGGTTTCGGCTCGGTGCGTCCCGAACTGCTCGATGGCGGCATGGCCACCCTCGCCGCGGCGATCAAGGCGGCACGGCGACAGCGCCGGACGGGGTGAGCGCTGCTATACTCCGCGGCTGTCTTCCCATGGCTACCGACCGCGAGCGTCTCCTCGACGTCTTCGACTCGCTCGGCTATCAGCTCGCGATCTACGACCGCGACTGGCGCTGCACGCATGTGAATCGCGAAGCGGCGCGGGCCATGGGCCGGACGCCGGAGACGGTGCTCGGCTGCACGCTCGACACGCTGTTCCCGCCAGTCGACGGCGAGACCTACGCCCGCCAGCTGCGCGACGCCGTCGCCGCCGGGCGCGCCGTTCGCGGCGATCGCTACGACGTCGGACTCGAGCGGTGGTTCGAGGATCACATCCATCTCCTGCCCGACGGTGTCCTGGTGCTGTCGCGCGACGTGACCGCCGAGCGCGATACCGATCGCCGATCGCGGGCGGAGATCTCGGCCCGCGTCGAGGCCGAAGACGCGCTCCGCCACAGCCGCGACGTGCTGTCGCTGGCGATGCGCGGCGGCGCGATGGGCGCGTGGTCGCGCGACCTGACGACCAACGAGGTGTGGTGGAGCCCCGAGCTGGAGCACATCGTCGGGCTCGGGCCGGGCGCCTTCGGCCAGACCGATGACGCCTTCTTCGAGCTGGTCCACGACGACGACAAGGCGTCCCTGCGGCAGGCGGTTGAAGAGGCGGTCGAGACGCGCAGCGACTACATCGTCGACTTCCGTTTCCGCCACGCCAGTAGCGAGTGGCGCTGGATGGAAGGCCGTGGCCGCGCCACCTACGCGCCGGACGGCCGCCCGCGATCGCTCTACGGCATCGGCATCGACGTCACCGGCCGCAAGCGGGCCGAGTCCGCGCTCGAGGCGGCCCGCGATGCCGCCGAATCGGCCAACCGGCTGAAGGATCAGTTCCTCGCCAACCTGTCGCACGAGCTGCGCACGCCGCTGAACGCCATCCTCGGCTACGCCCGGCTGCTGCAGACCGACGTGATCGCGCCGGACAAATGGCGGCAGGCCATCGCCGTCATCGAGCGCAACGCCGTGGCGCAGAACCAGCTGGTCGAGGACCTGCTCGACATGTCGCGCATCACTACCGGCACGGTGCACCTCGACGCGGCGCCGATTCCGGTGGCGTCGGTGATCCGCCAGGCACTCGATGCCGTCGGCCCGGCCGCCGAAACCAAGCGCATCGAGATCGCGCTCGATTTCGATCCCTTCGCCGGCAGCGTCACCGCCGATGCCACCCGCTTGCAGCAAGTCTTCTGGAACCTGCTGAACAACGCGGTCAAGTTCACCCGGCTCGGCGGCCGCGTCACCGTGCGCCTGGCCCGGACGGCCGGCATCGTCGAGATCGCCATCAGCGACACCGGGATCGGCATCGCGCCGGAGTTCCTGCCGCACGTGTTCACGCCGTTCCGGCAGGCCGATGCCCGCTTCGGCCGGCAGTTCGGCGGCCTCGGTCTTGGCCTGGCAATCTGCAAGCAGCTCGTCGAGCTGCAAGGCGGCACCATCACCGCGACCAGCCCCGGTCAGGGCGAGGGCGCGACGTTCACCGTGCGGCTGCCGGCCTGCGACGTCGCCGACGCCCCCGCGGTCCCGGACGAGGACGAGCGGAACGCCTCGGCGGCGATCGAGCGCCGCAACCGGCCTGGCCTGCTGGCTGGCGTCGACATCCTGCTGGTCGACGACGACGTCGACACCCTGATGCTGTTCAAGACCGTGCTGGAAGCGGAGGGGGCCAAGGTCCGGCCGGCGGCGACCGCCGCCGAGGCCCTCGGCCTCGCCGCCGAATGGCGTCCGCAGCTGCTGGTCAGCGATCTGGGCCTGCCCAACATCGACGGCTACGCGCTGCTGCACGCGATCCGGTCGAAGACCGCGCACCGCGCCCTCGTCGCCGTCGCCGTCACCGCCTTCGCCAGGCCGGACGATCGCGAGCGCGCGCTGGCCGCGGGCTTCCAGGCGCACATCTCGAAGCCGGTCGATCCGTCCGAGCTGGTTCGCACGCTGGCCACGGTGCTGGCCGCGCCGCCGACGGCCGACGGCGACGCCGGCACTTCGCGCTGACGCGGCCTTACGAGGGGCTGCTCGTGTCCCGAGTCAGAGATTCGGTGACACATATTCTGACTCGGGACACTAGACTCGGGGTATGAGTGAGACCCCGACGCCGACGCTCTACGAGTGGGTCGGCGGCCAGGCCGTCCTCGACCGCCTGACCACCCGCTTCTACGAACGCGTCAAGGACGACGCGATCCTCGCCCCGGTGTTCGCGCACATGTCGGGCGAGCATCCGCACCACGTCGCGCTGTTCCTGGCCGAAGTGCTGGGCGGCCCGACCGCCTACTCCGAGCAGCATGGCGGCCACGCCCACATGGTCGGGCAGCACCTGAGCCGGCATCTGTCGCAGGAGCAGCGCCGCGCCTGGGTCGCCCTGCTGCTCGACACCGCCGACGAGCTCGGCCTGCCCGACGATCCCGAGTTCCGCTCGGCGATCGTCGGCTATCTCGAATGGGGCTCGCGCCTCGCCGTGATCAACTCGGCGTCCGACGAGAACGCGATCGCGCCGGGGACGCCGATGCCGAAATGGGGCTGGGGCGAAGTGAAGGGCCCCTACCAGGGCTGACGGGCGTGAGCGATCGCGCCACTCCTGTCACCCCACGAGCAAGGCTCACGCCTGCCGCCTGGCGTTCGTCCACGGGCCGTCCCTGCTCGTGGGCCAGAGGGCCTTCGCCAGCTTAGGATGATGGCGGAGGCTGCATGAATTCGACCACCGCCGCCCTGACCCTCGCGCTCCTGGTCCTCGTTCCGGCACGATTCTCGGCCCAGGCGCCACCAGCGCGGCCCGACTGCTCGGCGCCGGAGCATCACCAGTTCGATTTCTGGCTCGGGAAGTGGAACGTCACGGTCGCCGGCAAGCCGGCGGGGACCAGCCACATCGAGTCGGTGATGAAGGGGTGCGGCATCCTCGAACACTGGTCGTCGGCCGGCGGCGGCGACGGTACCAGCCTCAACTTCTACGATCGCCGGACGAAGACGTGGTCGCAGTCGTGGATCGACCAGGGTGGCAACGCGCTGCACCTCGCCGGCACGTTCGCCGACGGCAAGATGGTGCTGGCCAGCGAGCCGCGGAAGACCGACAAGGGCGTCGACGTGCAGCGCATCACGTGGTCGAAGGCCGACGAGCAGAGCGTCCGCCAGATGTGGGAGTCGTCGACCGACGGGGGCAAGACCTGGACGGTCGCCTTCGACGGCGTGTACCAGCGCGCTCCTGGCTAGTGGCCTGGCTCTAGTGTCGCGGCTCGCGGGTCGGCGCCGCGTCGCGCCGCCACGTCTGCAGCACGCGCATGTAGCCGCCGCGCTCGAAGGCGCGCGGGTCGGGACACCGCGACAGGCTCATGCTGCCGCGCATCTGGGCGATCGACGCGTAATCCCGCTCTTCCATCCAGCGCGCGAGCCCGTCGCGGAGGACGCCGAGATGCTCGGGCCCGTGCGTGAGCAGCGCGGAGACAACCTGGACCGCGTCGGCGCCCGCCATCACCGCCTTGACCACGTCCTCGACGCCGTGGACGCCCCCGCTCGCCGCCAGCGACGCGCGGACGCGGCCGGCGAGCGCCGCCAGCCAGCGAATCCGCAGCAGCAGCTCGGAGGGATCGGACAGGCGCAGGCGCGGCACCACGTCCAGCGTCTCGATGTCGATGTCCGGCTGGTAGAAACGGTTGAACAGCACCAGGCCGTCGGCGCCGGCGCCGTCGAGCGCCACCGCGAGGTGGGCCAGCGACGTCCAGAAGGGCGACAGCTTCACCGCGATCGGCAGCGCGACGCTGGCCCGCACGGCGGCAGTGATGTCGAGCAGGCGCCGCTCGACCAGGCCGCCGCTCTCGAGCGGGTCGACGGCCACCAGATACATGTTCAGCTCGAGCGCGTCAGCGCCGGCCTGCTCGATGAGGCGCGCGTAGCCGGTCCAGCCGTCGCCGGTCACGCCGTTCAGCGAGGCGATCACCGGCACCGAGACCGCGGCCTTGATGCGATGGATCTGTTCGAGGTATTCGTGCGGCCCCAGTGCGTAGTCGCCGGCGAGCGGGAAGTACGACGCCGCTTCGGCGTGGCTGTCGGCCTGGGCCTCGACGGCGTGACGCGTCGCCTCGGCGTCCATCGCGAGCTGCTCCTCGAACAGCGAGTGCATGGTGATCGCGGCCGCGCCGGCGTCCTCGAGCCGGCGCACCAGATCCAGGTGGTCGACGAGCGGCGACGCGCCGCTGATCAGCGGATGGGCCAGCGGCAGTCCGAGGTAGGTGGTCGAGAGGTCCATGTCAGCGCTCCGTGGCGGCCGGCGTTGCCGGCGCTGGCGCGGCCGCCGGCGGGTCTGCCGGCCGGGCCAGGCCTTCGAGGGTCGCGAACCGCGTCCGTATGGCCGCCTGGCCCTGCCGGATCAGCTCGCGGGCGCGCGCCGGATCCTGCTGCTCGACGAGCCGGAAACGGGTCTCGTTGCGGGTGAAACGTTCGAGGTCGACCTTGGGCGCGGCGCAGTCGAGTACCAACGCCGGCTCGCCAGCCGTGGCGCGCTGCGGATCGAAGCGGTAGAGCGGCCAGTAGCCGGAGTCGACGGCGAGCTTCTGCTGATCGAGCCCGTGCGCCAGGTCGTAGCCGTGCGCGATGCACGGGCTGTAGGCGACGATCAGCGATGTGCCGGGATGCGCGTCGGCCTCGACGAACGCCTTGACCGTCTGCGTGTCCTTGGCGCCGAAGGCCACCTGCGCGACGTAGACGTGGCCGTAGGCGCGGGCCATCGCGCCGAGATCCTTCTTGGCGGTCGCCTTGCCCGCCACCGCGAACTTGGCGGCGGCACCAATCGGCGTCGCCTTCGACTGCTGCCCGCCGGTGTTGGAGTAGACCTCGGTGTCGAGCACCAGGACGTTGACCTTCAGGCCGAGCGAGAACACGTGATCGAGACCGCCGAAGCCGATGTCGTAGGCCCAGCCGTCGCCGCCGACAATCCACACGCTCTTCGGCACGAGCGCGTCCGCCGCCTCCGCCAGCCGCCGTGCGTCGCGGTCCTCGCGGCCGGCGAGGGCTAGCCGCAGCGCGGCGATGCGGTCGCGCTGCGCGGCGATCTCCGCCGCGGTGACCGGCCGCGATGCGAGCAGCTCGTCGGCCAGCGTCGGCCCGATGCTCGAGGCGAGCTGCCGCACCAGGTCGCGGGCCTGCGCCTCCTTGCGATCGACCGCGAGCCGCATCCCCAGCCCGAACTCGGCGTTGTCCTCGAAGAGCGAGTTGGCCCAGGCCGGGCCGCGGCCGGCGGCATCCTGGGCGTAGGGCGTGGTCGGCAGGTTGCCGCCGTAGATCGACGAGCACCCGGTGGCGTTCGCCAGCAGCAGGCGATCGCCGAACAGCTGCGTGAGGAGCTTCAGGTAGGGCGTCTCGCCGCACCCGGCGCAGGCGCCGGAGTACTCGAACAGCGGCTGCAGGAACTGCGTGTTCTTGACGTCCGGCTTGACGCGGGCGCGATCGGCCTCCGGCAGGCCGAGGAAGAACGCGTAGTGATCGCGCTGCACGGCGACGACGTCGGCCTGCGGCCGCAGCTCGAGCGCCTTGTGCCGCGGGTTGGCCTTGTCCTTCGCCGGGCAGACCTGCACGCACAGCGAACAGCCGGTGCAGTCCTCGGGTGCGACCTGGAGCGTGTAGGTCGCGTCGTCGCCGTAGTCCTTGCCTTTGAACGGCAGCGACACGAAGCCGGCCGGCGCCCCGGCCTGGGCCGACGCCGGATACACCTTGGCGCGGATCGCCGCGTGCGGGCAGACGAACGCGCACTTGTTGCACTGAATACACAAGCCGGCGTCCCACACCGGGATCTCGGTGGCGATGGCGCGCTTCTCCCACTGCGACGTCGCCGTCGGCCACGTGCCGTCGACCGGAAACGCGCTGACCGGCAGCAGGTCGCCCTTGCCGGCAATCATCATCGCGGTGACCCGCTTGACGAAGTCGGGCGCGTCGGTCGAGACGACAGGCGGCCGCGCCCGGTCGGTGGTGACGGTGGCCGGCAGCGGCACGGCGTGCAGATGGGCCAGTGTGTCGTCGACGGCGTCGAAGTTCCGCTGGACGACGTCGGCGCCGCGCTTGGCGTAGGTGTGGGCGATGGCGTCCTTGATGCGGGCGATGGCC
>JBDSLU010000234.1:0-3103 GCA_039916225.1 Vicinamibacteraceae bacterium
CAGGACGGCAGCGACGGCGTGCTGTTCCGCTTCGGCGTCGACGATGGCCGTTACGACGAGCTGCTCAATCAGCAGGTCGATCCGCGCCACAACGCCAACGATCGCGGCTGGCTGCCGGTCGACATCGATCTCAGCGCCTACGCCGGCCAGAAGGTGAAGCTGATCTTCAACACCAATACCAGCGTGCCCGGCCGCGGTGACAACGGCGCCTACGACCAGGCCCTCTGGGGCGAGCCGGCGGTCATCAGCCGGCCCTAATGATGCGCGTCCCGCTCCTTGATCTGTCATCGCAGTTCGCGCGCATCCGGCCCGATGTCCTGCGGGCGATCGAGGCGGTGTGCGACAGCCAGCGCTTCATCCTCGGTCCGGCCGTCGAGGGCTTCGAGCACGCCGTCGCCGAGCGGCTCGGCGTCGCCCACGCCATCGGCATGTCGTCGGGCACCGACGCCCTGCTCGCCGCGCTGATGGCGGCGGGGGTCGGCCCGGGTGACGAGGTGGTCACGCCGACGTACTCGTTCTTCGCCACCGCCGGCTGCGTGTGGCGGCTCGGGGCGCGACCGGTGCTCGTCGACGTCGATCCGGCGACCCTGAACGTCACCGCCGAGGCCATCGCCGCGGCGATGACGCCGAAGACGAAGGCCATCATTCCGGTCCATCTCTACGGCCAGATGGCGGACATGGTGCCGATCATGGCGGTCGCGGCCCGGCACGGCGCGGTGGTCATCGAGGACGCCTGCCAGGCGATCGACGCCTCCGACAACGGCGCCCGGGCCGGCACGGTCGGGACGATGAGCGCGTTCTCGTTCTTTCCGAGCAAGAACCTGGGCGGCTTCGGCGACGGCGGCATGACCACCACCGACGACGACGCCTTGGCGCGTCAGCTGCGGCTGCTGCGCGGCCACGGCGCGGCGACGCGCTATCACCACGAGATCGTCGGGGCGAACTTCCGGCTCGATGCGCTGCAAGCGGCGGTGCTGACCACCAAGCTGCCCCACCTGGATGAGTGGACGGCTGGCCGTCGGGCCAACGCCGCGCGCTACCGGACGCTCTTCGCCGAGGCGGCGGCGCCGGCTGGCGTCTCCATCGTCACGGCCATTGCCGGGCCGACCCCGGACGGCGTGCTGTCGCTGCCGGCCGAGCGGCCTGGCGTGCACCACGTCTACAACCAGTTCGTGGTCCGCCTCGGCCGCCGTGACACGGTCAAGGCTCACCTCACGGAGGCCGGCGTCGGCTGCGAGGTCTACTACCCGGTGCCGTTCCACCTGCAGGCCTGCTTCGCGCCGCTCGGTTATGCCCGCGGCGCGTTCCCGATCGCGGAAGCGGCGGCCGGCGATTCGCTGGCGCTCCCGATCTATCCCGAGCTCACCGAACCGCAGCAGCGCTATGTCGTCGAGGCGGTGCTCGCCGGAATGACCCGCACGGCCGCCGTCGTCCCCGCTGGCTCGCCGGCATGATCCGCCCCCTTGATCCGCCGGCCGGCGGGGCCGGCCCGGTTGTCGATGCCGCGGGCGCGCCGATCGCTCAGGCGCGTCGCGGGCGTGGCCCGGGACCGACGGCTCGCATTGTCATCGGCCTGCTGCTCGGCATCCTGATCGGCTGGTTGTGGCCGGCCTTCGGCGCCGAGATCCGGCCGCTCGCCGACGCCTTCCTGCGGATGATCAAGATGATCGTCGGGCCGCTGCTGTTCTCGACGCTGGTGGTCGGCATCGCCGGCACCGGCGACATCAAGGCGATGGGGCGCATCGGCGCCAAGGCCCTGATCTACTTCGAGGTGGCGACGACGTTCGCGCTCGTGCTCGGGCTCGGCCTCGTCAACATCCTGCGCCCGGGTGCGGGCATCGCGGCCGAGGCCGGCAGCGTCGTCGAGTTGCAGGCGATGGCGGCGCGCCAGCAGAGCGCCTGGGACATCCTGCTGCACCTGTTCCCGACGTCGCTGTTCGATGCGCTGGCCAGGAACGACGTGTTGCAGGTCGTGGTCTTCGGGACGTTCTTCGGCGTCGCCCTGGCCGCGAGCGGCGAGAAGGGGCGGCCGGTGATCGGGGTGCTCGATTCGGTCGCCCAGGTCATGTTCAAGGTCACCGGCTACGTGATGTGGTTCGCGCCGATTGGCGTGATGGCGGCCATCGCCGCGACAGTCGGCAGCAAGGGACTGGGCATCCTCGTCACCCTCAGCAAGCTGATTGGCGCGATGTATCTCGGCTACGCCCTCTTCCTGGTGATCGTCGCCGGCGGCGCCCTGCTGATTGCCCGGATCCCGATCGGCGCCTTCATCCGCGCCGTCCGCGAGCCGGCGCTGATCGCCTTCACCACCGCCAGCAGCGAGGCGGCGCTGCCCAAGGCGCTCGAGGCCATGGAGCGCTTCGGCGCGCCCCGCAACATCGTCGGCTTCGTGCTGCCGACCGGCTACAGCTTCAACCTCGATGGATCGACGTTCTACCTGTCGATGGCGAGCGTGTTCGTGGCGCAGATGGCCGGCGTCGAGCTCACCTGGGGTCAGCAGCTGACGATGCTGCTGACGCTGATGCTGACGAGCAAGGGCGTGGCCGGGGTGCCGCGGGCCTCGCTGGTCGTGCTCATGGCGACGCTGACCACCTTCGGGCCGGCCTACGGCATCCCGCTCGAGGGCGCCGCGATCCTGCTGGGGATCGATCAGATCCTCGACATGGGCCGGACCGCGGTGAACGTGATCGGCAACTGTGTCGCGTCCGTCGTGGTGGCGCGCTGGGAAGGCGTCCTCGACGACGCGCAGATGAAGCGGGCCGCATGAAGGTGGTGGTGGTCGGGGCCGCCGGGCAGCTGGGGCGGGTGACGGCGGAGCGGTGGGCGGCCGGCCACGACGTGACGGCGCTGACCCGCCGCGAGGTCGATTTGACCGACGGCGCCGCGGTCGAGCGGGCGCTCGATGCGCTGGCCCCCGAGCTGATCATCAACTGCGCCGCCTACAACGACGTCGATGGCGCCGAGGAGGCTCCCGTCACCGCCTTCGCGGTCAACACGCTGGCCGTCCGCTCGCTGGCGGGGGTCGCGGCCCGGACCGGCGCGACCCTGGTGCACTACAGCACCGACTTCGTCTTCGATGGCGTCGAGCGCTCGACGCCGTACA
>JBDSLU010000235.1:0-15107 GCA_039916225.1 Vicinamibacteraceae bacterium
GACGCCGGCATCGCTGGGCGTCGGCAAGCGCGCCTACGACGAGAACTGTGCCGCCTGCCACGGGCCCAAGGCCGAGGGCTCGGTGAAGGCGGGCGTCGTCATCTCGATCATCCAGGAACAGGGCGGCCGGCAGCCGTCGGACCTGACCGATGCCGCCTGGGATCACGGCGCGACCGACGGCGAGATCTACACGTCGATCAAGAAGGGTCTGCCGCCGACGATGATGGCCGGGTGGGAGGGCCGCATCTCGGACACCGACATATGGAGCATCGTCCGCTACATGCGGGCGCTGGCCGCGAGTGCGGCGACGGGTGCCCCCGTCACCGCGGCGCCGACGACCGCCGCCGCCGCCGTGCCCAAGCCGGTGTTGCGACTCGCCGACTACGCCCAGCTGCCGATCACGGGGGACCTCGCCGGCACGGACACGCGTGGCGAGCTGGCCCGCGTCAATTTTCTGCGCGACGAGCCAGGCGGCCGCCGTTTCTTCGTCAACGACCTGAACGGGCCGCTCTACATGCTCGACAAGCAGACGAAGGCGTTCACGCCCTATCTCGATTTCAACGGCGCCGAGGGGCGTCCCGGGCTGTTCGCGAAGCTCACGTTCCAGCGCAACCTCGCGACCGGCCTCATCAACGTCGTCTTCGACCCGGACTACTCGCATAACGGGGTCTTCTACACGATTCACATGGAAGACCCGACCATCGCGGCGCCCGCCGAGCCCAAGTCTGGCGTCGTGCCCGGACTCGATCTGACCGGCTACACGACGACGCCGGCGGCGGTGACCCCGGTCGAGCCCGGCGCGCCGATCACGCGCGAAGCCGTGATCGTGGAGTGGACCGACCGCAACATCGCCAACGCGACGTTCGAGGGCACGGCGCGCGAGCTGTTCCGGATGCAGCTGGCGTCGCCCATCCATCCGCTGGGCGAGATGACCTTCAATCCGACCGCGCGGCGCGGCGATCCCGAGTGGCGGGTCATGTACGTCGGCGTCGGGGACAGCGGCAGCGGCGAGCAGCGCGACATCCGCCGCTTCAATCCGCAGCGGCTCGACACCGTCAGCGGCAAGATCCTGCGCATCGTGCCGGACCTGCGGGCGCACGTCGCCACGAGCACGGTGAGCAGCAACGGTCGCTATCGCATTCCGACCGACAACCCGTTCGTGGCCGTCGAGGGTGCCTGCAAGGAGATCTGGGCGGTCGGCCTGCGCAATCCGCACCGCCTCACCTGGGACGTCGATGCCGCCCGCCGCACCGCGCGCCTGTTCGCCTTCAACATCGGCCTCACCCAGTGGGAGACGGTGATGATCATCGAGAAGGGCGCCAACTACGGCTACCCGCTGCGCGAGGGCATCCAGGCGATGACCCCGCAGGGCATGACGCCAGTCCCGGCCGACGACACGATTGCGGTGCGGATCACCGACACGATCACCCGCGGCACGGTGAAGCCGACCTATCCCGTCATCGCCTACCAGCACACCGCCAGCGGAGGCGACGCCGTGGCCGGCGGCTTCGTCTACCGCGGCCGACGCATTCCGGGGCTGAAAGGCCGACTGGTCTTCGGCGACATCACCACCGGTCGCATCTGGTACGCGGAGATGGCCGACGTCCGCAAGGCCCATGATGGCGACCCGACCACGGTCGCCCCGATGCACGAGTTCGACGCCGGTGTCCGCCGCCTGGTCGAACAGACCTACCGTGCCCGCGGCGGCAAGGGCGACACGCTCCCCGGCACGGCGGCTGTCGCGGGTCGCGGCCGCGTCGATCTCCGATTCGCCGAGGACGCAGCCGGCGAACTGTACGTGCTGACCAAGAGCGACGGCATGATCCGCCAGGTCGTCGCCGTCAACTAGCGCGCCCGGCGGCGGGCAGGAGCGGGGGCGTCCCGGAAAGAATTTTCGCGCGTCCGTTCCGCCCGCAAGTGTAAGATTCTAAAGTCGGAGAGATGGCCGAGTGGTTTAAGGCGCTCGCTTGGAAAGCGTGTGTACGGGAAACCGTACCGCGGGTTCGAATCCCGCTCTCTCCGCCAGATTACGCTCGCCGCAGGCGAGCTTCATCGGGCGGCTCGAGCGGGCGTTCCTGTCGCCACGCCTCCGCCTTCGGCTCGGCGTGGTCGACCGAATCCCGCTCTCTCCGCCAGATTGCGCTCGCCGCAAGCGGGCGACGACGTCGCGAGGCGACCCGGACTCGACGATCGCACCACCCTCCAGCAGGATGGCCCGGTCGCACAACGGCTCGACCGCAGCACCTCGTCGACGAGCAGGATGTCCGGCTCGAGGTGGGCGGCGACGGCAAACCCGAGCCGGACGTACATGCCCGACGAGTACCACTTCACCGGCGTGTCGATGAAGCGCTCGACGCCGGCGAAGGCGACGATCCGATCGAGCTTGCCGGCGATCTCGCGCCGGCGCATGCCGAGAATGGCGCCGCTCAGGAACACGTTTTCGCGCCCGGTCAGCTCGGGATGGAATCCCGAGCCCACCTCGATCAGCGCGGCCAGGCGGCCCTCGATGGTGATCCGGCCGCGCGTCGGCGCGGTGATGCCGGCCAGCAGCTTGAACAGCGTGCTCTTGCCGGCGCCGTTGCGGCCGATGACGCCGAGCGAGGCGCCGCGCGGCACCTCCAGGTCGATATGGGACAGCGCCCAGAACGCGTCGGCTCCGCGTCCGGTGCCGAGCCGATACTGCTTCCAGACGTCGTCGATCCGGACGTCGATGACGCTCATACGACGTCGGCGACCGTTCGCTCGGTGAGCTTGAAGTAGACGTAGGCGGTGGTAGTCCGCCCCGGTCCAGGCCGCCTCAGCAACGCCAGCGCGTTGCCGACGCTCGTGGGCGCACCCTGATCCGCTGCGGATCTTCCCGTCTACCCAGGGCGGCCCCGCGCCGGTAGTCTGTTGGCGTCATGCGCGTGCTTTCGCCGCAATTGGCGGTCCTCGTCGCGCTTCTCGTCTGTGTCGCCGCGCCCGCGTCGGCCCAGACCCCGGCTCCGCGCCGCACGCCGGACGTCATGTTCGTGCCGACGCCGCCGGAAGTGGTCGAGGCCATGTTGCGGCTGGCCGGCGTCACCGCGGCCGATGTGGTCTACGACCTCGGCTCGGGAGACGGCCGGATCCCGATCGCGGCGGCGCAGACATTCGGCGCGACGGGCGTCGGTGTCGAACTCGACCCGAACCTGATCGCGGAAGCCACCGAGCGTGCGGCCAGGACCGGGGTGAGTGACAAGGTCACATTCCGCGCCGAGGATCTGTTCGAGACCGATCTGCGCCCAGCCACGGTCATCACGCTGTATCTGCTGCGCGAGATGAACCTGAAGCTGATGCCGCGGCTGCAGCAGCTGAAGCCGGGGACGCGGATCGTGGCGCACAGCTTCGGCATGGGAACCGAGTGGACGCCGGACAAGGTGGAGAAGATCAGCGGGAAATCGATCTTTCTCTGGGTGGTGAAGTAGGCGGCGGACGTCGCCGCTAGCGCGCCGCCGCTAGCGCGCCGCGGTCAGCGCGCCGGGGACGCGGGCGCCGGACAAGCCGAGCACGACGATCGGCGCCCGCAGCTCGGGGCCGGCGTCGGGCGTCGAGGCCTCCAGCACCAGGAACCGTCCGTTGGCGGCATCGATGTCGAAGCGCCCGTTCGGAACCGTGATCATGGCGCGCCGCATCACGGCGGCGGCGACGTCGCCCGGCCACACCGACTCGGGTGGCCCGACAGTCAGCTGCCCGCCCTGCTCGCGCGTGCGGATCACCCGCAGCACGCTCTCGCCCGTCTGCCAGTAGTAGAGGTCGCCGGCGGCGCCCCACGCCGGCAGGCGCGCCCCGCCGTTCGAGGCGCGGACCTTGTGCGCGCCGTCCGGCCACGAGCGGACGTAGACCTGCACCACGCCGTCGAGCTCGTCCGATTCGTAGGCCACCCAGCGCCCGTCCGGCGAGATGGCGGCGTTCGATTCGTGGAACGGCGACGCGGCGAAGGGCTTCTTGGCTCCCACCGGTCGCTGGGCGGCGTCGACTTCCAGGCTGTGCAGATCCCAGCCCGTCGTGGCGCCGACTTCCTGGAACAGGAGATGCCGGCCGTCCGGGGTCCACACGTTCGGGTAGACGCGGTTGGCGCTCTCGAACAGCACGGCGGGTTCACCCGTGCCCTCGGCCGGCAGGGTCAAGAGCCGCCACGTGCCGGCTTTCTGGGCGCCGACGGTGATGCCTCGGCCGTCCGGCGTCCAGGTCGGGCGATACGGCGAGAGACCGAACGAGAGCTGCGACAGGGTGGCGTTGGCGTCGATGGACCAGAGGTCGGACTCGGTCGAGGTGCCGACCGCGACCGCGATGCGTCGTCCGTCCGGACTGCGCTTCAGATCGCGGAAGCGCCGCGCCGTGTCGACGGCTCGCTCGAGGCGTCCGTGCCGATCGACCCAGGCGAGGTAGTACTCGTGCGAGATCGCCTCGCCGGGGCCGTAGACCAGCACGCCCGATGCCGACACCGCGAGGTGACTGCCGCCGTTGCGCCAGTCGTAGCGGACCGCGTCCAGAATCACGTCCGGCGTGCCGCGCACGGCGAGCCGGCCGCGATCGAAGTCGACCGCATACAAGCGCCCGCTGCGGACGAAGAGCAGGCGATCGTCGGCCAGGTAGCGGGCGAAGCCGGCGCCGGCGAGGACGACGCGCCGCTCCCCGGTCTCCAGCGACACGGCCTCGATGCGTCCTTCGTCGAAGGTGGCGTCCTCGAAGCCGACCGTGAAGACCACCCACGGCGTGCCGGGGATGGCATCGGGCCATCGATGCGAGTACTCGCCGCGGGCCTTGTCGAGCGTGGTGAGGGCGACCGGCTCGCCGCCCCGATCCGGCACGCGCAGCAGCCCGGCCGTCTGGGTGGCGGCCACGACGATCGAGCCGTCGGCCGCCCACGTCGCGCCGCGCGGGTTACCGCCAATGTCGGCCAGTTCCAGCGCCGGGCCGCCACCGACCGCGACTTTGGCCAGTTTGCGATCGGTGAAGAAGGCCACCCACTGACCGTCCACCGAGAAGAATGGCTGCCAGCCACCGTCCGTGCCGGCGAGCCGGCGCAGCGTCGGATCCTTGAGCTCGCGCAGGTAGAGACGTCGCGTGCCGCCCTCGGTGGCCTCGATGGCGAGCAGGCGGCCGGAGGGCGCGATCGCGAACGGCGACGAGAACCCGCCGGCCAGCGTCAGCGGCGACGGCAGCTCCAGGCTCAGGCGAACCGGTGGCCCACCATCGGACGCTCTCGGCCGCAGCACGAAGAACGAGGCGATCGCGGCGGCCACCGCGGTGGCCGCGATCGCCCAGGCGAGCCACGGCCTCTTCGTGGAGCTGGCCGCCCGGCCGGGATCGCGCTCGGCTTCCTGCTGCAGATCGACCAGTTCGATGCGCGCATCGCCGATGTGCTGGAGCCGGGCGCGCGGATCGCGTCGCAGGCACCGCCGGATCAGCCGAGTAATGGCGGCGGGCGCGTCGGCCGGCAGCGACGTCCAGTCCGGCTCGTCGCGGAGGACAGCAGCCGCGACCTCCGACACCGATCGGCCGGCGAAGGCGGGCCGGGCGGTCAGCATCTCGAACAGCACGCAGCCGAAGGCCCAGACGTCGGTCCGCGAGTCGACGTCCTCGCCCTTGACCTGCTCCGGGCTCATGTAGCGGGCGGTGCCGACGACGACGCCGATGGCGGTGATCGGCTCGATCGAATCCTCGACGGCGGAGTGGACGGCGGAGGTCTTGGCCAGGCCGAAGTCGACCAGCTTCACCTGACGGGCCGGCGTCAGCATGACGTTCGACGGCTTGAGGTCGCGGTGGGTCACCCCCTTGCCGTGCGCCTCTTCGAGGCCGGCGATGATCTGGACGGCGATGGCCACCGCTTCGTCGACCGGCAGCCGTCCGCGCGCCAGGCGGTGGGCCAGCGTCTCGCCGTCGACCCGCTCGAGGACGAGGAAGGGCGAGCCGTTCAGCCGTTCGAAGCCGTAGATGGTCGCGATGTTGGGGTGGCTGAGCGTGGCGAGCACGCGGGCCTCACGCTCGAAGCGGCGCAGGCTCCGCGAGTCGCCGCGAAACGCGTCACTCAGGCCCTTGATGGCGACTTCGCGGCCCAGCGTGGCGTCGAGGGCCCGATAGACGCGGCCCATGCCGCCGGCGCCGAGCAGATCGAGGATGTGATAGCGGCCGACGTGCTGACCCAGCACGAGCGGAGCGTCGCCGGATCCTTCCGGCGCGGACCCGTGATCGACGGCGCCGCCGCCGCTCGAATACGGCAACCCCGATGCCGGCAGGAACGAGGTCTCGGCCGCCGAGTGCGGATGGATGGGGTCGCTCTTCGCCCGCCGCAGCATGTCCTGCAGCTGCACCCGGAGCAGGGGGTTCCCCGACGAGCTCTCGTCGAGCCAGCGATCGCGTTCGTCCGGCGGCAGCTCGAGGACCGCGCTCAACAAGGTGTTGAGACGCTCGGGGTCCGACCGAGGTCTGTCGCCGCGTTTTCCGTCGCTCATCGCGAGGCCCGGTCAGCCGGGTGCGAGGCGCCCAACAGCCGCATGCCCAATCCGCTCGTATATTACGGCAGCGGGCCGGATTATCGGCCGTCGCCCGGTCCTGTCCGCCAATACGCCGGACGCCAGCGGGGCCGCCCCGGCGTCGGACGCCGGCGAAGTCGCGTCGATCTGTGCTTCCGCACGCAGACACGTTAGCGTTACGACATGAGCGCCACCGACCGTACCCGCCGACCGTTCGACCTCGAGGAGGCGACCGCCGTCCTCGCCCGCACCCCGGCGACCCTGGATGCCCTGCTGCGCGGCCTGCCCGAGGGCTTCGTCCAGGCCCACGAGGGCGGCGAGAGCTGGAGCCCGTTCGACGTCATCGGACACCTGATCAACGGCGAGCAGACCGACTGGCTGTCGCGGGCGCGCATCATCCTGGAGCACGGCGAGGCGCGGCCGTTCGAGAAGTTCGACCGCTTCGCGCAGTTCGATCATTCCAAGGGCCGCACGCTCGACAGCCTGCTCGACGAGTTCGCCGCGCTGCGCCGGGACAGCCTGCGCGCCCTGGCCGCCCTGTCCATCACGGTGGCGGATCTCGATCGGCGGGGGAGTCACCCCGCGCTCGGTCCGGTAACCCTGCGGCAGCTGCTCGCCACATGGGTCGCGCACGACCTGGACCACGTGATCCAGGTCACGCGGGTGATCGGCCGGCAGTACAGCGACGAAGTGGGACCGTGGCGGGCCTACCTGCGGATCATCAGCGGCGAGCAGGGCTGACGCGCATCCGCGCTTGCCGCAGCGGCAATCACCGCGGCTCTGCCTCCGACGCTCCGGGCCATCCGCATCGACCCGGCCCTGACGCTGCGATCGGAGTAGCCTGACGGGGTGGAGCCCACCCTGGTGTCGCTGAACATCGGCCGCGCCCGCGCCGGCGACGGGCCGCGGTCCTGGCGATCGGCGATCTGGAAGCAGCCCGTCCTGGTTCCATTGGATCTTGGCAAGGAGGGTCTGGCCGGCGATCAGCAGGCCAACCGGCGCGTCCACGGCGGGCCGGACAAGGCCGTCTGCGTCTACTCGCTCGATCACGCGGCGTGGTGGCGCGAGACGCTCGGCGCACCCGATTGGGGCGCCGGTGCCGTCGGCGAGAACTTCACGCTGACCGGCCAGACCGAGGCGTCCGTCTGCCTGGGCGACGTCTACCAGGTGGGGACAGCGCTCGTCCAGGTGTCGCAGCCCCGGTCGCCCTGTCGCACGTTGGCGCGGCGGTGGGGCCGACCCGACCTGCCGAAGCGCGTCGTGCAGAGCGGCCGCAGCGGCTGGTACCTGCGCGTCTTGCACGAGGGGCGTGTCGAGACGGGCGTGCCGGTGACGCTGATCGAGCGGCCGTTCCCCGAGTGGACGATCGCGCGCGTCAACGACGCCAGCTATGGCCTGGTCACAAGCATCGGGGAAGACGTAGCGGGGACGCTGGCCGACGTGCCGGTGCTCGCCGCGGCGTGGCGCGACGGCATGCTGGGCAGGTGAGCGCGCCCGATCTGCCGCGCGAGGGCCGACACGGACGCGCCGCCCGTGCGGTCAAGCGCCAACCGCTTCGATCGTGACCACCGCGTTGTAGTCGGGCTCGAGCGATTCCGGATCGTGCGGCGCGCCGGCCAGCAGCGCGTTCCCCTCCGGCCAGTGCACTTCGAGGTTGCCGTCGCGGATCGGCGCTGGCCGCAGCCGGCCGTCGAAGACGCCGCTGGCCGATCGCAGGCGCACGCGATCGCCGGCGGCCCGCCCGAGCCGGGCCAGGTCGCCGCCGCTGATCAGGATGTCGTCGCGGCCGGCGCCGGTCAGCGGGTCGACGTCGCGCTGGACCATCGAGTTGAACTGCTTGCCGCGCCGCGTCGACACGAAGAAGCGGCCGTCGGCCAGCGAGCGGCTGCGCAACGCGATCGGCGCGAAGTGGGCGCGGCCGTCGGGGGTCGCGAAGCGGCCGTCGGCGTAGAGGCGGCGGCCGCCCCACTGGACCTCGTCGCCCTGCGTCGCCAGCGCGCCGATCCCGGCGTAAAGGGGCACGGCGCGCTCGATCTCGCGCCGGATCGCCGCCGCATCCTCGAGACCTACCTGGCCGGCGCGAGCCGGATGTGCCCGCCGCATCACCTCGCCGAACACCTGCCACTCCGCCCGGGCCGATCCGATCCGGCGGCCCGGGATCTCGGGCGAAAAGATGATCCGGCGCTCGGTCGACGTCTCGGTGCCGCCGCCGGGCGATTCGTAGCGCGTGGTCGCCGGCAGGAGCAGCACGTCGCCGGCGCCTTCGACCAGCATCGACGTCGACAGCACGATGTCCTGGTGGATGCGCAGGGGCGGCCGGGCCAGGGCGCGCGCCGCTTCGGCCGTGTCGGGCAACGTCTCGAGCATGTTCCCGCCCACGAACCAGAAGGTGTCGACCTCGCCGGCCGCGCTCGCCGCGATCGCTTCGGTCGCGGTCCAGCCCGGCGTTCGCGGCGGCTCGAAGCCCCATACCTCCGTCCATCGGGCCTGCTGCGCATCCGAGATGCCGGGCACGCAGCCGACCTCGGCTCCGCCCTGGACGCCGGAGTGGCCGCGGATCGGCACGAGGCCGCTGCCCGGCCGCGCCGGCAGGCCGAGGGCGAGCCCGAGGTTCACCAGCGCTTTCACGGTGTCGACGCCGTGCGCGTGCTGCGTCAGGCCCATCGACCAGACGAAGACCGCCTTCGGCCGATCGCGCACGAGGCAGGCGAAGCGCTCGATACCGGCGCGGTCGACGCCGGACTCGCGCTCGATCACGTCCCACGGTGTGTCCGCGGCATGCGCCAGCACCTCCGCCGCGCCGGCTGTCCGCGCCTCGACGAATGCGCGGTCCACGCTGCCGAACGCCTGGGTGGCCTTCAGGACGCCGACGAGGAAGGCGAGATCCCCGCCCGTGTGCACGTCGATCCAGTGATCCGCGATCTTCGTCCCGGCAATCGCGCTCGACGCGATCGACGGAATCCAGTAGCGGGCGAGACCCGGCTCACGGTACGGGTTGACGACCGCGACCTGCGCGCCACGCGCCTTGGCCTCGTGCAGGTACTTGGTGGTGACCGGCTGGTTGTTGGCGACGTTCGAGCCGAACAGCACGATCAGGTCGGCGTCGAGCCAGTCGACGTAGCTGCAGGTCGACGCGCCGTGGCCGAGCGTCGCCTTCATCGCGACGGTCGACGCCGCGTGACACAGGCGCGCCGCGTTGTCGACGTGGTTGGTGCCGAAGAAGCGGGCCGCCTTCTGCGCCGCGTAATAGACCTCGTTGGTGATGCCGCGTGACGTCAGGTAGAAGGCGAGGCGGCGCGGATCGGTGCGGCGCACGCCATCGGCGGCGAGCGTGAGGGCATCGTCCCAGTTGATGACGCGGAAGCCGGGCTCACCGCGTCGCCGCAGCATCGGTTCCGGGAGCCGGCCGAGCGCACGCAGGTCGGCCGATGAGCGGCCGGCCAGTGTCGAGACGTCGGCGAGACGTGCCGGGTCGAGCGCAGGTGCGGTGTTGAGACGCATCAGCTCGAGCCGCACCATGCAGAGGTGGGTGCCGGGCAGTGTCCAGTCGCGGACGCCGGTCGTGCCGAGGGCGCAGCCGTCGCACACGCCCCGGGTCAGGATTCGCCAGGCGAAGGGCAGCTGGTCGCGGTTCTCCCAGATGATCCGCACCATCTCGCGATAGTGGTGCGGCTTCTGACGGCCGAGGCCGAAGAGGGCCATGGGCTGCGGCTACGGCTCCTTGTCCATGTTGAGGATGACCGGCAGGCCGTTGCGCCCGGACCCGATGATCACCACCTTGGCGTTGGTGCTCTTCGAGAGGTTTTCCGTCGCTTCGATGCCTTTCCATTGCAGCAGGTTGGGGTTGATGCTCTGGGAGACGATGGTCTGGAAGTCCGACACGCCCTTGGCTTCGATCCGCTTGCGCTCGGCCTCCTGCCGCTCCTTCTCGAGCACGAACTGCATCTGTTCCGATTGCTGCGCCGCCTCGAGCTTGGCTTCGATCGCGTTCTTCACCTTGTCCGGGAGCTGGATCTTCCGCAGCATCACCTGGTCGATGACGAAGCCGGTCGCGCCCTTGAAGTCATCGCGCTGCTGGAGCAGGGATCCCATGCGCGCTGTCAGCAGGTCGTGCATCTTCTGGGGCAGGGCTTCCCGCTTGGTCGAGTAGGCCTCCTGCGCGGTAAAGCCGGCGATCGCCTCCCGAACCGCCGTGCGCGAAGCCGGCCGGATGATCTTGTCGATGTAGTCGGAGCCGATGTCGCGATAGACGCGAGGCGCGTCGCCGCCGACCAGACGGAAGGCGATGGTGATGTCGAGCGGCATGAGCAGGCCGTCCGATGACAGCGCCTGGATCGAGTCGTCGCCCCGGACCGGCCCTTCGGCGCTGCTCGCGGACATCGTGTAGGTCTCGGTCCGCACCGACATCTCGACCACGTCGGCGAACGGATTGATCAACTGGATGCCTTCGGTCATCGCGATCGGCTTGACCCGCCCGAAGAGTACCTGGACGCCGACGTGACCGGCGGGGACGATGACGACCGAGGCGGCGACGACCGCCAGCAGCCCCACCGCCAGCAGCACCGAGGAGGCGATGCCAAGCGTGTGCGCGGGCGCGCCTTGCAGGCGCGGGTCTTGCCGCGCCATGTAGCCGAACCACCGGAGTCCGACCGCGAGGGCGACCGCGAGAAAGGCGAGGACGATCATGGTTGTCTGTGCTCCGCGGGGCGGAACGCCCCGCTCAACACTACAGCCAGCCGGTGCTATCCTGCCCGCGCATGTCCGAACGTGAGCGGATGCGGCGGATCCCGGTCGTGCGCGTCGCCGACGGCGGCGGCGCCGGCGAACGTGCGACGGACGACGTCGCCGTCGAGGCGGCGCTCGAGGTCCGGCTGAACGGCGACGCGTTCTCGGTGACGATGCGGACGCCCGGCGCCGATCGCGAACTGGCCGCCGGCTTCCTGTTCACCGAAGGCATCGTCACCGCACTCGGCGACATCGTCGCGGTGACCGTCGATCCGTCGGCGGACATCGTGGACGTCGAACTGAGCGCGGATCGATCGGCGGCGGTCGCCGTCCAGCGCGACGCCAGGCGGCAGGTCACGACGACGTCCTCGTGCGGCATGTGCGGCCGTCCCGACCTGGCCTCGACGCGACTCACCGCACCACCGATCGCGCCCGCCCGCGCCGTCGACGCCGATGTGATTCGCGCGCTGCCCGCGCGCATCGCGCCGCTTCAGGAAACGTTCGCTGCCACCGGCGGCCTGCACGCCGCGGCGCTGTGCACGCTGGACGGCGACATCGTCGACACCGCCGAGGATGTCGGCCGCCACAACGCCGTCGACAAGATCATCGGCCGGCAGCTGCTCGCCGGCCGCCTGCCCCTTGCCGACGCGCTGCTGTTCGTCAGCGGCCGCACGTCATTCGAGATTCTGCAAAAGGCGTGGCTGGCCGGCATCCCGGTCGTCGCCGCCGTGTCCGCCCCGTCGAGCCTGGCGATCGATCTCGCCCTGGAGGCCGGCATCACCTTGATCGGCTTCGTGCGCGGCGGCCGCTTCAACATCTACTCGCACCCGGAACGCATCACGCAGGCGGTGGTGACCCATGGCTGATACGCCCTCGACGTCGTCCACTCCGCTCGCCGGTCGCCGCGCCTTGGTCACCGGCGGCAGCCGCGGCATCGGCCGCGCCGTCGCCCTGGCGCTGGCCGAGGCCGGTGCCGACGTCGCCATCACCTTTCGCGAGCGCGAGGCCGAGGCCGTCCTCGCCTGCACCGACATCGCCGAGCACGGGCGACGGGCGGTGTCCATCCGCGCCGACGTCTCGCAGCGGTTCGAGGTCGCCGCGTTGCTGGCCAGCGTCCGCACCGAGCTCGGCGAGATCGACATCCTGGTCAACAACGCCGGCGCGGCGCACCCGTCGCCGATCGATCGCGTCAGCGAGGTGCAGTGGGACGAGGCCATCGCCACCAACCTGACCTCGGCGTTCCTGATTACGCAGGGCCTGGTCGCCGGCATGCGCGAGCGCAAGTGGGGACGGGTGATCTTCCTGTCGTCGGTGGCGGCGCAGGTCGGCGGCGTGGTCGGTCCGCACTATGCCGCGTCGAAGGCGGGCTTGCATGGCCTGATGCACTTCTACGCGGCGCACCTCGCCAAGGACGGCATCACCGCCAACGTCATCGCGCCGGCGCTGATCGAGACCGAGATGGTGACGTCGAACCCGAACGCCACGCCCAGCCTGATTCCGGTCGGCCGGTTCGGGACCGTCGACGAAGTCGCGTCGGTCGTGCGGCTGCTGGCCGAGAACGCCTACATCACCGGCCAGACGATCAACGTCAACGGCGGCTGGTACGCCAGCTAGCGCGCCGGGCTCACTTCGGCGGGGCCGGCGGATCCTCTCGCGGTGTCGTCGCCGGCATCGCCTGATCGAGACGATGGACCGGCGCGGGCGGCGCGATGTCGCCTGTCTCCGGATCGAAGACGGGCTTGAGGCCGCGCGACGACCACGCTTCGGGCGCGGTCCCGGCCAGTGCCGGTGACGTTGCGAGCGGCGGGGCACCAGCCGTCGTGACAGGCGCCGGTGACACGACGTTCGGCGTCGCGGGGTGACTCCTGGCGATCGCCACCGGCTCGACGACCGGCGCGCCAAACGCCTTCGCCCGCAACCAGCCGGGGGCGCGGATTGGACCGGTGCCGTCTTCTGGATGGAACAGCGGCCGTGAGGCGAGGAGCGCGTGTGGCGGCATCGCCAGCACGCGACCGGCCTCGATGTTGGTCATCGGCACCGGCCGGCCGGCCGGCTCGTCGGCGATGGCCTCGACCGCCGCGCCTGGTCCGGTGTCCGGCCGGGCCGCGGTCGTCGATACCGCACGCGACGACGCTGACGTCGGAGACGGAGCGGGCCCGACCGAGCGCGGTGCCAGCGACCACGCCGCTGCGGCCAGCACGGTCGCGGCGATCGCGCTGAAGCTGGCGAACCAGCGACGACGCGCCTGTTCCCCTTCGGCGCGCTGCTTCTGCGCCAACGCGGCCTGAGCCGCGAGCAGCACGCGCGCCTCGAGCGACGGCGGCGCCGAGGCCGCGTGGTCGGCGGCCACGAAGGCCGCCCACGCTCGCGCGCTGTGCGCGTCGTCCGGACGAATCGGTGTCATGCCGGGCATCGGACCTGCCTGTACTCTCCGGACATCTGATGCGCCTCGCGCACCCGGGCCAGCCGCAGCCGCAGCAGCTGCCGGCCCTTGTGCAACCGCGATCGCACCGCGCCGACCGAGGCGCCGACGACCGCGGCGGCGTCCTCGTAGGACAGATCGTGGAGGTCGCACAGCACGATCAGTTCCCGGTAGCGCGACGGCAGCGACAGCAGGGCCCGCCGCACCGCCCCGGCCAGCTCGGCGCCTTCGACCAGCCTCGACGGGTCCTCGTCGACGTCGATGTCGCGTCCGTCGCGCATCAGGTCCTCGACCGGCGGACCAGTCCGTTCGCGGCGGACGCGATGACGGCTCAAGTTCCGCACGATCCCGTAGACGTAGGTCGTGAACGCGGCCCGGGCCGGATCGAATCGACCTGTGTCGGTGAGCAGGACCACGAACACCTCCTGCGTGATGTCCTCGGCCGCGTCGTTCGAGCCGGTCATGGCCCGGGCGAAGCGGAAGACCCGCTGCTGGTGGCGGCGGTACAGCGTGGCAAAGGCGTCGAGATCGCCCCGGGTGGCGTCGCCCAGCAGGGTGACGTCGCCGGGTTCGGCGCCACGTGTCGCAAACAGCGTGCTCATGTGATTGACGTGAGGCGGCAGATCGTTTCCGGCACTGTGCCCGGATCAGACGCCGGGCCCGGGACGGCGGTCGGTTCAGGCGGTCGGCAGACAGCCGGCTGGAGGCGTAAGAAAAGTTTAGAGACGTTCATCGACCCTCGATGAATCAC
Organism: Vicinamibacteraceae bacterium; assembly: GCA_039916225.1. Classification (GTDB taxonomy): domain Bacteria; phylum Acidobacteriota; class Vicinamibacteria; order Vicinamibacterales; family Vicinamibacteraceae; genus JBDSLU01. The sequence goes on from JBDSLU010000235.1 coordinate 14,396, forward strand.
CTCACATGCGAGTCACGTGCCTGCTCGTCGCGGCAATGGTCATCGGGTCCGTCGTGCCCTCGGCGGGGCAAGTGACCGGTGCCGCGGACGCTCCGGTGCCGACGGTGACGCCGAACGAGGACGTCGAGCCGCGCGTCATCGGCGTCCCCGGCGCCATGACCCTCGGCCTGGCCGGCTACGCCGATCGGATCTCGTCCGAGGACGACAACCTGCCGCTGAACCTGACGCTGCAGGTGGACATCAGCCGGTTCCTGACGAAACACATCGCGGTGCGGGGCGGCGTGGTCGGCGCGGGCGCGCTCGGCGGCGATCCGGACGCCCTTCCGACCGGCGTCGGCGTGCCGTCCCTGCACGCCTTTGCCGCGGCGAACTGGTATTTCACGCCGGGGTCGATGGCCAGCGTCTATGCGGGCGGCGGTTACTGGGCCCAGATCACCGCCCGCGACGGGGCGGACCGCGGGTCCATCCTGGGCCTGGCCGGCATGGAGGCGGCGGTGTCGTCGCGGGCCCACGTCTTTGCCGAGGGCGGCTGGGGTTTCGGCCTGACCAAGACCGAGGACGGCGCGACGCGACAGCGCTTCGTCGCCCGGCTCGGGGTGCGGGTGAAGCTGTGACGGCCGCGACCCTCCTCAGCGCCGCGTGGATGCTCTCGGTGGCGGCGCCGCTCGCGGCCGCCCAGACCGCCACGTCGCAGGCGACGCCGGCGACGCCG
>JBDSLU010000236.1:0-6465 GCA_039916225.1 Vicinamibacteraceae bacterium
TCCGTGAATAGCAGCCCAAACACGTTGTTCACGCTGCCGCCCAGCAGAGGAGCCGATGCAGTTGGGGGCGGGCCCCCGCAACCAATCCTCACTTCGTTCGTCTTGGTCGCGTGGGCGGTCTTGTGGGCAGCTCGCTCGAAGCCTCCGGCTTCAGCTCGCGGCGGCAAATCCCTGGCGTCCGCAACCCCTTTTCCACGGTCACCCAAGCCCCATGGTGACAAATTGGTGACAACGGCGCAGCCCGACAAGGCTTGCTCGCCGCGGTCGCGTCTTCAGCTCCCGGATGCGAGTCGAAGCGGTCGGCCCTTGTTGTTCCAGCTCACCTCCAGTCCTCTCCGCTGGAGCTGTTCACGGTTCCAGGCAGCCCCGACACTTCCCGTGGCCAATTGGACAGCGCCGTCGCTGCGTGTCCAATTCGTGGGCCGTCGCGCGTCGTCAGGATACCGGCGATGCCGCCGGCCATGCTCAGGAGCCAAGATGCCGAAGTACCTGTTCCTCCAACGGAGTGTCCCCGGTAAATCGTCACAGCCACCGTCACCCGCCCAGATGCAGGAAATGTTTGCCGCGTTCAACGCGTGGAAAGAGAAATTCACGTCCAATATCGTGGACATGGGCGGCAAACTGAAGGCGGGAGGGACGGTCGTGACGACCTCCGGGGCGACTGACGGGCCGTTTGTCGAGGCCAAGGAAGTCGTCGGCGGCTACATGCTCGTCGCCGCCGAGACAGTCGAACAGGCGCTCGAAGTTGCGCGCGAGAGTCCTGGCGTGATGATGCCCGGTTCGAGCATCGAGGTGCGGGAGATACAGGAGATGCCAACCGCTTGATCGGTGAGCTCGATCCTCGACGTCGGCCAGACGCGGCCACCCCACCGGGCCTGGTCGACCACTTCTTTCGGCACGAATACGGCCGGCTGGTGGCTCTGCTCACGCGGAAAGTGGGCACCAGGCATCTGGCGCGGGTGGAGGATGCCGCGCAGGGGGCGCTCCTGGCCGCGCTTACGGCCTGGACGACCACTGGTCTCCCCGACGAACCCGGGGCGTGGCTCTATCGCGTCGCGTGCAATAACCTGATCGGCGACCTGCGCCGGGGCGCCGGCCGGCTCCGCATCCTTGAGCGCGCCGCCGCCGCAGCGGCGCTGCCGGCCGAACCCCAGGCACCGCACTTTGCCGCCGAGGTCGCGGACGGCATGCTCCGGATGCTCTTCGTGTGCTGCGACGACGCCCTGCCGCGCGAGTCGCAGCTGGTCCTGGCGCTGAAGACGTTGTGCGGCTTCAGCACCGGCGAGATCGCGCTGCGGCTCTTCACGTCAGAAGCCAGCGTCTACAAGCGCCTGGCCCGCGCGCGCACCCGGTTGCGACGCGCGCCGCTCCAGATCGACACGCCGTCGATCGACGCGTTGATGTCGCGACTGCCGAGCGTGCAGGCGGTCCTCTACCTGCTGTTCAACGAAGGCTACCTCTCGGTGCACGCGGGGCAGGCGATCCGCCGGGAGCTCTGCGACGAGGCCATCCGTCTCGCGACCCTGCTGGCGGAGCACCCCGCCGGTGCCGTGCCCAACACCTTCGCTCTCCTCGCGCTCATGCACCTGCACGCCGCCAGACTCGCGTCTCGCCAGGATGGTGAGGGCGGGCTGCTGCTCCTCGAAGAGCAGGACCGCGCGTTGTGGGATCGTCGGCAGATGCAGCAGGGCGCGGAGTGGCTGGCGCGATCGGCCAGCGGCGACGTGTTCTCCAAGTTCCACGCCGAGGCCGCCATCGCCGCCGAGCACGGCTTCGCGCCGTCTTTCGCCCAGACCCGCTGGCAGGAGATCGCTGATCTCTACGCGGTGCTCGATCGCGTCGATCCGTCGCCGTTGCACGCGATGAATCGAGCCATTGCGGTGGCCGAAGTGCAGGGGCCCGAAGCCGGCCTGGCCATCCTGATGTCGTCAGCTCCGCCCACATGGCTGGTCGGCTCCTTTCTATGGGACGCCACGGCAGGTGATCTGCATCGGCGAGCCGGGCATGTCGACGCGGGCTGCCAGCACACCGAGCGAGCCCTTGCCTCGGCGCCGTCGGACGCCGTCCGGAACCTCCTGCGACGCCGGGCCGCACTGTAAGCTCCCTTACAAACTACAGGCAGCGCGCCAGCGTGAAGATGATCTCAGGGCATCGCCATTGCCTCGTAAAACTGGCAGTGACGCGCGAAGCCGAGCGACTCGTACAGATGCAGCGCCGTGTCGTTGTCGGCGCGGACGTTGAGGCCGATCGTCTCGACGCCGGCGAGCTCGCCCAGCACGGCGCTCGTGGCCAAGCGTCCTAGTCCCTGCCCACGCCGATCGTGCCGGGTGTAGACGTTGCCAATCGCCGCGGCACCTTCCTCGCGAGCCAGCAAGTGCGTTCCCGCGGCCGCCACCAGCGCCGTGCCTTCATAGATTCCATGGAACACGCCGTCGGCCACCATCGAAGGAAAGAAAAAATCGGGCGACTCGCCCGAGGACTGCCCGTCGGCATAGAGGGCCAGGAGTGCGGGCACGTCGCTCGCGCCTAGCCGGGTGGTGACTGCGCCAGGCGAAGCCGGGCGACTGCCGGTCCACGTCATTCGCCACATCAGACGGGCTGACGACACCACCGCGTGGCGTGCCACTTCGTCCAACGCGTCGCGCTGCACCTGCAGATGTACGGGCCCGGCCACGCATTCGAGTGCCTCGCGCACGCTGCCCGGGCCCATCGCAAACAGGATGGCGGTGCCGTAGTCCCGCACGATGAGCGTGAGGTCTGGCGTGAACCAGAGGGTCTTCGGAAACATCGGCGGCTCGAGATCGCCCAGCGCATACACGCTCCATGCGGGGTCGCGGCGAAGGCACGTTCGAATCTCGTTCTTGTCGGTCAGGCGGGGCATCGTGCCAAAGGCAACCACTAGCGCGCGGCGATAGGCGGTGAGGTCAGTCGGTACAGCGTGCAGAAGTCGAAATCCGGCACCGCACCGCCATGACCGCCGACCAGCTCGCCGCCGCGCCGCACGTTGTCCTGCATCCACGCCGGCACCAGCAGGTGATACGGGTTGCGCTGGACCTCGCCGACATGGAAGGAGAGCGCGGTCATCATCTCCGCCACATCGTCGATGCTGGAGAGTTAGCGGACGAGAGCCGGCAGGCTCGCCGCGGCAATCGCCTGACCATGACGCTTCTCGTGCTCGGTCGGTACGTGAAACGCAATCTGCATCGCCAGATCCGGGAACTCGGCCTCGAGCACCTCGCGCGCGCCCCCGACGATGTCGTCACCGCCAGGGCCGGAAGTGACGCGACCGAGCACGAGGACGTGCCGCAGATCGTAGAACCCCGCAAAGTGCGCGACACCGTAACCAAGGTAGGTTCCGATCGTCTGATAGATGCGCTTCGCGCGTGGGTCGCCGGCGGCCATCAGGGACTGCACCAGGTTTAGCCGATCGGGCAGACCCATGCCGGACGGCGAGTCGATGCCGGCCACGGGCATCAGCCGGCCGACGCACTGCTGCGAGAAATACTGCGAGCCCACGCCGTAATCGCCCGACCACTCGTCGGTTGCCGCGCCTGGGTGATAGTCGATGGGCACGAACGCGAGCTCGTCCAGCCACGAGGTGATGTTGCCGTCGGCCGTGACGTAGCCGGCGGCGGTGCTGGTGCCGAGCGCGATGCCGAGAATGGCGTTGGCCCCGAGCGACATCGAGCCGGCGAGCGCGGTCACCTCGCCGTCGTTCACCACCTCGAACGGTACGTCACCCCAGGCTCGGCGCACTTCGAGGAACAGGTCCTTCACCCGCGCATCGAACAGGTTCTTCGGCACGCCGCGAAAGAGCGAGCCGGCCTTGACCCGGTTGTTGACGTAAACGCCGGCGGCGCTGCCGCCGATGGCGTCAACGCGCGGGAGGTGCGCGGCGGCCTTCGCCAGCGAATCCATGATCCCGTCGACGTGGTACTGCGGATCTGGCTTGTGGTACGGGTCCCACACTGTCTCGTCGCTGAAGACCACGCGGCCGTCGATCACCGCCGCCACCTTTCGATCACTGCCACCAAGGTCGAACCCGATCCGGCAGCCCTCGAGATGGCGTCCGAGCGGTCGGGTCTCGGAGCGCTCTGCCGGCAGGTCGCGCGTGTGCACGACCTCGAGCGGATGATCGAACATCTGCTCGCACACGAGGGACGCGTCGAAGCGTCCGGTGGCGGTGTCGCGGTAGTGCGTGGCGAGCTCGGCGACGAGCGTCGACGGTCCATCGACGAACAGGCGCCAGCCGCCCCGCGACCACAGGAGGAACTTGACGAAGCGCTCCAGATGCGTGGCGTTGGCGGCGGCGCGCGGATGCGCCGCCGGCAGCACCCGGGTGTCGAAGCGGAACGTCGAGCCGTCGGCTTGTTCGAGCGCCAGCCTGACCGTCACCGGATCGGGCGTGGCGGCGACGAGCGCGTCGAAGGCGCGCACCGCGAGCACGGCGGGACGAAAGGCCGGGTCGAGTGCGGGGGTGATGCGGGGCGCGATGAGCGGGAGCGAAGCCTGCGTGTCCATCCGAATGACGAATCCTGCCGGGGCGCGAAGCGAGGGAGCACCCACCACCGAACCGACGCGGCGCCCCGGATCGCACCGACCGGCGGCACACGATATCATCGGCTCGCCGATACGCGGAACCGTCGAATCGAGTGTGCCGTCCGGGTGGTGTATCCCGAACGAGCGATTCGGCGCGGTCCGCAGTAAAGAAATGATGGAAGCGCGCGTCGACGCCGTGTTCGCGTCGATCGTCAAGGATCCCGAATTCCTGTCGCTCACCGATCAGGCGGACGGCAAGCTGCCGATGCCGTCGAGGAACCGTCAGTGATGGCTCAAACCAACGATCCGCTCTTCGCGCCGATCCCGGGCGCCGACACCCGCGTGGTGGCCGGCGTCCAGGTCGACGTCCTCCCCGCGGGCAGCGGCCGTATCAAGCGCGTCATCTATCAGCCGGGTTTCCGCTGGTCGACGCACATGAAGCAGGCCGTCGGTACCGAGTTGTGCCAGCACGCGCACATCGGGTTCATCGCGCGCGGGCGGATCGCCGTCAGCTACGCCGACGGCGCCACGCTCGAGTTCGTCGCGCCGCAGGTGGTGGTAATCGAGCCCGGCCACGATGGCTGGGTGGTCGGCGATGAGCCCGCCGTCCTGATCGAAGTCGACTTCCTGTCGGAGACGGCGGAGAAGTTCGGGATGCTCGAGCATCGGAAGCGCCGCTAGCCGCGTCCATCGAGCGACCATCGCGGCTCTCGAGGGCGAGAGCCACGAGCAGGTCGATCACCTGCGGCCGCAGCCGCCGCACGGTGCCGTGACGTTCGATGAAGCCAGTCGCCGGATCGACGCGCCATTCGCCAACCTGGAGAACACGCGAAGGCGAAAACTGCTCGCACCCAGGCAAACCTGCCGGTTCAGCTTAGCATGCGCGTCTGACGCCCCGAGGATGCGCCAGGGACATGAAGCGGTCTTATAATCCGCATCGAAGAGGAGCCATCACATGCGTGCCGACCGTCGCCTGTTTCTCACCGCCCTCACGGCGGGTCTCGCCGCTCCGGCCATTCTCCGCGGCCGGCCGGCGAAGCGATTCCCGATCGGGTTCTCCACGCTCGGGTGCCCGGCCTGGAGCTGGAAGACCATTCTCGATCAGGCGGATCAGCTCGGCTACGCGGCGCTCGAGCTCCGAGGCGTCGCAGGTGAGATGGATCTGACCAAGGTCCCCGAGCTCTCCGGTTCGCGACTGGCGGACACACGGAAGGATCTCGGCGCCCTCGGTCTCCTGATCTCGGACCTCGGCGCCTCCTCCCGGATGCACGAGAAAGAGGCCGTCACTCGACAGGCACAGCTCGACGAGGGCCGCCGGTTCATCGATCTCGCCCACGCCATGGACGTCAAGTACGTGCGCATGTTCGGCGACAAGATCCCGGACGGCGAGCCACGCGAGGACGTCATGAAGCGCGTCGTCGAAGGCTTCCAGCAGATGGCTGCGCACGCCAAGCAAGCAGGCGTGACGGTGCTGATGGAATCGCACGGCGACTTCACAAGGTCGAAAGACCTCCTCGCGATTGAGAGCGCGGTCCATTCAGAGGGCTTTGCCCTCCTGTGGGACGCGCATCACACGTTCGTCGCGGGGAACGAGGCGCCGGCCGACACCTACGCCGCGCTAGGCCGTTATATCCGACACACGCACCTGAAGGACTCGAAGCCTGACGGCACGGACCGCCGCTACGTCCTGACCGGAACAGGCGAGGTGCCGGTCAAGGCGCAGGTGTCCGTGCTCGCGAAGGCGGGCTACAAGGGCTACTACTGCTTCGAGTGGGAGAAGAAGTGGCACCCGGAGATCGAAGAGCCCGAGGTGGCGTTCCCGCACTTCGCGCGCACGATGGCCGCCTATTTGGCCGACGCCGGGGTAGTGGCGACGTAGACGGGCAGTGGCGCCCGCCGATCGCGGAGACGCCGAGGGAGCCAGGC
>JBDSLU010000237.1:0-5418 GCA_039916225.1 Vicinamibacteraceae bacterium
CGCCACCGCCGGCGGATTCGCGGCGGCGATGGTGGCCAGGGCGCGCGTGACGATGGGTGCGCGCGGGTCGGGCGCGACGTCGAGCGCGATCAGCGCGGCGCCGACGTCCAACGGCTGCGTGCGCGCGAGCTCGACGACGTGGTCGAGCGCCGTCACCGCGGGGCCGGCGACAGCGGCGAGCCCGGTGGACGATGGCGTCCAGGAGTCGGCGAGGGCGCGGGCACACCACAGGCGCACGCCGCGATCGGAGGCGGCCTCGGCGCACAGCGCGTCGCGATAGGCGGCCAGGCGCGCCGGCCACGCCGCCGGCACGCCGGGTGCCGCTTCGCGGGTGCGGAGGCGAGCCAGCGCACCGACGGCGGCGCGCTCGAACGGCGTCCGCGCGGGAACCGCCAGCGCACGGGCGATGGTGGCTTCGACAGCGGCGACGGCGCCCGGCGCACCGGCGGCGGCCTCGTCGAACCGGACCAGCGCCTGGCCCCAGTAGCCGAGCGCGCAATCCGGATCGTGATCGACGGCGCGATCGAAGGCGGGGCGCGCCGCAACCGGCGCGCGGACGAGGAGCCACGCCGCGCCGAGATCGACGTCGGCGGCGGCCTCGGGTCGGCACGACGCGGACATCGGGACCGGCGCGATCGACGGCGTGGCTGGGGTGTAGCGCTGTGGCGAGGCACCGGTCACAGGCGCGAGCGCCGCGGCCGACGCCGCCAGGGCGATCAGGACCGCGCCGCGACGGCTCACGGCGTAGCGGCGCTCTTCGCGGCGGTGACCATGATCTCGACGGTGGCGTCCGGCACGACGAGGGCCGACTGCACGACGACGCCGGCCGGCAGGCCATCGGCACGCGCGTGCGACAACTCGCTCAGCACGCTCGCGGCGACGCCAGGCCCGGTCACGTAGATCAGCGCCTCGCTGACGTCGGCCCAGGTGTAGCCGGCCTGCCCGAGCGTCTGGCCGACGCGGGTGACGATCTCGCGGGTCTGCGTCGTCGTGTCGATACGCGCGCCGGCCGCGTTGCCGAGCATGCCGGCGACGAACAGACGGCCACCGGCGACAATGCCTGGGCTGAAGGGCAGCGGCCCGGACGGCCCGACCGCGACGCGCCCCGGATCGCGGACCGCGACGAACGTGATCTCGACCTGGAGCGACGGCAGCATCAAGCCGGCCACCACGGTCGCACGCGCGGGCGGCGACATCCCCGCGAACGCCTGACGATAGACGTCGTTCATCGGCGCGAAGTCGCCGGCCTCGGGAATGTAGACACGCGCGCTGACGACGTCGGCGAAGCCGAAGCCGCCGGCCGCCAGCAGATCGCGGGCGTTGTCGAGCACGACCTGCGTCTGGAGCCCGACGTCGCCGTCCACCGCGGCACCGTCGGTGCCGCGACGTGACACCAGGCCGCTCAGCCACAGCGTGTCGCCGCTGCGGATCGCGTAACTGTAGGGATGCCTCGATCGCTGCCACGCGGCCGGGTGGACGACGTCGCGCGGTTCGCCATCCGGGATCACGACCGCCGAGATCGCGATCGCCGCCGCTTGCTCCACCGGCGGCGCGACCACCGTGGTGCGCGTCGGCGGATCGACCGGGAAGAACGGGGCGTAGGCCTCGTTCATCGCCGCGAAGTCGGCGGCGTCGCGCAGGTAGACGTGGATGGCGGCGGCGCGCGCGATCGAGACGCCGGCGCGGGACGCCGCCTCACCGAGACGCTCGAGGACGCACCGCGTCTGTTCGCGGATGCCGCCCTCGACGATGCGGCCCGATCGATCGAGCGGCAGCACCGCCGACAGCACCACGGCGCGGCCCAAGCGGGCGTGTTCGGCCAGCTGCGGGCTGGGGCCGGATCCGGGACCTGTCATCGTCCACTTCCTGGCACGGCGGTGCGTCGGCGTCTCATCATGAGCTGGCTCAATTCTAGTCCGCGCCGCGCGTCCGGCCGCGCTTTACGCCCGCGCCGCTTGCGGGTAAGCTCCAAAATCGCATGTCCAGAGAGCCAGGAACGTACGCCAACTTCACCACCAACCAGGGCACCTTCGTCGTCAAGCTGTTCGACGACGTCGCGCCCAAGACCGTCGCCAACTTCGTCGGCCTCGCCGAGGGCACCAAGGCGTGGAAGGATCCGGTCACCGACAAGTCGGTGAGCCGGCCGTTCTACGACGGCCTGACGTTCCACCGGGTCATCAAGGGATTCATGATCCAGGGCGGCTGCCCGCTCGGCACCGGCACCGGCGGCCCCGGCTTCCGCTTCGAGGACGAGTTCTCGCCGCAGGCCCGCCACTCGAGCGCCGGCATCCTGTCGATGGCCAACTCCGGGCCCGGCACCAACGGGAGCCAGTTCTTCATCACGCTCGGCGCCACGCCGCACCTCGACGGACGCCACTCGGTGTTCGGGGAAGTGGTCGAGGGCCTCGATGTCATCAAGAACATCGGCCGCGTCAAGACCGGCAGCCAGGATCGCCCGTCGCAGCCGGTGATCATGGAAAAGATCACCATCGAGAAGGTCTAGGAAGGGCTTCCAGCCCAACCTCGCCGGCCATAGGATGGCGGTATGCGCACCGCCATCCTCGCCTGCCTGCCACTGCTCGTGGCAGGTTGCGCCAGCCGGTCCACCACGGCCCCCACCAAGCCGGCGGCTCCGGCCGCCAAGTCCCCCGCCGCGTCGGCCACGCCGCCGACGACCTCGGCGCCCACGCGCCCGGCGTCAGGCGACGGCGCCGAGGCGTCCGACGAGGCCGGTCCCGGTCGGGCGGAACGCCGCGAGGCGCCGGATCTGCGCCCCTACGATCGCGTCATCACCAAGGACGCGAAGTCCGATCCCGGTGTCTTCACCGTGCACCGGATCCGCGACCGCGTCTATTACGAGATCCCCAAGGACATGCTCGGCCGCGAGTTCCTGTGGGTCAGCCAGATCGCGTCCAACACGCCCGGCGCCGGCTTCGGCGGCCAGGCCGCCGGCAACCGCGTCGTCCGCTGGGAGCGCCGCGACCGCCGCATCCTGCTGCGCAGCGTGTCCTACGAGATGGTCGCCGATCCGGCGCAGCCGATCGCCCGGGCCGTCCACGCCGCCAACTTCGACACGATCCTGATGGCCTTCCCCATCGTGACGATGGGCAAGAGCGAGGCGCCCGTCATCGAGGTCTCGCCGCTCTTCACCACCGAGGTCCCCGAGTTCAACGTCCGGGCCCGGCTGCGGGCCCGCGGCTTCGACCCGAGCCGCGCCTTCGTCGAGCGGGTAAAGGCCTTCCCCACCAACGTCGAGGTGCGGGCGATTCATACGTTCACCACGCCGAACGATCCGGCCGGCGGCGGTGCCGGCGGCCCCGGGCCGGGCGCGCCGAACGCCCCGCCCTCGCGCCCGGGCAGCTCCAGCGTCCTGATGTCCTACAGCATGGTGCTGCTGCCCGAGAAGCCGATGCAGCCGCGCCTGCACGACGATCGCGTGGGTTTCTTCTCGCTGACCCAGCTCGATTACGGCGTCGAGGAGCACCGCGCGCCCGAACGCCGCTACATCACCCGCTGGCGCCTCGAGAAGAAAGACCCGGCCGCGGCCGTCTCCGAGCCGGTCAAGCCGATCGTCTACTACATCGATCCGGCGACGCCGGCGAAGTGGGTGCCCTACGTCAAGGCTGGCGTCGAGGCCTGGCAGAGCGCCTTCGAGGCGGCCGGCTTCCGCAAGGCGATCGTCGCCAAGGATGCGCCGACCCCGGCCGAAGATCCGGAGTGGAGCCCGGAAGATGCGCGCTATTCGGTGATCCGCTGGCTGCCGTCGACGGTCGAGAACGCGCAGGGCCCGCACGTTCGCGATCCGCGCTCGGGCGAGATCCTCGAGTCGGACATCCTCATGTACCACAACGTCATGAACCTGCTGACGCACTGGTACTTCGTCCAGGCCGGTCCGCTCGATCCGCGGGCGAAGACGCTGCCGCTGCCCGACGCGCTGATGGGCGAGCTGGTGCGCTACGTGGTCGCGCACGAGGTCGGCCACACGCTGGGCCTGCCGCACAACATGAAGGCCAGCTCGCTCTACCCGTTCAGCAAGCTGCGCGATCCGACGTGGCTGAAAGAGAACGGCCACACGCCGACGATCATGGATTACTCGCGCTTCAACTACGTCGTGCAGCCGGAGGACGGCGTGCCGGCGGCCGACCTGGTGCCGAAGATCGGGCCCTACGATCTGTTCGCCATCAAGTGGGGCTACCAGCCCATCGCCGGCGCGGCCTCACCGGACGCCGAGAGGAAGACCCTCGACGAATGGGCGCGCCAGCAGGATCAGACGCCGTGGCTGCGCTTCTCGACGTCGAACAGCGCCGGCTCGGATCCGGGCGAGCTGACCGAGGCGGTCGGCGACGCCGATGCGATCCAGGCGACCACGCTCGGTCTGAAGAACCTCGAGCGCGTCGGCGGCATGCTGCTCTCGGCGACCGTCAAGCCGGGCGAGCCCTACGATGATCTGCAGCTCGCCTACACCCGGCTCCTCGGCCAGTGGGTGCTCGAGATGAACCACGTCTCGGCGATCGTCGGCGGCTTCGACTCGCAGCAGAAGCACGGCGGCCAGGCCGGCGTGCTGTTCACGCCGATCACGAAGGCGCGGCAGGTCGCTGCCGTCCAGTTCCTCGGTGCGAACGCCTTCCAGACCCCGACCTTCCTGGTGAACCCGGAGGTGTTGCGGCGGATCGAGCCGACCGGCGCGCTCGACCGGCTGCGCACCGCGCAGCAGCGGGTGCTGGCCTCGCTCCTGTCGAGCGCCCGTGTCCTGCGCCTGGTCGAGCGCGAGGCGATCGACGGCGCCGGGGCCTACGCCCCGACGGATTTCCTGGCCGACGTCCGCCGCGGCGTGTGGACCGAGCTGGCCGGCCCCGCGCCGGTCCGGATCACGGCGTTCCGGCGCAACCTCCAGCGGGCCTACCTCGAGACGCTGGCCGATCGGGTCAACGGCCGGCAGGCGGCCTCGGACGACGCCCGGGCGCTCTTCCGGCAGGAACTGCGCCTGCTCGGCGACCAGCTCCAGGGCGCGGTGGGCCGCGGCGCGGACGGCCTGACCCGGGCTCACCTCGCCGACGCCCGGGCCCTGATCCAGCGGGCGCTCGACCCGACCGTCCAGGCCGCGGCACAGGCCGCCGGGCCCCGGCCGGCGTCTGACAGCCTCAGCAGTTCCTCCGATACGACGGACGGAGTGAACGATCTGACTACCGATGTCGTCTGTTGGCCTGACTACGCCATCGCCCACTGAGCCAGGCGCCGGCCGCGTGCCGGCGCCGAGGGGCGCCCAGCGCCGCGAGTAGCAGTCGAACGCACCGGAGGCCGGCCCGCGGCCGCGCGTGAGAGCGCGGCCGCAAGCAAGGGAGAACGCCCGTGATTTCGTTCGCCGATCTCGCCAAGGACACCCGGCATTCGCTGCGCCTGTTCCGGCGCAGCCCCGGG
>JBDSLU010000238.1:0-8789 GCA_039916225.1 Vicinamibacteraceae bacterium
GTGTCGAGCAGTGTCGCGACCACGCGCCTGCCGTCCCATCCTTCGAGCCTGGCCGAGTAATCGAGCACCAGCCGATGTCCCATGGCCGGCGCGGCAATCCGTCGTACGTCGTCGAACCCGACGTTGGGTTTGCCGCGCAGGAGGGCCAGCCCGCGCGCGGCGGCGCCGATGGCGATCGCGGCACGCGGCGAGCTGCCGTGCTTGACGAAGGTCCGCACGGCCTCCGGCGAATCGGCGCAGGACGGATGAGAGGCGGCGACGATTCTCGCGATGTAGTTGGCGACCGCGCGGGGCAGAAAGATCGCGTCCACCAGCGCAAAGAGGTCGTTCAGTTCGTTGGCGTCGAGGACCGCCTCGAGCGGCGGCGGCTCGCCGTGCACGCGTGTCATGAGGATCTCTTCGAGCACCGATTGCTCGACGCCGGCGATGTCGACTTTGAACATGAATCGATCGAGCTGAGCCTCGGGGAGCGGGTACGTCCCTTCCAGCTCGATGGGATTCTGCGTCGCCAGCACGAAGAACGGTTCCGGCAGCCGCCGCGTTTCGCCGAACGTCGTCACCCGATGCTCCTGCATCGCCTCGAGGAGCGCCGACTGTGTCTTCGGTGAGGCGCGATTGATCTCGTCGGCGAGGAGGACGCTGGTGAAGACCGGGCCGGGATGGAACACGAACTCCTTGCGGCCGTCGCGTTCCTGGAGGATGTGACTGCCCGTGATGTCGGTGGGCAGCAGGTCGGGCGTGAACTGGATGCGGCGGAAGTCGAGCGACAGGAGACGTGACAGGGCTTTCACGAGCTCGGTCTTGCCCAGGCCAGGCAGGCCCTCGAGCAGGACGTGCCCGCGCGCGAGCAGCGCGGCGACGATCTCGTCGATGGCCTGTTCCTTGCCGAAGATGACGCGCCGCAGCTCGGTGACGACTCGCGCGACCTTGGCTTGGCCAGCCGCGATCCGCTCGGGTGTGATGAGTCCCTGGTCGCGTCCGGTCATGTGTCGCCTCACTGCTCGAAATACTTCTTGACGGCACTTTGGTGCCGCGGCGCCAGCGTGCGCCGCCAGGCGCTCTGGCCGGCGACCGCCGCGTACTGGCGAGCGGCGGACGGCGACGTCAGCACCGGGGCCGCATCCGGCTCACCCGGCAGCTCGGCGACCGGGGCCCAGTCGTCCGGGCTGCGCGGCGCCCCCGGCGGCAACGGCTGGTCTTTGAAGCGATCGAGCGGCGCGGTTTCCTTGCCCCACGTGAGGTCGGCGTCGGCCCGGCCGCGAGTCACGCCACCACGCCCCGGGCGGCCGCCGCCACGGGCCGATGCCTCGGCGGCGAGCGGAAACTCCGACGGATCGAACCGGCCCGGGAGCTTGCCGAGCTGTGAGAGTCCGGCGATGCGTCCGTTCGCGTCTCGCAGGTGCTTCGAGAGCGACGCCATGAGCGCTGTCAGCTCGGCGGCATCGGTCGGCAGTTTGGCGCCCTTGAGCAGCCGCTGGATGTCCTCGGACGCGCCGCGCAGCAGCCCGTGCTGCTCCAATCGTTCGAGCGCCTTCGTCAACTCGGCCACCTGCGCCGCCGCGACGCCCAGGTCACCGGCACCGGCCCCCTTCGACGCGGCGGCGTAGCGGGCCAGCGCCTCGTCGGCCCACTGGAGCGCGTTCTGCTTCTCGGCGACGCCGGATGCGATCCTGTCGTTCAGGGCGTCGACGGCTTCCCACGACGAAGCGTCGACGCGGCGCTCGGCGCTCTGCCGGATACGTTCGATCTCCTCGTCCAGGCGCTCTTCTTCGGCGGCCGTGACCAACTGCTCCTGCTTCAACTCGGCCAGCGTGGCGTCGAGGCGACTGGCCAGCTCGTTCGCGAGCGGCGCACTGGGCCCTTGCGGCAGCCGCTGCGGAATCCAGAACGCCGCCGCCATGAAGGCTGCGGCGGGCCACACGATCGCCAGCCGTCGCCACGGCCGGAGCCGTGGGAGCGTCACCGCGGACGCCGTCGCCGCCAGCGCCGACTCGCGCCACGCCGTATCGCCGGTCTCGAACAGGGCGATGAGCGTGCCCGAGCCGCCCGTCAGGGAATCGGCCAACGCGACGACGTCGGCGGAACTGTAGAAGCGCCGGTAGCAGATGAGAAAGGTGGGACAGACCGCCAGGACCGGTGCCAGCCACAGCCACGGCACGAGCGATGACGCCGCCGGGACAAAGACCCGGCCGATCAATGTAGCCACGCCGGCGAGCAACAGGCCGCCGGCCGCCCACGTCGGCCAGACATCCAGGCACAGACCGAGGGCCAACCGGCGCGCCAGCCGCCGTAAGGCTTCTTCACCCGTCACCGGCATCGTATGAATAGACACCCCTGCCGCCGTAACGGCCTGATTATCTCTTAGACATCAGGTGGCGACCGGTCCGCCCAGCGGCCTCTGCGTCGGGCGCTGTCCGCCTTGGGAGCGGTTACTTCGCAAGAGCCGTGGCCGCCGCCTGCTGGAAGGCGCGGCGGATGTCGCTGCCGTCGCTGTTCGGCAGCCCCGAGCGCTGGATCATGAGGATGTAGGCGACGCCCTTCACGGGATCGATCCAGGCCTGGGTGCCCCACGCGCCGCCGTGGCCGTAGGTGCCGGGCGAGAGCATCGACGCCACGCCGTCGTGCGGGGTCTTCAGGATGCTGGTGGCCATGCCCCAGCCGTAGTTGGCGCCGCGGTTGCCCGACGCGTCGGTCTGGAAGAAGCCGGTCGGCAGGTCGCCGGTCTGCGGCGTCGTCAGGAACTTCATGGCCGCGGCGGTCAGATAGCGGCGGCCGTCGAGCGTGCCGCCGTTCAGGAGCATTTGGCAGAAGCGTGCGTAGTCCGGCCCGGTCGAGTAGAGCCCGCCGTTGCCCTGGGGCGGACGGTTGCGCGGGCCGAAGTCGGGGCGCGGCGGCACGACCTCGAGCACGCCGGTGGTCGGGTTCTTGGCGTAGGCCGTGACCAGCCGCGCCCGCTGCGCGTCCGTCGGATAGAAGGTCGTGTCCTTCATGCCGAGCGGGTCGAAGATCCGCTCCTGCACGAACACGTCGAACGTCTTCCCGCTGATCACCTCGATGATGCGCGAGGCGGCGTTGATCCCGCTCTGGGTGTACTTCCACTTCTCGCCCGGTTCGTACTGCATCGGCGCGGCGAGCCACAGCTTCTCCAGGTCGGCCAGCGTCTTGGCCTCCTGTGCCGCCGGGCCGGTCGCCTCGCCAAGGCCCGACGTGTGGGTGAGGATCTGCGTGATCGTCAGGTTGGCCGGCTTGCCCGACGGCGTCTTCAGGCCGGCGAAGCCGGGCAGGTACTTCGACACCTGATCGGAGACCTTCAGCTTGCCCTCGTCTTGCAGTATCAGCACGGCCACGCCGGTCACCGGCTTGGTCATCGACGCGATCCAGAACAGCGTGTCGGGCGTCATGGGACGCTTCGTCGCCACGTCGGCCGACCCGGTGGCCTCGAGGTGCAGGACGCGGTCCTTCGAGACCACTACGGTGACGGCGCCCGTCACCTCCTGCTTCGCCACCATTTCCTGCATGGCGGCGCCGATCCCGGGAAGCGTCGCCTCCTGGGCGAACGCGGTCAGCGAGGCGGCCAGGACCAGAGCGACGATGCGGATGGCATGCATGGCGACGATGTGTAGCCCTTCGGTCCTCCGGCCGTCAAGCACCGACTCGATGCAGCGCGCTACCTGAAGTCCGACTTCAGCGCGTTCACCGCGGATTACCGCTCGGTTCTCGCTGGTAGGCGGCCGGGCCGCCGCCCCTGCCGGTGGCATTCGACGGCCTCGGCCCACTATCCTGCTCCACGGCAGGCCTTGCCGCGACCACGCCCGGCCAGCGAGACGCCATCCTTCGCCAGACTGGAAACTCCGCCTGAATTCGCCCTCGTCCTTCGTCCTGGCCAGCGCGCGGCGATCGCGCCTGACCGGTATCGGCCTGATGTGCGCGGCGGTCTTCTGCTTCGCCCTGCTCGACACGACGGCCAAATGGCTCAGTAGCCGGATGGACACGATCCAGGTGATCGGCGCGCGCTTCGCGGTCCACTTCCTGCTGTCGTTCGTCGTCCTCAACCCGTGGACGGTGCCGGGACTGCTGCGAACGCAGCGACCCTGGCTGCAACTGGGCCGGTCGGCGCTGCTGCTGGGCGCGACGGGCTTCAATTTCGCCGCGCTGCGCTTCCTGCAGCTCGATCAGACCGCCGCGATCATGTTCACCACGCCGTTTCTCGTCGCCGGGCTGGCCGGGCCGATCCTGGGCGAGTGGCTCGATTGGCGACGCTGGACGGCCATCGGCATCGGCTTCACGGGTGTCCTGCTGGTGACGAGGCCGGGAGCCGCCGGCATACATCCCGCCGCCGCCTTTTCGCTGCTGGCCGCAACCTGCACCGCCCTCTACAGCATCGCGACCCGCAAGCTGGCGTCCTGCGATCGCACCGAGACCACGTCGTTCTACTCCTCGGTCGTCGGCACGGTGGCGGCGGCCATTCCGATGGCGATGGTGTGGACCACGCCGTCCCGGCTCTCGACGGTCGTCGGCCTGGTGGCGGTGGGCGCGCTCGGCTGGGTCGGACACTGGATGCTGATCGCCGCGCACCGGCACGCCCCGGCGCCGGTGCTGGCGCCCTTCAGCTACGCGCAGATGATCTGGATGACCATGGCCGGCGCCATCGTGTTCGGCCATCTGCCGAGCGCGTGGACCGTCGCCGGCGCCGCCGTCGTCTTCGGGTCCGGCTTCTATCTCCTCACTCGTCAACGCTGGTCACGGCAGGTGGCGTGACGCCATCTGACCTCCGACCACGTCTTGGTCCACGCCAGAAACGGAGCGGCTGTGAACGGCACCTTTCGGAACCTCGCCGATCGTACGGCGGTCATCATCGGCTCGCCGTGGGCCTTCGTGACCATCCTCGTCGTCTCCGTGGTCTGGCTGGCGCTCGGCCCGGTGTTCGCCTACTCGGATACGTGGCAGCTGACCATGAACACGGTGGCCTCGCAGGTCACCTTCCTCGTCGCCTTCCTGCTGCAGAACACGCAGAACCGCGACACGCGCGCGCTGCAGCTGAAGCTGGATGAGCTGATTCGCAGCACGTCCGGGGCCCGCGATCAGCTGCTGCGGCTCGAGGAGATGTCGGACGACCAGCTCGATCGGCTCCAGCAGGAGTTCGACACCCTGCGCCAGCGGCGCGCACCAAGTCGACCTCCTGAACGTCCGACAGCTTAGACTACGCGCCATGAGCGCGATCCGAGTGGCCTCCATCTCTCGCCCCTTCCTCGTGGTCGCTGCGGCCTTGGTGCTGTCGAGCGGCTGTAGCAGGCCCACGGCGGCCCCGACGCTGTCGGCCGCCGCACCTGCCGCCCAGGTGCGAACCTTCGACGTGGTGATTGCCAATGGCCGCGTGGTCGACGGCACCGGCGCGCCATGGTTCCGGGCCGACGTCGGCATCACCGGCGACCGCATCACCGCCATCGGCAATCTGTCCTCGGCCCGTGCCGCTACCCGCATCGACGCCACCGGTCAGGTGGTCGCGCCCGGCTTCATCGACCTGCTCGGCCAGTCCGAGTTCAACGTGCTCGTCGACTCGCGGGCCGCCAGCAAGATCACCCAGGGCATCACGACCGAGATCACGGGCGAGGGCGTGTCGATCGCCCCTGTCGACGACAGGATGAAGGCCGACCGCAAGGCCAGCTACGACGCCTTCGGCATCACGCAGGACTGGCTGACCCTCGACCAGTACTTCGCCCGGCTGGCGACGTCGACGACGGCGGTCAACATCGGGACGTTCGTGGGGTCTGGCGGGCTGCGCGACTACGTGGTGGGTAAGGACGACCGCGCCGCCACGGCCGCCGAGATGGCCAAGATGAAGGCGCTCGTGGCCGAAGCCATGGCCCAGGGCGCCCTGGGATTGAGCTCCTCCCTGCAGTACATCCCCAACCGCTATTCGACCACCGACGAACTCGTCGAACTGGCCAAAGTGGCGGCCGAGCACGGCGGCATCTACATCACGCACCAGCGCTCGGAGGCCAACAGGATCTTCGAATCGATCGACGAGGTCCTGGCGATCGCCGAGCGCGCCGACATCCCGACCGAAATCTGGCACCTGAAGACGGCCTACAAGGCCAACTGGGGCAAGATGACCGAGGTTCTGCGCCGCATCGAGGCAGCGCGGGCCAAGGGCCTGCGGGTGTCGGCCAATGTCGACCCCTACGACCGCGCGTCGAACGGCCTCGATGCGTGCCTGCCCGTCTGGGTGCGCGAAGGCGGCACGGAAGCCATGCTGAAGCGCCTGCAGGATCCCGACACTCGCGCCCGGGTCAAGCGGGACATGGACGACCCCAATGCGCCGTTCGAGAACCAGTGGTTCGGGTCGGGCGGCCCCGCCGGCGTCATGCTCAGCTCAGTCCTCGATCCCGCGTTGCGCAAGTACGAGGGCATGTCCTTCGACGCCATCGGCACGGCGATGGGCAAGGATCCGCGCGATGCGGCGATCGACCTCGTCATCGCCGACAAGGCGGAATCGTCGGTCATCATCTCGATCATGCGCGAGAGCGACGTCATCGACGCGATGCGCACGCCGTGGGTGTCGTTCGACACCGACTCGGGCGCACGCGCCGAGGACGGACCGATGTCGGTCTCCAAGTCGCATCCGCGAGCCTGGGGCACGTTCACGCGCGTCCTGGGCAAGTACGTGCGGCAGGAGGGCGTGCTCACGCTCGAAGATGCCGTGCGCAAGATGACGTCACAGGCGGCGATTCGCGTCGGCATCACCGACCGGGGCCTGGTGCGGCCGGGCATGATGGCCGACCTGGTCGTCTTCGACCCGGCCACGGTGGCCGACGTGGCCACGTTCGAGCAGCCGAACCACTACTCCATCGGCGTCCGGCACGTCTTCGTCAACGGTCAGGCGGTCGTGGCCAACGGCGCCATCACGAAGGCGCGTCCGGGCCGGGCGCTGCGCGGTCCCGGCTACCAGGCGAAGGCGCGCTGACCCGGTCACGCCTCGATCGCGGCGGCTCGCGGTCGCGCAGCCATTCCCACGCGCCGGTGCTGTGCAGGGCCCAGGCGACCAGCGCCGGCTGGAAGAACAGACGCGCCAGCCGCTTGCCGTCGGTGTCGAGGCCGAAGGCCGACACCCCGTTGAGATACTGCGCGATGTTGCCGGGGAAGATGGCGACGAAGAACGCCGCCGTGGCCAGGCCGACGGGCACGCGACGCGTCGGCAGGGCGACCAGGCTGGCGCCGATGAGCAGTTCGGCGGCCCCGGACAGCAGGACGACCGCATCGTCCGACAGCGGCAGGGATCGCGGCACCTGGGCGATGAACTCGCGCCGGGCAAAGGTCAGGTGACTGATGCCGGTGAAGAGCAGCATCGCGCCGAGCGCCACCCGGGCCACGGTCCGCCCGGTCGACAGCGGACGAGCTGGTTCGAGCAGGGATGGGCGGGCCATGGGCCAGTCTACTGCGCGGGTGCCACGGCCCACGGACGGGCAGGCCGCGATGGCTGTCCAGCCGAGATCGCTGGTATCGTGCGGCCGGAACGTCCTGACCCCACAAGGAGACGAGAGTTCATGTCAATCACGAGACGCGAGTTCGGACGAGTAGCCCTGGCCAGCGCCCCCGCCGTCGGCGCGCTGCTGCGAGGCGACCTCGCCGCGGCGGTCGGCCAGGCTCAACCTTCGATGTCACGCTGGGCCGGCGTGCAGGTCGGGCTCAACGTGCCCTACAGCCTCGGCACCGGCAACAACATCGCGGCCGAGGATCTGCTGAAGCGGGTCGTGGACGTCGGCGTGGGGGGCCTCGAGCTTCGGGCCCAGCCGGTCGAGCACTTCCTCGGATCGCCGACCGTCCGCGCGGCGGGCGAGCTCGCCCAGGCGCGGGAAGCGGCCCGCGCGGCGGGAACGGCCGCGGCCGCGCCCACGCCCCAGCAGATGGCCGCCGGCGGCCAGGCTGGCCGGACGCAGACGCCCGAGCAGGTCGAAGCCGCTCGCAAGTTGGCGGCCGACGTACGGACGTGGCGGCTGGCGGCGCCGACCAGCAAGCTGAAAGAGCTTCGACAGATGTACCAGAAGGCCGGCGTGGTCATCGACATCCTGAAGGTCGACGACATCTACACGGTCTCGAACGAGGAAGTGGACTACTTCTTCCAGATGGCCCGCGATCTGGGCGCCCGAGCGATCTCGTCCGAACTGCCCACAGCGGCCGGGGACACGAAGCGCATCGGCGCGTTCGCCGACAAGCACAAGCTCTTCATGGCCTACCACCATCACGCCCAGGCCGGCGCGGCGACCTACGAGGCGCTCTTCAAGGAGGCGCGCTACAACGGCGCCAACATCGACATCGGCCACTGGACGGCCACCCACAACACGTCACCGCTGCCGTTCATCACCAAGTACGCCGATCGCATCCCCCACATCCACGTCAAGGATCGCAAGCTCGGAACCAATGGCGGCGAGAACACGCCGTTCGGCCAGGGTGACACGCAGATTCGCCCGATCCTGCAGGCCATCCGCGACAACAAGTGGAGCATCCGGCCGATCATCGAGTTCGAGTACAAGGTCCCCGAGGGGTCCGATCGCGTGACCGAGATCAAGAAGTGCCTGGCCTACTGCCGGGAAGCGCTGATGCCCTGACCCTCGGCATTCGTGAAAGCTGCTAGGCGCCCGACACCTCGCTGACGAAACCGGCGACGTATCGCTGGATCTGGTCCGCTGGCAGGTCGTAGCGGGCGCGGGAGTCGGGCTGGCCGAGATTCCCGCTGATGACGAAGGCGCGCAGCCCCGCCTGGGCCAGGCCCTTCGCCTGGGCGACGTGGA
>JBDSLU010000239.1:0-7162 GCA_039916225.1 Vicinamibacteraceae bacterium
CCACCGCGCTGAAGCCGGCGGCCCACGCCTTCTGCACGATCTCGAAGCCGGCTCGTCCGCTCACGTAGAGACCGAGCTCAGTGGCTGGTAGGCCCCCGTCGAGCAGCAATCGGCCCACCACCTTGTCGACGGCGGTATTCTACGGCGTGGACAACGACCGGGCGGTCGGTGCGGCGCTCGTGCTGCACGCCGCGTCGTTCGTCCCGGTGACGCTGCTGGGCGGATTGTTCATGATGCAAGACGGTCTCAACCTGACGCGGGTCCGGCGCCTCGGCGACGAGGCGCGCGCGGCGGACGGCGCCGTCCCGGCGCCGCTCGCCACTGGCGAGACCGACCAGGGAGCGCCAGGCGCATGAAATGCCCGTTCTGCGGTCATCTCGGTGACAAGGTCGTCGACTCGCGCGAGAGCCGCGAAGGCGACGTCATCCGCCGCCGCCGCGAGTGCCTGGAGTGCGCCCGCCGCTTCACCAGCTACGAGCGGGTCGACGAGATCCCGTACATGGTGGTCAAGAAGGACGGCCGCCGCGAGCGGTTCGACCGGCAGAAGCTGATCGCCGGCCTGCTCAAGGCCTGCGAGAAGCGGCCGGTCAGCGTGGCCGCCCTCGAAGCCATCGCCGACCGGGTCGAGATGACGCTGCAGGACCGACCGGAGAAAGAGATGTCGGTCGCCGACGTCGGCGCCTTCGTGATGCACGAGCTGAAGGGCCTGGACAAGGTCGCCTACGTCCGCTTCGCCTCGGTCTACCGCCATTTCCGTGACGTCGGGGAGTTCATGACCGAGCTGAGGGATCTGCTCGGAGCGAAGGAATGATCTTCGGCCGCCCCGCGTTCGCGCGCCGAAGCCAGTCGGTCGACTGGCGAAGGCGGGCCTGGCTCGCAGGCCTGCTGTGCGGCCTGGCCGGCGGTCTGGCGCCTGCGGCCGTGGCCGGGCAGGCGCTGGCGACCGAGACAGCCGGTGAAGACACCATCACCGTGGCGCCGCTGGCCCGCGGCGAGTCGATCCTGGTGTCGTTCTCCACCGCGCGAGCGGTCACGCCGGCCGTCGAGCAGGCCATCGCCAACGGCATGCCGACGACGTTCACCTACGACGTCGAGCTGCGGCGGCCCTCGGCGTTCTGGTTCGACAAGCTGGTCGCCTCGGCCCGCGTCGCCGTGACGGTCCGCTTCGAGCCGGTGACGCGTCGCTATCACGTCACGCTGCTGCAGGACGGCCGCGTCGCCGAGGCGCGGGCCACCGGCCACGTCGAGGACGTCCGGCGGTGGGTGTCGACCTTCGAGCGGCTGCCGTTGTTCACGACGCGGGAGCTGCAGGAACAGACCACTTACGACGTCCGCGTCCGCGGCCGGACGTCGCCGCGCCACACCTGGTCGTTCTGGCCGTGGGCCCGGCCCTCGGCGCACGGCAGCGCCGGGTTCACCTTCGTGCCATGACGCCCGGACGCCTGCGGTGGCTCGCGCCTCGCCGGCCGCTGCGGGACAACCCCGTCCTGATCCTGCTCTGGATCGGACTGCTCGTCGCGGCGCTCGCCGCGATGCTGTCGCTGGCCGCGCGCTCGTCGCAGCTGTCGCTCGATTTTCTGAGCTCGGTCGTCCTCTACGCGGTGTCGGTCGCCGACCTGACGCTGATGCTGGCGCTGGTCTTCGTGCTGGCGCGCAACATCCTCAAGCTGGTGGTGGAGCGGCGGCGGGCGCTGCCCTTCGCACGCTTCCGCGCCAAGCTGGTTGCCGCGCTGCTCGGGCTGACGCTGATCCCCGCGGTGTTGGTGCTGCTGGTTGGCAGCGAGCTCATCCGCAACGCCGCCAGCCGCTGGTTCTCGCCGCCGATCGATACCGTGATCAGTTCGGCGCGCGAGATTGCCAGCGACTATTACGCCGAGCGCACGCGGGCCGTCACGGCGCACGCCAGTGCGCTGGCGCGGGCCCTCGCGACCGTCGACCTGTCGTCGAGCGACCTCACGACCATCCGCGGCATCCTCGGTGCCGAGCTGGGGCAGCGGCAGCTGAGCCTGGTCGAGGTCTACCGCGTCACCGGGCGCGAGACGCCGCCAGTGGCGGCGGTGGTCGAAGCGGCGGCGCCGAGCCTGCCGCCGGGGTTCGCGCCGGCCTTCGTGCTGGCGTCACGGACCGCGTCAGGCGGGCAGAACTGGTCGATCGAGAAGCTCCCGTCCGGTGGCGAGCTGCTGCGCGGGTCGGCGCCGATCCGGCCGACGCCCGAGGGCCGGCCGACCGGCGTGGTCATCGCCAGCGTCTACCTGACCGACGAGCTCGCGCGCCACTCGGCCCGCATCGTCGAGGCCTACGAGGACTATACGCAGCTCCACGAGATGCGCCAGCCGCTCGAGGGCGTCTACCTCTCCTTCTTTCTCGGCCTCACGCTGCTGATCCTGATCAGCGCGACGTGGATGGGCCTGTTCCTGGCCAAGCGGATTACGCGACCGGTGCAGCGGCTCGCCGCCGGCGCGCGCGAGATCGGCGCCGGCCACCTCGATCACCGGATCGAGCCGGACACGCACGACGAGTTCGGCGCGCTGGTCGAGGCGTTCAACACGATGGCGAGCGAGCTGGCGTCGAGCCAGCAGCGGCTCGATCGGTCGCGTCTCGAGCTCGAGCGCAAGAGCCTCGAGGCCGACGCACGGCGCCGCTACCTCGAGACGATCCTCGAGCGCATCGCGACCGGCGTCGTCTGCTTCGACGCGCAGGGGCACGTCAGCGTCGTCAATCCGGTGGCCCGGCGCCTCCTCGCGCTCGACGCCGACGTGCTGGGCGCGCCGGCGTCGGTGGTGTTCGGTCGCGACGATCTGCGGCCGCTGGCACCGCTGGCGATCGGCGCGCGGCGTGACGCGCGCACCGATCGCGCCGCCGGTGGCTCGGTCGGGTACGGCGGCAATGGCGGCGTGGCGGTGGCGGTGCCGCCCGACACCGCGGCTCAGCACGAGGTGACGCTGGTGCGCGACGGCCACGAGCGCCACCTGCTGGCGGCCACCACCACGCTCGGCGGTGACGGCGGGGCGCTCGAGAGCGTGCTGGTCGTCGACGACGTGACGCCGCTGGTCCGCGCGCAGAAGGTGGCGGCGTGGCGCGACGTGGCCCGGCGCCTCGCCCACGAGATCAAGAATCCGCTGACGCCGATCCAGCTGTCGGCGGAGCGCCTGAAGCGCCATTTCACCGACGCGCCGGAGCCGACGCGGCGCCTGGTCGACGAGTGCGCCCGCGCCATCATCGCCGAGGTCGAGTCGCTGAAGTCGCTGGTCGACGAGTTCTCGCAGTTCGCCCGCATGCCGGCGCCGAAGGCCGTGCCGACCGATCTCAACGCGCTGCTGACCGACGCGCTGGGGCTCTACGCCGGACTGCTCACGCATGCGGCGATCGAGATCCATGCGGGGACGGACCTGCCGCTCGTGCGCCTCGACCCGGAGCAGGTGCGCCGCGTCGTCATCAACCTCATCGACAACGCCATCGAGGCGCTGACCGAGGCCCGCGAAACCGGGCGGATGAGCGCAGACGCCACCGGCACCATCACCATCGACACCGCCTATCACCCGGCGCACGGCATCGTGCGGCTCCGCGTCGCCGACGACGGCCCCGGACTCCCGGCCGGCGATCGCAGCAAGCTCTTCATGCCGTATTATTCGACCAAGGGGCGGGGCAGCGGTCTCGGCCTCGCCATCGTCCGCCGGATCATCGCCGAGCACGGCGGCAGCATCGAAGCGGCCGACAACACCCCGCACGGTACGTGCTTCACCATCGAATTGCCCGTCTGAGCGGGCCTCCTGAACGGCAATCCAGTCGCATGAAAGCTTCGGTTCTGGTCGTCGACGACGAAGCCGGCGTCCGCGCCGCGCTGACCGGCGTGCTCAAGGACGAGGGCTACGAGGTCGAGACCGCGCCGAGCGGCGAGGCCTGCCTCGAAGCCACCGCGCGCCGCGCCTACGACGCCATCCTCCTGGACGTCTGGCTGCCCGGCATGGACGGCCTCGACACGCTGGCGGCGCTCCGCCAGCGCCGCGTCGATGCCGAGGTCATCGTCATCTCCGGCCACGGCAGCGTCGAGTCCGCCGTCCGGGCGATCAAGATGGGCGCCTTCGACTTCGTCGAGAAGCCGTTATCGCTCGACAAGACGATGCTCGTGGTGCGCAACGCCCTGCGCCAGCGCAACCTCGAGGCCGAGAACCGGGCCCTGCGCGCCTCCGCGGATCGGCGGCTGGTCATGGTGGGGGAGAGCCACAGCATGCGCGAGCTGCGCGAGCAGATCGCGATGGCCGCGCCGACCAACGGCCGGGTGTTGATTTACGGCGAGAACGGGACTGGGAAAGAGCTGGTCGCGCGCAGCGTGCACGCACTGAGCCGGCGCCGCAGCGGGCCGTTCATCGAGGTCAACTGCGCGGCGATCCCCGAAGAGCTGATCGAGAGCGAGCTGTTCGGCCACGTCAAGGGCGCCTTCACCGGCGCGGTCAGCGATCGTCGCGGCCGCTTCGAGGCCGCCGACGGCGGCACGATCTTCCTCGACGAGATCGCCGACATGAGCCTGAAGACGCAGGCCAAGGTGCTGCGCGCGCTGCAGGAGCAGGTCATCGATCCCGTCGGCGGCTCGTCCGGCGTCCGCGTCGACGTGCGAGTGATTGCCGCCACCAACAAGGACCTGCCGACCGAGATCCGGGCCAATCGTTTCCGCGAGGATCTCTATTTCCGCCTGAACGTCATCCCGGTGTTCGTGCCGCCGCTGCGCGATCGCGACGAGGACGTGCCGCGCCTCGCCGCGCACTTCATGGGCGAGCTGTCGCGCGAATACGGCCGGCGGCCGAAGGCCTGGGATCCTGGCGCGCTGGTGGCGCTGCGCAGTTACCCGTGGCCGGGCAACGTGCGCGAGCTGCGCAACGTGATCGAGCGCCTGCTGATCATGGTTCCCGGCGACACCATCACGATCGAGCATCTGACGTTTCTCGAGGGCGTCGTGCGGCCCGGCGAGCAGACCGGCCCAAACAGCCCGGTGCTGCCGCTGCACGAGGCGCGCGAGCGCTTCGAGCGCGATTACATCCTGCGCACGCTGGCCGAGCAGCAGGGCAACATCTCGCGCACCGCCGAGGTGCTCGACGTCGAGCGCAGCAACCTGTATCGCAAGATGCGGGCCTTCGGGATCGCGCCGGCGCGGCGGGGCGGTGAGGCACCGGCGGACGACGCCATTTAGCGCGGATTGAACTACAGTCGTCCGCCCAGGTTGACGTAGAGCGACATCCCGACCATCACGATCACGACGAAGACGGGGATCGCGAGGAGCAGGCACATCACGAAGCGCTCCATCTGCTGGTCGCGTGCCCGGCCGATCCATTGTTGGTTGGCCGCGTAGACGCAGCTCGCGGCGAATACCCACAGCGCTACGGCACCGAGCAGCACCGCTGCGTTCCCGGCCGTGCTGGCAATGGGCGAACCCGTGTTCTGGCTTTCCAAGGCTTGCAAGCCGAGCGCGCACGTCCCGAGCATCAGGCTCCCGGCGGCGCTGGCGATGGCGAATGCCGCGATTGTCGGCCTTAGCCGCAGCGGCAACGGCGCGGACGTCATGCGTTTCCCGAGGCGGGGCTCAGCGCCGGCAGGCCGCAGGCGGTGAGTCGATCTTCGAGCGCCTGCGCGGCGTGACGCGATGCCCACTCAGGGGCCACGACTGCGAGGTCGGCGAGGGCGGCGCGCGGCACGAGGCCAATAATCTCGCTGTCGGCGATCACCGCACCGGCCCGCCGTGCCTCGGCGTCGACGGCGCGAAACACCTCGGCCATAGACGTGGTGCGGTAATTGGTGAGATTCATCGACACCTGAACCTGGCCGGTGTGTTCGAGGGCGAGGCCTAGCGCTTTGAGGTGGGTGAGCCCCCCGCCGGACGCGCGGACGGTGCGCGCGATGTGTTGCGCCAGTGGCAGATCGGCGCGGTCGAGGACGAGATTCCAGGCGACCAGCGGACCGCGTGCGCCAATGGCCATCGCCCCGGCGGTCGGGTGCAGCGTGGCCGGGCCGTAGTCGGGCTGCCACGCCGGATCGCACAGGCGGGCGGCGAGGCCGGCGAGCCCGCCGCGCCGGACCGCCTCGAGAGGCTGCCGGACCGGCGAGCGCGCCGCCGCTTCGTAGAGGAAGACCGGGATCCCGAGTATGTCGCCGACATGGCGCCCCAGGTCGTGCGCCGCGGCGATGGCATCGTCCATCGATGCCGAGCCAAGCGGCACGAATGGCAGCACGTCGAGCGCGCCGATGCGCGGGTGGACGCCGGCGTGGGCGGTGAGGTCGATCTCGGCGGCGGCGATCGCGGCCAGCGCACGCGCCGCCTGCTCGACGGTCGGGCGCTCGCCGGCGAAGGTGAACACGGCGCGGTGATGCGACCAGTCGGCCGTGCGATCGAGCAGTGTCGCGCCGGAGCCGGCGATCGCCGCCGCGCAGCGATCGAGGCGCGCCACGTCGCGGCCCTCGCTGACGTTGGGGATCGCTTCGATCAGCGCGGCGTCCATGTGCCGGCGAGCATAGCCGAGGCGCGGGACGGCGGCGCGAGGGCCGTTCACTGTCCTTGCGTGGGTCGCCCGAAGTCACCGATAATCGCGGCTAGTCGCGACCCCATGCCCGACGACGCGCCATCGCCGCTCGCCTCTCCGCCAGCGCCGTCGTCCCCTCCGGACGATCAGGCGGCTCGCATCGATCAGCTGCTCACGGCCGGGCTCGACGAATATTTCGCCGGCCGCTACGACAGCGCGGTACAGGTGTGGTCGCGGGTCTTCTTCCTCGATCGCCCCAACCCGCGCGCCCGGGCCTACATCGAACGCGCTCGCAGCGCCGTCGCCGAGCGGCAACGGGTGGCCGAGGCCAGCGCCGCGGCCGCCGCCGATCGACGCGGCTGGACCGACCCCGCCCGGACCGACCCCGCCCGGACCGACGACGCCCGGCCGGTCGAGCCGCGGCTGATGGCGGACTCGGGCGTGGCGGTGGTGAGCGGTACCCTCGCGGCGCGCCTGGCGCCGCCGGACATTGCCGCCCCACCAGGCCGCGACGATCGCGCCGATGCCGGAACCGAGGCCGCGTCGCGCCGCGCCAAGATTGCCCACACCCTGCTCGTCGGCGCCGCGGGTCTGCTGCTCTTCGTGGCCGGCTACACGGTGGCCGCCCGCGATCGGCTGGCCGAGTTCGTCAC
>JBDSLU010000240.1:0-3176 GCA_039916225.1 Vicinamibacteraceae bacterium
GGCTCGCAGCTTCTCGGTCAACGGCGAGCGTCGCAGCTTCGCGCTGCTGCGGCCGGTCGTCGACTCGACCGCGCAGGAACCGCTGCGCGCGCTGATCCTGCAGGCGTTCGCCGAGTACGAGGCGCAGTTGCTGTCGGCCGAACCGGCGCCGCCCGAACTTGCGACGGCCGAACCGACGACGGCGGCGACAGCCGACACGACGCAGACGGTATAGGCGCCTCGATCAGAGCGTCGGGATGAGGATCTGATTCTCGCGGGCGCGCTTCGGCGGGAGCGTCCACTCGGCGCGCGTCGACTTGTCGAACTCGCTGCGGAAAAAGCTCTGCTTGAGGCCACCGTCGATGATGTCCCAGGGCAGGCGCGCGTCGTCGCGCCGGTCGCGGAAGATGACCGCGTCGGCGTCGACACCGGTCTCGGCGACGGCGGCGCGCCACTGGCCGCCGTTGCGCTCGGCGGCGACGATGGCCGCCGCGACACGGCGGTCGCCGAGCGAGAGGAGGGCCTGGTAGTACGAGTGCCGCTCGCTCTTGATCGTGAAGTAGACGTTGTCGATGCCCGACATCAGCTTGCGCAGCTTGACGATCTTGCGGTCGGTTTCCTTGACGTTCTCCATCGGCAGCCACTGGAACGCCGTGCCGGGCTTGGGAATCAGCGGGTTGACGCTGCCGACGATGCGTCCGAGCCGGCCGCGGGCCTTGCCGTGCACGAGCATGCGCTCGCGCATCTGCAGCGTCAGCGTGCGGATGGCCTCGAGATCCTCGTCGGTCTCGCTCGGGAGGCCGATCATGTAATAGAGCTTCAGGTTCTCGATGCCGTTGGCGAAGATGACGTCGGCCCGCTCGAGGATCTCGTCGTTCGTCACCGTCTTGTTGATCACCCGGCGCAGGCGATCGGAGCCGCATTCCGGGGCGATGGTCAGCGACCGCTCGCCGCTCTCGCGCAGGCGTTTCACTATCGACGGCGTGAGGTCGTCCATGCGCAGCGACGCCGGGCTGATCGAGTAGCCCATCTCAGCCAGGCCGGCGAGGATGCGCTCGATCTCCGGGTGGTCGCACAGCGCGATCGACACGAGGCCGGCCCGCGACGAGTACTGCTTGGCGGCTCGCGCCAGTTCGAGGACGCGGTCGGCCGGGAACGGCCGCACCGGCAGATAGTTGTAGCCGGCCCAGCAGAACCGGCACAGGTTGGCGCAGCCGCGAACCACTTCGATGAGGAAGCGGGAGCCGAACTCGGTGTCGGGCGTGAACAGCGTGGTGTGCGGCGGATCGAGCCGCTCCGTGGATTTGACCGCGGCCTTGCGCACCACCGGCGGCGCGCCGGTGCCGGGCACCGGATCCATTGCCGCCAGACGCCCGTTGTCGTCGTAGCGCGGCGTGTAGAACGACGGGACGTAGAACCCCGTCTTGCTGGTCAGCCGGCGCAGGATCTCGCCGCGCGATCCGCCTTCGCGAACGGCCTCGACCAGATCGGGGACGAGCGACTCGCCTTCACCGGCGGTGATCAGATCGGCGAACGGCGCCAGTGGCTCGGGGTTGACGAAGGTCACCGCGCCGCCGATCACGATCAGCGGATGCTTCTCGGAGCGCTCTTCGGCGTAGGCCGGGAGCCCGGCGCGCCGCAGCAGCGTGACGACGTTGGTGTAATCCCACTCGAACGAAACCGAGAAGGCCACCACGTCGAAGTCGGCGATGGGCGTCTGCGATTCGAGGCTGACGAGGCGGATGTTCTTCGCTTCGAGCTCGGCCAGCGTCTGCTTCGGCGGCAGGAAGAACCGCTCGCAGACGACGTCGTCGATGGCGTTGAACAGGCCGTAGACCGTCTGGAAGCCCAGGTTGGACATCCCGACGTAGTAGGTGTTCGGGAACGCCAGCGCCACGCGAAGCCGCCCGGCGTGCGACTTGGTGACGTACCCCACCTCGCGCGCCAGGGTGGCGCGAGCCATCTCTCGTTGTGTGTTGGACTTCGGGGCAGGCAAGCCTATTAGCGTAACACGCGGCGCCGGGAGCCTACGAGCCGGCCTTGGGGCTCGCCGGCTTCAGGCCGCCAGAGGCCGTCGGGCTGGCCTTCGCGGTCGCCGGGCCGGTCCGGTGGGCTCGGGCGTAGGCCCGGAACGGCGCCAGTCGATCCTGCCAGCCGCTGAGCGGCTGCGTCTGCGGGCAGAACGCCGGCGTCACCAGTTCACCCTCGTCCAGGTTGGCAAAAATGACGTAGCGACCGGGCGCCGCCATCTCGAACACCGACCAGCTGCACTGGGTGGTCAGGGCGTCGCGAACCTCGACGAGGCCGTGCAGGTCGCCCTTGAGGCTCTCGCGGACGCGGATGACCGCGGTGCCGACGTCCTCACCTCCGCCCTTCACCTCGACCAGGTCGCCGATGAAGATATGGTCGACCTGCTCCAGGAGTTGGGTCGGGGCCGTCGCGCAGGCGCACCCGCCGTTGGGCGGCGGATCGGCGGGACTGGCCAACGCCGAGGTGGCGGCGAGGAACGCGACGGTGAACGCAACCCGAAGTCTGGTGGGGATCACGATCAAGTAATCGGCGCGGTCCCGGCGCGTCTTGAAGCTGGACGGTATCGCCTCGCGCACTATCCCAGATCGACTACGGATTCGTGTGCGACACGAAATAAGTGCACGGCAAAAAGTTCTCTTGTGCATCACAATAATACAACGTGTGTGAGCCGGTCGGCGCACAACTCAACCGTTGGCGACACCCGCCGGACAGCGGGACATCCAACCGGGCAGCCATGTCTCACCTGCCCGCGCTCGTCGCCGACAACATCCTGCTGCTGGAACAGTGCGCGGATGTTCTTGAAGCTCTGCCTTATGGGGTGTTTGCCACGCCGGACGATCGCTGCCTGGGCGGCAGCATCGGCGGCCACGTCCGCCACTGCCTCGAGCACTACGGCTCGTTTCTGGCCGGGCTGGATTCCGGACTGCTCGACTACGACCATCGGGCCCGGGACCGCAGGCTCCAGTCGGAGCGACCGGCGGCGTGCGCGGCCCTCCGCGCGACCGCGACGGCGCTGGCCCGGACCTTGACGTTCACGCGCCTCGACCGCCCCGTGCGCGTCATGGCCGAAGGCGAGACGT
Organism: Vicinamibacteraceae bacterium; assembly: GCA_039916225.1. Taxonomy (GTDB): domain Bacteria; phylum Acidobacteriota; class Vicinamibacteria; order Vicinamibacterales; family Vicinamibacteraceae; genus JBDSLU01. The sequence continues at coordinate 3,090 of JBDSLU010000240.1, forward strand.
CCGACGGCGACGTCACCCTCTCGTCGATCGGCCGCGAGCTGAGCTTTCTCCTGAGCCACACGATCCACCACTGCGCGCTGATCGCGG
>JBDSLU010000241.1:0-10499 GCA_039916225.1 Vicinamibacteraceae bacterium
CGCGGCGCTGGGCGCGCCGCGGCGCCTCACGCGGGGCGGCGTCTCGCTATACTGTCGGCAGGGTCGCGTCAGCTGCGGCCCTGCCGATGTCCGCACCACCCCGCTTCGCTTCCGGCCTGCCCGACGCGTCCGCCCCGATCCGGGCGACCTGGACGAGTCATTTCTTCAACACCGGAGCGATGTTCCGGTTCACCTACTGGCTGGCTCGCGTGCTGCCGCGGCCGCTCGCGCGGGCGCTCGCGTTCGGCGGCACGCGCGTTGCTCACTGGACGCTGCGAGGCACCCGCGCCGGCGTCGCCGACAACTTCCGCGGCGCCTTCCCTGAGTTGTCGCCGGCGGAGATCGCCGCGCTGACGCGGCGCACCTACCACGCCTACTCGACCGACGTCCTCGACCTGTTCCGCTCCGTGTCGATGACGGACGCGCAGGCGCTGGAGCTGTTCGAGCCCTACCAGATGGAGGGCGGCGCCTTCATGGATGCCCTGGCCGGCGGCAAGGGCGTGATCCTCGTGACCGGCCACTTCGGCAACTGGGAGATCGGCGGCGCCTTGATGCGCGCGCTCGACCTGCCCATGACGATCGTGGCGATGCGGGAGGCGAGCGAGGAGATCAACCGGCTGCGCGTCGAGTTCCGGCAGCGGTTCGGCGCCGACACCATCGAGGTGCGGCAGTCGATGGACACCGCGCTGCAGATCCGCCGCCGGCTCTCGGAGAACCGCATCGTCGCGATGCTGATGGATCGGCACGTCGACCGCGATCGCGTGCCGGTGACCTTCTTCGGCCGACGCGCCTACTTCCTGCGTACGCCGGCGCTGCTCGCCTACATGACCGGCGCGCCGCTGCTGCCCTGCTCGGTGGTCCGGCTGCCCTCAGGCCGGTTCCGCGTCCGGCCGGGAACGCCCATCCACGTGCCGCACGACGTCGACCGCGACACCGCGGTCCGCGGCGCCGCGCAGGCGTTCGCCGATCAGCTCGAGGGCTGCATCCGCGAGACGCCGCACGCCTGGTATCAGTTCTACGACTACTGGGCGACTCAGGACGCGGTGGTCGACTGAGGCGCCGCGACGCGCCGGGCGACGAACAGGACGTTGGCGAACGGCGTGCCCTCGCACATCGGCGCCAGCGCGACGTCGAAGCCGAGCGCGGTCAGCTCGGCCCGCCACTCGGCCGCCGTCCGGAAGGCGAAGCGGGGCCGCAGGTGCCCGCGGAACAGCGCCGTGATCGCGTTGCCGAACCTGACCATGTGGAAGCGCCAGCCGGCCGCGGCATCGGCCTCGCGCACCAGCAGGATCGCCCCCGGCGGCATCGCCGCGGCGAGCCGGGCGAGGAGCGGACGCTGCACGTCGCGATCGAGCATGTGCAGGACGTCGAAGATCGCCGCCACGTCGATCGCCGGCGGCAGCACCGCGTCGAGCGCGTTGCCCGTCTGGATCTCGCCGTCGTCACCGAGGGCGTAGCGAGCCAGGTCGGCGGCGCGCGTGCGCAGCTCGATGCCGTGCAGGCGCAGATCGACCGGCGGCGCCGGCCATCCGTCCGGCGGCCACCGTCCTTCGCGGGCGCCGTCGACGGTCTCGGCGATGAGCGCGAGCAGCAGACCCGGCCCGCACCCGACGTCCAGGAACACCCCGGAGGGCGGCAGCCAGTCCGACGCCACTACCGCGCGATAGACCGGGTCGCCGCGCAGCTTGGCGCGGGCGAACTCCCAGGCCGTGAGCGACGTGCCGAGATAGCGATCCGCCGCCTCCGACGAGAGACGGGTGAAGCTGGGATCCCGGTAGCGGCGGCCGAGCGCCGCATAGGTCAGCAGCCCGGCGACGATCCCGCCGACCACGCTCAGCAGCATGCCGCCCAGCAGCAGATCGAGACCGAAGTGCCAGGGATCCATGGACGAGAAGGCGTCCATCGAGAGCGCGTAACTCTCGCCACGACGCAGCCACGAGCCCAGCTGGACCTCGAAGAAGAGGACCGCCGGCATGATCAGCGGATTGACGAGATTGGCGGCGAGGTAGAGCTTGAGGCGGTTCAGGCCGAACAGCCAGCCGAGGGCGATACACATCCCCAGATGCAGGCCGATGAACGGCGAGAAGCCGACGGCCAGACCGAGGCCGATGGCCGAGGCTTCCTGCGCGCGGGAACCGCCCTCGGTCCGCAGCGTGTGCACGACACGCTGCAAGCGCGACGGGGCCCGGACACGACATTGGCTCGGCATGCGTGGACCGCCGATGGTAGCAGCCTTTGTTTGCGGGGGCCGCATCGAGCGGTGCGTAGCGGCGGGCTGGAGCGTTTCGGCTATCATGGCCCCGGTCCGGCCGGACGTGTCGGCCCGCCGATGGCCCGTGTGCGCTGCCGGCGCGTGCTGCACTGACTGTGTGACCCGGTCTCCCGGGGAGTAGATGTCGACTTCGAGCAACGGTCTCCCTGACGATCGAACGCGCGTTGCCCTGGCCGCGCTCGCCCCTGAACCTCCGGCCTGGGCGGTCGAACACTTCGCCGACGCGCTGCCAGGACGCACCAGGATCGACGACTGGCGACTGGTCGGGACGCAAATCCCCGAGTGCGGGGCGCTGGACGCGGCGACCCTGGAACGCGCCGTCGGCGACGCCTACCGGGTGCTGGCGGCGTCGCTGCAGGCGAGCGGTCATCATCCGGTCCGCTTCTGGAACTTCGTCCCCGGCATCCACGCCGACATGGGCGGCGGTCGCGACCGCTACATGGTCTTCAACGCCGGCCGATACGCCGCCTTCGAGGAATGGTTCGGCCAGGCCGCGCTGTTCACGCGGACGGTGCCGACGGCCTCGGCGGTCGGCATCGGTTCGGGCGCGTTGACGATTCACGCCCTCGGCGGGCGCGACGCGGGCCTGCCGGTCGAGAACCCGCGCCAGGTGCCCGCCTATCGCTACTCCTCGCGCTATGGCCCGCTGCCGCCGTGCTTCGCGCGCGGCACGATCGTCCGCGGGCTGGCGACGCCCGTCAGCGTCGGGGCCGACGCGCCGGTGCTCCTGGTCGGCGGCACCGCCAGCATCGTCGGCGAACACTCGCTGCACGACCGCGACGCGCGGCAGCAGGCGCTCGAAACGTTCGAGAACCTCGCCGAACTGGTGGTCGCGGCACGACGGCAGATCGGCGGCGCCACCGGCCACGACGCGCCCCGCGCGGCCTTCGACGCCTTCACCGAATTGCGCGTCTACGTCGTGCGCGACACCGACGCGCCGCTGCTCCGGGAGATGGTCAGCGAGCGGTTCGGACGCACGGCGCGCATCGAGTTCGCGCAGGCCGACCTCTGCCGGCGCGAGTTGCTGGTCGAAATCGAAGGCGTCGCCACGCTGTAGGCCGGGAGCGCCGCGGCGGCGGATCAACGGCGCGCTTCGGCCAGGGTGATCGCGCCGCTGCCGACGACGCGGCCACCGGCTGTCACGTCGCCCTCGATCTTGTAGAGCCCACCCATCCGGCCAGTCACGCGAGCGGTCGCTTCGAGCACCTCGCCCACGGTGGCCGCGCCGGGAAACTTGAAGCCGCCCAGCGCCGCGACGCGCAACGCCAGCGGCTCGCCCGCGACGGCGCCGCTACCGATGGCCAGGCCACCGGTCTGCGCGAGGAGCTCGACGAGCACGATCGCCGGCACGACCGGTTCACCCGGAAAATGGCCGTCGAAAAACCAGTCGTCCGCGGCCGTCGGACGACGGCAAACGGCCCGGATTCCCGGCTCGATTTCAACGACTTCGGCGACGAGCCGCATGGGCGGTCGATGCGGCAGCAGACCGAGCCAGTCGGGCATGAGCCGGGAGTATACTGGCCGCCCTCGCGATGGCGAATTCCGAACTGGCCCTGCACGTCTTCCTGCTGCTCGCCATCATCATCGGCGCCTGCAAGTTGATGGGTTTCATCGCGCGGCCGCTCGGGCAGGCGCAGGTGATCGCGGAGATGGTCACCGGCTTCCTGCTGGGGCCGTCGCTGCTCGGGTGGCTGGCCCCCGACGTATCCGCATATCTCTTCCGGCCCGAAGCGATGCCCATCGTCTACGGGCTGTCGCAGATCGCGCTGACGCTCTACATGTTCACCGTCGGCCTCGAGTTCGAGAGCGGGCTGCTGCGCCGGTCGCTCAAGCAGGCCGCCGCGGTCTCGCTGACCGGCATCCTGGCGCCCTTCGCCCTCGGGATCGGCGCCGCGATGTTCCTGCACGGTGCCGGCGGCTTCTTCGGCGCATCGATGACCGTCAGTCAGGCGGCGCTGTTCATGGGCGCGTCGCTGTCGATCACGGCCTTCCCGGTCATGGCGCGCATCCTCCACGAGCGGGGGCTGACCGGCACCGGCATCGGCACCATGGCGCTGGCCGCCGGGGCCATGGGCGATGTGGCGGCGTGGCTGATCTTCGCGGTCGTCGTCGCCAGCTTCAAGGGCGACATGTCGATCGCGATCGTCGCCTTCGTCGGCGCCATCGTCTACGCCGCCGTGGTCTACGGTCCGCTGCGCCCCTTCCTGCGGCGCCAGGCCCGCGAGGCGGATGCCGCCGGGGAGCTGTCGCAGTCGATGGTCGGCACCTTGCTCATGCTGCTGATGCTGGGCGCCTGGTTCACCGATCGGATCGGCGTGCACTCGGTGTTCGGTGCCTTCATCCTCGGCACGGCGGTGCCGCGCGGCACCCTGACCGACGGGCTGCAGCGGCTGATCGGGCCGGTCACGTTGGGCCTGTTCCTGCCACTCTACTTCGTGTATTCGGGGCTCCACACCGAGCTGGGCCTGGTCGCCACCCCGTCGCTGTGGCTGATCACCGCCGTCATTTTCCTGATCGCCTGCCTCGGCAAGGGTGTCGCCTGCTGGCTGGCGGCCCGGCTGAACGGCGCCACGCAGGCCGAGGCGCTGGGCATCGGCACGCTGATGAATGCCCGCGGCATGATGGAGCTGATCCTGCTGAACATCGGCCGCGAGCGCGGGCTGATCACGCCGACGCTATTCACCATCCTGGTGCTGATGACCCTCGCCACGACGCTGATGGCGACGCCGCTCTTCAGCCTCCTCTACCGCCCCGTCGACAGCCCGACGATCGACGACGACGCCGCGGCGGTGCGCGGCGCCTGATGCGCTGATGCCGGTGCTGGTCGACGCCGTCCGGCGCCGGGCGCGTGACAACCCTGACGCTCCGCTGATCGACGCCCCTGCCGAGCGACGCGTCGTGACCGCGCGCAGGCTCGGCGACGACGTCGTCACGACGGCCGCCGAGTTGCGCCGCCTGGGAATCGGCCCCGGCCATGCGGTCGCGGTGCACGTGGGCAATCGCACCGGCTATTTCTCGCTGCTCCTGGCCTGCCTCGACGTCGGGGCCGCACTGCTGCCCATCGACGGCAGCGCGCCGGTCGCCGAGGCGACGGCGGTGGCGACGCGGTTCGACGCGTCGGCGATGGTCGTGCCGCAGGGGCGCGACGGCGCTGGCGAGCACGCCTTGCCGGGCGGCCTGCGCCTGGCCCGCCGCGCCGATCCCGCGGCGACGATCGTCGCGCCGCCGGCCGGTCCGGTGGCGATGCTGAAGCTCACCTCGGGGTCGACCGGCGTGCCGAAGGCCACGGTGACCACGGAAGATCAGATCGCTGCCGATGGGCGTGCCCTCATCGAGGCGATGGGCATCCGTCCCGACGATTGGCAGGTCTGCGCCATCCCGGTGTCGCACTCGTACGCGCTCGGCAACGTCGTCGGGCCGCTCCTGCTGCAGGGCACGCCGATAGTCCTCCGCGACACCTTCGTGCCGACCCAAATCCTCGACGACGCGGTGCGGGCCGGGGCCCGGCTCTTTCCCGGCGTCCCGTTCATGTTCGATCGCCTGGTGGCACTCGTCCGCGATGGCTGTCCGTGGCCGGTCACGCTCGAGACCATGATCTCGGCCGGCGCACCGCTCGACCGCGCCACGGCCCGGGCCTTCGCCGAGCACACCGGGCGGCGGATCCACTCGCTCTATGGGACCAGCGAAACGGCCGGCATCGCCTACGACGTCAGCCCCGATCCTGACGGCGAGGTGACGATGGGCCGGCCGGTGCCCGGCGTCACCCTGGCCTTCTGGCCCGACGACGCGGCCCAGCCCGGCACCGGCCGGATCCACGTCACCGGCCCGGCGGTGTCGAGCGGCTACGCCGCCGGTGCCGACGACGCCGCCTTCGTCGACGGCGGGTTCCTCACCGGCGACCTGGGGGCGCTCGGCGTCGACGGACGGCTCCGCCTGAAAGGCCGGGTGTCCGCGTTCGTCAACGTCGCCGGGCGAAAGGTTCAGCCGGACGAGGTCGAAGGGATGCTCCGGACCCACCCGCTGGTCGCCGACGCCCGCGTCTTCGGCCTGCCGGACGAGCGCCGCGGCGAGCAGCTCGCGGCATGCGTCGTACCCCGGAACGGCACCCTGGGCGTGGTCGCGCTGCGCGCCTTCTGTGCCGAACGTCTGGCCGCCTACAAGATTCCCCGGCTGCTGGTGCTGGTTGCTGAGCTGCCCCGGGACGAGCGCGGCAAAGTCAGCCGGAAGGCGTTGGAAAAACTGGTCTTGGGGCCGGCCAACCAGGGACTGCCCTAGGGTCCGGCCCGGCCGCGGCGTGCTATAGTTTTGCTCCGAAATCGTGAATGATTTCAGGCGATCGGCCGGCCTTTTCCCCCAGTGGCCGGCGTGCAGAGCGAGGATGACGACCCTGTGACCATCAACGTCTGGCGTCCCGTCGAAACGGTGCTCACGAGCGCCGCGCGTCTCGCCTGGCCCGCGTTTCAGGCCGTCAACCGGCGCCTCGAGTCGGGCACCTTCCAGCCCAAGTGGGCCCCTGCGCCCCTGATGAAGAGCCAGGAGCGCTCGAAGCCACCGCTGGGCTGGCCTCGGACGACCGACTCGCTGTGCCCGACCTGCGTCAAGGAAGCCCGCAAGCGCATCCTGGCCGGCGAGCAGTCGATCGAGACCCTGGTCAACGAGCAGGTCGGCGAAATCAAGGCCCAGATCGTCGAGCGCAACGGCTCGGTCATCGTCGAGAAGACCTGCCCTGTCCACGGCACCTTCACCGACACGCTGGCCATCGACGCCAAGTTCCTCACCCGCATCGAGGACCTGTTCCCGGGCCGCGACTTCAAGGCGGTCACCGAGACGCTCCACAACCACGGCACCTCGTCCATTCAGTACGGCCGCGGGTCGGTCCTCACGATCGACCTGACGAACCGCTGCAACATGATGTGCGACCCGTGCTTCATGGACGCCAACCAGGTCGGCTACGTCCACGAGCTGACCTTCGACGACGTCAAGAAGCTGCTCGACGACTCCATCTCGATCAAGCCGCGCCGCCAGATGACGGTGCAGTTCTCGGGCGGCGAGCCGACCATCTCGCCGCACTTCCTCGAGTCCGTCGCCTACGCCCGCAAGGTCGGCTACTTCAGCGTCCAGGCGGCCACCAACGGCATCCGCTTCGCGCAGGAGCCGGAGTTCGCCAAGGCCGCCGCCGCGGCAGGTATGCGCATCGCCTACCTGCAGTTCGACGGCATCGGCGAGGACGCCAACGCCCACCGCAAGGTCGGCAACCTGTTCGACGTCAAGCTGCGCGCCATCGAGCACCTCTATCAGGCGGGCATCGACGTGTGCCTGGTCGTCACCATCGTCAACACGGTGAACAACGACCAGGTCGGGCCGATCATCCGCTTCGCGATGGAGAACTGCGACAAGATCAGCTTCGTCTCGTTCCAGCCGGTGTCGTTCACCGGCCGGGACGAAGACATCTCCGACGCCGATCGCCAGCGCCAGCGCTACACGCTGTCGCACCTCGCCCAGGACGTGAAGGGCCAGACCGGCGCCACCGAGCCGCTGCGCGACTGGTTCCCGCTGTCGGCGATGGGCCCGCTGGTCGACGTCACCGACCTGCTCAAGGGCGCCGAAGCCGACTGGGGCACGATGAAGTGCGGCTGCCACCCGAACTGCGGCATCGGCACCGCGTTCATGGTCAGCAAGAAAACAAAGAAGTGGAAGCCGGTCACCGAGTTCATCGACGTCGAGCGCTTCATCGCCGACGCCCGCGTCATCTCGGATACGGCGCGCTCGTCGAAGCTGACCAAGGTGCAGATGGCGCTCAGCCTGCTGCGCAACTATCACCCGTCGAAGGCGCCCGAAGGCTTCGCCCTCAAGCACCTGCTGAAGAAGTTCGACAAGCAGAGCGGCGGGGCCCTCGGCGGCCGGATGAACGAGGACACCAAGGGCGATCGCAAGGGCGACGAGTGGCTGATGCTGTTCGTCGCCGGGATGTGGTTCCAGGATCTCTGGACCTACGATTTCCGCCGCACCGAGATGTGCATCATTCCGTATGCGACGCAGCAGGGCGAGATCTCCTTCTGCGCCTACAACACGGGCGTGGGCTGGCGGCAGGTGGTCGAGCACATGCACAAGAACGCCACGGTCGCGGAGTGGTACAAGACGCACGGCAAGCACGCGGTCTACGCCAACCCGAAGAAGGCCGTGCCGCTCCCCAACGCCGTTCCTGTCGCGCTGAAGATCCCGAAGAACGGCCGGCTGGTCGACTACCAGCCGCGTCCGAAGAGCGGGGCGCTCGACTCCACGGAGCTCGTCACCTCGTAGCCCGGCGTCGGGCCAGCCAGCGTCGTCGCCGGCCATGGGTGACATCTTCGGCTTTTACTTCAACTGGGGCATCCTGCTCCAGATCGGGTGCGTGATCCACTTCGTCCGCCGGAGGCCGAACACCTACTGGCTGTGGATCATCCTGATGTTCGGGCCGCTGGGGTCGCTGGCCTACATCCTGGTCGAGGTGCTGCCCGACGCCGGGCTGTTGCGCGGCACCTTCCAGATGTTCCCGCGGCGCCGGCGGATCCGCGAGCTGGGGCGGACCATCCTCGACAACCCGTCGTCGGGGAACCTCGAAGAGCTCGCCGACCTGTATCTCGAGGACGGCAAGCCGGCCAAGGCGCGCGAGCTCTACGATCGCGCGATCACGCCGCGCACGGCGTCGATCGATCCGTACTACCGGCGCGGCCTCGCCGCGCTGGCCCTCGACGATCCGCAGGCGGCGCTGGCCGACTTCTCGCGCGTCGTCACCCAGGATCCGAAGTACGACTTCCACCGCGCCGCCGGGCTGCTGGCGCACGTCTGCGCCCGCATCGGACATCGCGACGACGCCGAAGCGTGGTTCAAGCAGGCGACCGCGCTGTCCACCGCGTCCGAGCTGGCGGTCCACTACGCGGAGTTCCTGGCCGAGTCGCAACGCCCCGCCGAGGCGCGCGAGTGGGCGCAGCACGTCCTCGACAAAAAAGCGACGATGCCGCGCTACCTCGCCCGCCGCGAGCGTCCCTGGTTCCGCCGCGCCAAAACGGTCATGAAGCGCATCGCGTAAAGCCGTGCTCGGAGCTTGCTCGGAGTGTGCTCCGAGCAACTTGCAATAAGTGCAACGGGCGGCGGCGGCGTCCTCGGCATCGCCGTCGGCGAATTGTGAAACGGCGACGTCAGTCCACCGTGGCAGGATGTCCGACATCGAGAGAGACGGGACCGATGGGCTCACCGGACGCGGTCTGCGTCCGGATGAAGTCGAGGTCGGCGACCGGTTCGTGGTCGTTGACGAAATCGAGCCAGTGCGGCGGGCGCGGCAGCGGCCAATCCGCAATCACAACGCCCAGGCCACGCCCCTCGGGCGACGCGCTGGACCACGACCATCCGTCGGCGCGCTCGCACAAGTCGGCGCGGGCCGCGTTGCGCTCGATGTAGCGCAGGACGCGGTAGAAATACGTCTCGGTATGGATCGGCACGGCTCTGAACCGTGACTGGTAAACCGCGCCGCAGCCGGAAGATCCGTGCTTGCGATGAAGACGTCTGGCGTGGATGGCGCTGAACCACTGCACGAACGCCGTGATCTCATCGTCGGTCGATGGCCACAGTGCCATGTGCCAATGGTTTGGCATCAGGCAATAGCCCAGGAGACGCGTAGGTCTCGCCTGGAGGGCGTGCGCCAACAGCGCCTGGAACGCCAAATAGTCGCCCGCATCGCGGAACAGCACCTGGCCGCGGGTGGCACGATTCATCACGTGGAACGCGTACCCCGCGTTCCGGTGGACCGAGTATCTCGACATCGTCTCTCCGCCCGGGGGAGCGTCGGGCGTACGACGTCGATCCAAGGTTCGTGCCCACTCGAAGGCCGATTCACGGGCCTCCCCGATCGCAAGAATTGCAAGTTGCTCGGAGCACGCTCCGAGCACGCTCCGAGCTACTTCGGGTTGATGACCGCCTGGATCTTCGGATCCTGGAGGTTGTCGAGGGTGACGAGCTCGACGCCGGTGTCGACGCTGATCGGCACCTGTTCCTTCTTCAGGTGCGCCACCATCGTCTTCACCGACAGGTAGCCCATGTTCACCGGGTTCTGCACGACGAAGCCCTTGATCTCGCCCTTGCGCAACGGCTCGAGGAAGCTGGAGCTGTAGTCGAAGCCGACGAAGGTGATGGCGCCGGCTTTGCCGATGTCCTGGAGCGCGAGCAGCATGCCGGCGGTCGACGACTCGTT
>JBDSLU010000242.1:0-27591 GCA_039916225.1 Vicinamibacteraceae bacterium
GCCCGCTCGGCGGCGTCGATCGGCGATTTGTCGGGGGGGGCCGGCGCTGTGGGGGGGGCCGGCGCCGGGGTGGGCGTGGACGCGGGCGCTGGTGGCGTGGGTGCCGCGGTCGCTGGCGGCGGAGGCACGGCCGGCGTCGGCTGCTGTGCGGCGGAGGTGGCAGCCGACCCGAGCGCGACGCCGACCGCAAGGAGCCAGGGAACGGGCCGGGTAAACCACGGCCTGCCCGAGCGCGCGCGCGTCGGTCGATCCACGCCTGTCATTCGGCGACTCTCTTGTTTTCTGCCCGCGGGGGACGCTACAAAAAGTATAGCCCCCGCGACCCGACCCGGGGTGCTTTGTTCGACGCTCTGTCAGCAGATACGGTCTGGGCCCGCCCGCCGTGACTCGCGCCGGCGGGCGAACTTCCAGCTGCCAACGTCCAACTCAACGTCCAACTCCCAACCAAGGTTCCAATGTCCCCCCTTCTGACGCCCACGGCTGTGGCGGGCCGATTGGAGGTTGGCAGTTGGAAGTGCCTTGGCAGTTGGCGCTTGGGACTTGGGTGTTTCCTAGAAGAAGGGTCGCCAGGTGAAGAAGACGACGGCCAGGAGGGCCTGGACACCGGCAAAGGCGATGACCACGGCCGCCAGCGGCGTGCCGCGCAAATGCCAGCCCAGGTAGAGGAACAGCGGGAAGAGCGTCGACGTGAGCCGGCCGAGGGAGAGGAACCCGCCGCGAAAGAGCGGCGGAGCAATCATCAGGACCAGGAAGACTCCGTAGGCGAGGCCGAACCGGCGGGTGATCGGCACCGCCAGCAGGAGCGACACCACCACGAACGTGGCGTTGATCAGCTCGATCGGCCGGCCGATCGAATACACATAGAAGCCCTGGTTGGCGATGATGTCGGCGCGCTCGGTGAACAGCCCGGCGACGTCGGTCGCGACGCGCCCCCACGCCTGATGCGCCTCCATCCAGGCCAGCGGATGGCCGGCCAGCTGGTCGAGGTAGGCGCTGTAGATCAGCATGCCGACGCCTGGTCCGGCGGCTGCCAGCACGCCCAGCCACGCGGCCCGTCGCGCGCCCGCGACGTTGCGCCACAGCGCCCGCCAGTCGGCGACGGCCAGCAAGGCCAGCGGCACGCTGACCAGGAACCCGTTCGGCCGCGACAGCCCGGTGATGAGCCCCCAGACGAAAGCCCAGGCCCACTGGCGTTCCCGCAGGTGGTACCAGGCGCCGAGCACGCCCAGGAAGAACAGGCCCTCGCTGTAGACGGCGCTGTAGAAGAGTGCGCACGGCCACGCGCAGGCCAGCACGACCGCCGACGCCGCGGCGGTCTCGTCGCCGCCGAGCGCCCGCACGAGACGGAACAGGTAGACGAGCCCCCAGCCGAACGCCCCGACGCTGATCAGGAGGCCGGCGGCGAGGGCGCGCCGGTGCATCGCGTACTGCCATTCGATTCGATTGCCGGACACCGGATCGTCGGGCCCGATAATCCGGCCGCCGAGCCAGGCGGTCACGGCCCGCATCGCCATCGGGTAGGCCGGAAAGAAGGCCACGTTCTGCTGGGCCGTCGTGCGGGCGTTGGGGTCGTAGTCGTAGCCGTTCAGGGCGATGCCGAGATACCAGCCGGCATCCCAGCGGACCGGCAGGTTCACCCACTCGTAGGAAGACACGCGATTGGGCGGATCGAGCTTGTCGGGATAGCCGATCACTGCCACGCCGAGATAGCCGACGACCAGCACCATCAACCGCGACGCGAGCAGCGCCGGCAGCACGACCCGAGTGACGGGCGCCGCCCACGCGGCGCGCAGGCGGGCCTGCATCCGCACCGGCCACGACGGCCGCGGCATCAGCCAGTGGCGCGCGCCGGCGAAGACGATCAGCGCGACGAGCGGACGCCAGACGTCCTGCGCGGTGATGCGGAGGTCGCCGTAGCGCAGCCTGAACCCGCCGAAGACCACGATCGAAATCAGAAGGAGCGTGGCGACGCCGCTCGAAACATCGAGCAGCCGCACCCACCACGCCAGCCCTGGCGGGACCTCCGGCGGTGACGACGCCGTCGACACGGACGCCGCGCCAGGTGCCGCGAGCGGCTCGGTCATCGCGTCTCCTTCAGTATGCGTTCCTCGACACGGATGCGGGCGAGGAGCAGGGCACCGAACGCGATCGCCGCGCCGACGCCGGTGAACGGCGCCCGCATCATCAGCGCCACGCCGGCGATCTCCCCCATCACGGCCACGTAGTTCGGGTGTTGCAGGAAGCGATAGGGTCCGGTCGTCACCAAGGGGGCGCCAGGCAACACCAGCACGGAGAAGCTCCACCATCGGCCCAACGACAGGATGGCCCACCACTTGAGCAGCTTGGCCGCCAGGAATACGGCGATGCCGATCGCCACGAGCGTGGTGCAGGCGGGCGGCGCCAGCACGCCCTCGGCGGTCATCGCCAGGAACAGGCCGGGATAGGCCAGCCGCATCCAGCGGTAGACGTCGTCGACGGGCTCAATCGCGCCGGCCGCCCGCAAGGCCTGTTCGTGCCGTCGCGATCGCCACGTTTCGAGCAGCAGCCACGGCAGCACGACGACGACGAGGAGCGCGACGGCCTGCAGCGAGAGCGGGGCGAACGCGCCGTTCGCGATCACGCGGCGACGTCCCCGGCGTAGCGGATCATCTGCCGCAGCAGGCCAGGCGCGACTCGCGCGCTGATGGCCATCACGCTGACCCGGCGCGGCGTGCCGATCAGCCGGCGCAACAGGCGGTTGACGCCGTACTTGGTGCCGAACGCCTGCCGGCGCGCGTCGGCCAGCCGGGCGGCCGCGTCGAGCGCCGGATCCTCGAGGGCGGCCAGCGCCGCGTCGGCGGCGAGCTCGGCGCCGCGCAGCGCGAAGCGCAGCCCGTCGCCGGTCATCGGATCGACGAACCCGGCGGCGTCGCCGGCGAGCAGCAGTCCTGGAACACCTGCCGCCGTCGCGTCGACGGCCAGCGGGCCGAGGATCGACGGCGCGGTAACACGACGGGCGGCGCCGGCGCGCGGGCCGAGCACGAAGTCGGCCGCCAGGTGGCGTTCGAGCAGCGTCGCGGGATCGGCAAAGCCGGCGCGATCCGGAGTGACGAGACAGACGTTCGCCAGGCCCTCCCCGCCGACCGGCGACACCCCGATGTAGTGCGGACCGCGCACGTGCATCTCGCCGACGGTGTCGAGGCCGGCGAGCCCTTCGAAATAGGCGCCGACCGCCCAGCGCCGCGGCGCCGGCGGATGACTGGCCAGCCCGAGCGCGAACGCCAGTGTCGACCGCCGGCCATCGGCGGCGATGGTGACCCGCGCCGGGACGCGCATCCGCGTCGCTACGCCCGCGGTCCGGCACAGCACCGCGCCACGGACGGTGGGACGCCCGCCGGTCTCCTCGACCATCGGGGCGTCGACGCGCACGCCGTCCTGGAACTGGACCCCGGCGGCGACGGCGGCCTCGACGAGCAGCTGATCGAGGACCCGCCGCGTCAGGGCGCGGGCCATGAGCCCACGCCCGTAAGTGCCACGCACGTGGACGCCGCCGTTGCCGGTCAGCAGCATGCCCTCGAGTGGCCGCGACACCGCCTCGACGGCGGATCGCAGCCCGACGCGGTCGAGTACGCGCATGGCTCCGGGGTTGAGCGTGTCGCCACACAGCTTGTCGCGCGGGAAGGTGGCGCGATCGACCATCAGCACGCGCGCGCCAGCCCGGGCCAGGTGGATGGCGGCCAACGATCCGGCCGGTCCCGCCCCGGCGATGAGCACATCGACCATCGGCCTGCCGTCAGGACGCCGCGCCGAGGACGATGGCGCTGTTCTTCGATCCGAAGCCGAGGCAGTTGCAGAGCGCGGCCTCGACCTTCCCGGGCCGGCTGGCGTTGGGGATGAAATCGAGATCGCAGGCCGGATCGGGATCGAGCTGGTTGATGGTCGGCGGCAGCACGCCGTGGTACAGCGCCAGGGCCGCGGTGGCCAGCCCGCTGGCGCCGCTCGCGCCCTGCGGGTGTCCGATCATCGACTTGGTCGACGAGCCGGGCAGCCGGGCGGCGTGGGCGCCGAAGACGCGCTTCACGCACGCCACTTCGATGGCGTCGTTCAGCTGCGTCGAGGTGCCGTGGTAGTTGACGTAGCCGATGCTCTCGACCGACCGCTCGGCGCGATCGATGGCGGTGCGCATCGCCCGGACGATCTCGGTGCCATCGGGATCCATCTGGACGCGATGGTAGGCGTCGCACGTCGAGGCATAGCCCTCGACCCAGGCGTAGACCGTGGCGCCGCGGGCGCGCGCGGTTTCTTCGCGCTCGAGGACGAGCATCCAGGCGCCTTCGCCGAGCACGAAGCCGTCACGGCCGCGATCGAACGGTCGCGAGGCGGTGGCTGGCGTGTCGTTGTAGTGCGTCGACATCACCCGCATCCGGGCGAAGCCGTAGATCATGCCCGGCGTGACGCAGGCGTCCACGCCGCCGGACAGCAGCGCATCGTATTCGCCGTCGCGCAGCAGCGAGAGCGCGTAGCCGACGGCATCGGTCGAGCTCGTGCAGCCGGTCGAGAGGACGTGGCTGATGCCGCGCAGCCGCAGCGCGATCGAAATCTCGCTCGACACCATGCCGACGATCGAGACCGGGATGGCGTACGGCGTCACCTTCTTCAGGCCGTCGGTGAAGAATTCGCGGTACTGCCGCTCGCCCACTTCGATGCCGCCGGCGCCGCTTCCGACGATGACCCCGGCGCGCGGCTGGCCCAGGCGCAGCCCGGCGTCGACCCAGGCCTCCCGCGCGGCGATGACCCCGGCCAGCGAGGCCCGCGAGTAGCGGCGGGGGTCCGAATGATCGATGCCGTCGCCGACGTCGACGCCGTCGACCAGCGGGGCGTCGTTGATGGAAATGGGCGGAAGGGACGCCGCGACCCGGCACCCGTAGGGCGTCGCGTCGAACTCCTCGATGGCGCGGGTCCCGCTGACGCCGCGGGTGACGTGATCCCAGTAGCGCTCGCGGCCAACGCCGTACGGCGACACCACGCCAATGCCGGTGATGGCGATGCGTGGCCGCACGGGCGCAGTCCGAACCATCATGCGTGTCTATAATACGCGGGCCAGTCGGAGCGCTCGCCTGTTGGTCCCAGCCGCAACCACCTCACCCGCCGTATCGGCCTCGCCGCTCGCGCGCGCCTATGTCATCGGTGGCGCGATGGTCTTCGTCGCCGCGCTGGCGATCGGCACCTGGCGGTTCCTCGCGCTCGGCACACCGCCGCCAGAGGGTCCGTTGGCGATGGGCGCGCTGGTCAACGCCCTGCTGTTCGGCGTCTTCGCGCTCCACCACAGCGTCCTGGCCCGCGAGCCGGTGAAAGCCGTGGTCGCGCGGCTGGTATCTCCGTCACTGGAGCGTCCTACCTACGTCTGGGTCGCCAGCCTGCTCTTCAGCGCGGTCTGCCTCGCCTGGCAGCCGATCGCCGGCGTCCTCTACCGCATCCCGCCGCCGTGGTCCTGGGCGATTGGCGTGGTGCAGCTGGCCGGCGGCATCCTGACCCTCGACGCGGCCCGACGCATAGACGTGCTGGTGCTGGCCGGGTTGCGGCCCGAACCGGCGCAAGCGGACGACCTCGTCGCCAGGGGCACCTACCGCTTCGTGCGCCACCCGATCTATCTCGGCTGGGTCCTGCTGGTGTGGGCGGCGTCCGACATGACGACCGGCCGGCTCGTCTTCGCCGGCATCAGCACGGCGTATCTGGTCATCGCGGTGCCGTTCGAGGAGCGCTCGCTGCGGCGCCGCTTCGGCCCGTCCTACGACACCTATCGGCGCCAGGTCCGCTGGCGGATCGTGCCGGGGCTGTACTAGCGGGTAAGCACATGCCGCTGACTCCCAACTGGCAACGCCCAACGACCAATCGGACCTGGCTCGCCGGGGTTGTCCGCGATCGACAGGGTTCCTTGGCCGTCGGGGATTGGAAATTGGGAGTTCCGTCTTGACGGTCGTCTTCTACGTGACCGGCCACGGCTTCGGACACGCCGTCCGCCAGATCGCCATCGTCAACGCGCTGGCCCAGCGACGGCCCGACGTCTCGATCGTCGTGCGCACCTCGGTCGCGCCGTGGCTCTTCTCGCGGAGCGTGCGCGACTCGGTCCGCCTCGAGCCGGGCCCCGTCGACACCGGCGCCATCCAGCGCGGGAGCCTCGACGTCGACATCCCGGCCACGCTCGCGGCGGCGCAGGCGTTCTACGCCGACGGCGACGCCTGGGTCGCCCGCGAAGCGGAGTTCCTCCGTCGCGAGGGCGCCCGCCTCGTGGTGGCCGACATCCCGCCGCTGCCGCTCGGGGCAGCGCGGCAGGCCGGCGTGCCGGCGATCGGCATCTCGAACTTCACCTGGGACTGGATCTACGAGGATTACGAGGCCCGACGGCTGGCGCCCGGCCTGGTTGAAACGCTGGAGGCGCACTACGCCCGCGCCGACGAGGGCTGGCGCCTGCCGATGTACGGCGGCTTCGCCAGCTTCGGGACGCTCCGCGACCTGCCGCTCGTCGCCCGCGTCGCCCGCCAGCCGCGGGACGCGGTGCGCGCCGCTCTCGGCCTGCCACCGGACACGCCGCTGGTGCTGGTCTCGCTCGGCGGCTACGGCGCCCGCGGCATCGACCTGCATGCCGCCGCCGCATCGCTGCGCGGCGCCGCCGACGTCGTCGCGACGTCCTACGACGCGTTCACGCCCGGCGACGGCGTCCATCGCGTCGACGAGACCGCGATGTACGGTCAGCGCATCCGCTACGAGGATCTGGTCGGCGCGGTCGACATCGTCGCCAGCAAGCCGGGCTACGGGATCATTTCCGAGTGCGCGGCGAACGGCACCGCGCTGCTCTACACGGACCGCGGCCGGTTCTGCGAGTACGACGTGCTGGTGCGGGAGATGCCGCAGTTCCTGGACACGGCGTTCATCGCCCAGGACGACCTGCTGACCGGACGCTGGCGTGAGCCGGTCGTCTCGCTGCTGACTCGGCCGCCGCGTGCGGCGGCCCCTGCCGAAGGGGCGGCCGCGGCGGCTGACTGGCTGTCCGATTGGCTCGATCGCGCCTGACGGGCAGGTCGAGCTGACGGGCAGGTCGAGCCGACGGGCAGGTCGAGCCGACGGCCGTGCGGACTACGCGTCCTTGACGGTCGTGATCAGCGACCAGATCCGCGGGATGTTGACCTTTTCAATCGACTTCGGCTGCAGCTCGGCCTGGGCCAGGAAGGCCGGCAGGTCCAAGTCGGACTTGAAGCCGATGTGGACGGTCGCCGGCGACATCCACCGCTCGACCCGCGAGACGAGCGGGTTGGCGCTGAGGAAGTGGTTGAGGATGATGACTCGCCCGCCGGGACGGCAGACGCGGTACATCTCGCGCGCGACCTTCACCGGGTCGGGCACGACGCTGATGACATAGGGCGCGTAGACGATGTCGAAGGACCCGTCGTCGAACTTGAGGTCCATCGCGTCCATCTGGAGCAACCGGGCGTTACGCACGCCCTTTCGCGCCATCCGCTCGCGCGCCTTCTCGAGCATCTCGGCCGAGAAGTCGATGCCGGTGACGGTCGCTTCTTTCGGGTAGAGCGAGAGGTTGATGCCGGTGCCCACGCCAACTTCGAGCACCCGGTCCCCCGGCTTGATGGCCATCCGCTGGATCGCCTGGAGGCGTCCCGGATGGAGCGTCGGCCCGAAGGTGAAATCGTAGACCGAGGAGATCTTGGCGTAGACCGCTTCGACGAAGTCGTTCTCGACGACGGCTACCGAGAGCGCTCGCGTGGCCACATCCGAGCCGCTCAGCTCGTCGGCCTCGCGTGTCGATCGATCGTCGAACAACGCCATCGTGACTCTCCCTCTCGGACTGTGCCCACGTGACCGTAAATGGCGGGGCGACTATATCTTGCCATGGTTCGCGCAACAAGCACCGTCTTCCCGCGGACCAGGTTGGCCGCGTCCCGGCCGGTGTCTGTCGCTCGGATGTTAGCGGAATTGCGCAGTGCTGAGTGTACGGGCGATCACTGGGAAGACCAGGTCGGGCCGAGCCCCCGACACCACGATGCCCTGGGCGAACGGCCGCACCGCCTCGGCCAATTCCTGAGCGATGGCCACGCCTTCGGCGGCCTCGGTCGAAGCGCTGGCCGCCTGACGCATCCGGTCGACGAGCGCCTGCGGCACGCGCTGCCCCGGCACCTCGTTGGCCAGCCGCTCGGCTTCGCGCAGACTGCCCAGCGTGCGAATCGTCACGAGCAGCGGCAGATCGATGTCGCGCGCCCGGTCCCTGAAGTGGGTCACATCCGCCACGTCGAAGACCGGCTCGGTCATCGCGAACTCCGCCCCCGCCTCGGCCTTGTATCGGTAGCGCCGGATCTCCTCGTCGAGATCGAGCGACGAGGGGCTGACGCGGACCCCGGTGTGGAATGCGGTCGGCTCACCGATTGGCTGCCCGCCCAAGTCGGTGCCGTGGTTGAGGCGGCCGACGGCGTTGGTGACGCCGATCGAATCCGCCTCGACCAGCGCCGTCGCGTCGGTGTAATCGGCCCGTCGCACCGGTTCCCCGGTGACGACCAGGATGTTGCGCAGGCCGAGCGCATGCGCGCCGAGCAGTTCTGCTTGCATCGCGGCGAGTCGGCGCTCGCGGCAGCGGAACTGCAGCACCGTTTCGATGCCGGCCTGCCGCTCGAGCAGCAGCGCGGCGGCGAGCGGCGCCATCCGCGCCCGGCTGGCCGGGCGATCCGTCACCAGCAGCGCGTCGACACCGCGGATGCGCAGCTGGCGCCCGAGCTCGACGAACTCCTGCGTCGCGTGCCCGCGCGGTGGATCGAGTTCCACGGCAAGGACGAACTGTCCGCGCGCCAGTGCGCTGGCCAGGCGCGACTTCTCGGCGCGAGCCACCGGTTCGACGACCGGCACCGGCGTGACGGCTGTCACGGTCGCGCGGGCGGCACCGGAACGCGCACCCGCCGCAGGCGCCGCGGCGGCGATGCGCATCTGGCGCGTGTGCTCCGGCGTCGTGCCGCAGCAGCCGCCGACCAGGCGGACGCCGGCGGCGACGAAGCGCCGCGCGTACGACGCCATGTATTCCGGCGACGACAGATAGATGTTGCGGCCCTCGACGTCGCGCGGCCGGCCGGCGTTCGGCTGGACGGACAGGCGCGCCGTGGTCCGCTCGGCGATGCGCTCGATGGTCTCGAGCATCGCGGCCGGGCCGACGCTGCAATTCAGGCCGATGACGTCGGCGCCGAGCGCCTCGAGCTCCGCGGTGAACTGCTCCGGCGGCGTGCCGTCGGCGGTGACGCCGTCGTCCCCGGTCGTGAGCTGCGCCACAATCGGCTGGTCCGAGACGGCGCGGACACCACGCACGGCGGCGCCGAGCTCGGCGACGTCGCCGAACGTCTCGAGCATGAACAGATCGACGCCGGCCGCGGCCAGCGCCTCGGCCTGTTCACGAAAGACCGCTTCGGCTTCATCGACCCCCGTCTTGCCCCACGGCTCGACGCGGACGCCGATCGGACCGATCGCGCCGGCGACGTAGGCCTGGCCACGCGCCGCCTGCCGCGCGATGCGGACACCGGCGGCGTTGATCTCGGCCAACTTGTCGCCGAGACCGAAGGGCGCCAGTTTCAGGCGGTTGGCGCCGAAGGTGTTGGTCTCGAGCAGATCGGCGCCGGCCCGCACGTAGGCCTGATGGATTTCGGCGACGAGATCCGGCTGGGTGACGTTCAGCTCGTCGAACGAGCGATTGAGGAAGACGCCCTTGCCGTAGAGCATCGTGCCCATCGCGCCGTCGCAGATGAGGACGCGCGCGTCGAGCGCGTCGAGGAACCCAATCACGCGAAACCGGTCACGCGTTCGCGGACGCCTTGACGGACGCCGGCGGAAGGCCGGCCGCGGACACGAGTCCGCCCGGCGTCGGGACGAGCAGATCCTGCTTGTCCCAGATGAAGTCCTTGTTGCTGTAGACGGCCAGCTCGTAGTCCTTGCCCATGAAGATCGCCGACACCGGGCACGCTTCTTCGCAGTAGCCGCAGAAGATGCAGCGCGTCTTGTGGATCTGGTAGACCTTGGCGTAGCGCGGACCGGCGGCCACGCTGCCGTCGTTCTCTTCCGCCTCGAGGTAGATGGCGTCGGCCGGACAGGCGACGGCGCACAGGCCGCAGGCGACACACTTCTCGAGGCCGTTCTCATCGCGCATCAGCACCTGTTTGCCCCGCCATTTGGGGAACATCGGCACCTTCTGGTCGGGGTAGTTGACGCTGACCGGCTTCTTGAACATGTGCCGCAGCGTCGTCGCGAACCCGATGAGAAACGGCTTGATCATACGGGGCTCAGTCTATCATCGTGCCCGGGGCGATGCAGCCCCTGGGCCGTCATGCCACCCCTCGACATCAAGTTCCTCTCGAACGAGCAATTCCTCATCTTCACGATGCTGGCGCAGCTCGCCGTCGTGGCCTCCCTGGCCACGATGTTCGCGCGGTTCCGGGGGTTCCGGCGGCTGCTGCTGACCGAGAAGCGCGAATGGCGGGAGCGCATGGCGTTCGCCGGGGCCCTCGGCATCCCGCTCGTCGGTGGCGCCGTCTCCCGCATCCTCCTCGGCTACAACGCCGCCGACCTGATCCTGGCCGGCCCCTTCCTCGCCGGCCTGCTGGCCGGGCCCTACACCGGGGCCCTCGTTGGCCTGGTCGTCGGCCTGCCGGGTGCCCTGGCCGGCGAGTACGGCGCCGTCCCGTTCGCGGTCGGGTGCGGCTTCGCCGGCGGCGGCCTGCGCGAGATCTGCCCGAAGGACGCCATCTGGCATTTCTCGCCGTTCGTCTTCACCGATCTCCATCGCTACGCGTGGCGGCTGCTGCGGCGCTTCCAGTTCGATTGGCAAATCATCCTGATCACGCCGCCCATCCTGCTCGAGCTGCTGCGCCAGGCGATCGGGCACCGCTGGCCGGGGCGGATCTTCGTGTTCCTCGCCAACGATCCGCTGATGACCGCGCTCGCCGTGCTCGAGACGACGCTGTGCGTCGCCATCCCGATCAAGATCTGGAACAGCGCCCGCATCGAGCACAAGCTGCAGGAGCAGGAGAAGCTCCTGATGACGGCGCGGATCGAGGCCCTCGCCAGCCAGATCAACCCGCACTTCCTCTTCAACACGCTGCAGTCGATTTCGTCGCTGATCCGCTCCAAACCGGAAACGGCGCGGATGCTGATCGTCAAGCTCTCGGCGCTGCTGCGGCGCCTCCTGCGCAGCCAGGATCATTTCGTAACGCTGCGCGAGGAGCTGGAGGCCGTCGACGAGTACCTCGACATCGAGCAGGTGCGCTTCGGGCGGCAGCTGGTGGTCGAGAAGGAGATCGGCGCGGAGACGCTCGATCGCGTCGTGCCCAGCATGCTCCTGCAGCCGCTGGTCGAGAACTCGATCAAGCACGGCTTCGCCGACAAGGTCGATCCGGGACGCATCCTCCTGAAGACCACGCGACAAGGCAGCATGGTGGTTATCGAGGTCATCGACAACGGCGTCGGCATCTCCGCCGAGCGGCTGGGCGCGGTCATGGGCCACGGCATCGGGCTCCGCAACGTCAACGAACGCCTGCGCGTGATCTACGGCGCGTCCTGCCAGCTGCGGCTGCACAGCGTGGCGGGGACTGGCACATCGGTCCGCCTGGAGGTGCCCGACATGGCCGCCCCCGAGCGGATCTCGGCGTAACATGGACATCAAGGCCGTCGTCGTCGACGACGAACAGCTGGCGCGAGACGAGCTCTGCTACCTGCTCGAACAGGCTGGCGGCGTGACCGTGGTGGCCCAGGCGGCCAACGGCCGCGACGCGCTGGCGCTGATCGCCGAGCACGGGCCGGACCTGGTCTTCCTGGACGTCCAGATGCCCGGGTTGAACGGGTTCGAAGTCGCCCGCCAGGTGCTCGAGCGGCAGGACCGCGGCGACGCCAATGACCCCGACGACGCCCCGGGTGGGACGGAGATCGTGTTCGTGACGGCCTTCGACCAGTACGCGCTCGACGCGTTCCAGGTCGATGCGGTGGACTACCTGCTCAAGCCGGTCGACCCCGAGCGGCTCGACCAGGCGGTGCAGCGGGCGCGGCGGCGGATCGGGGCGCGGGTCGGGCCCCGGGCCGGTGACGAGGGCGGGGCCGGCGAACGGCCAATCGCGAACGCCGAGCTCGAACGGCTCGTCAAACGCATTGCCCAGGGCCAGCCCAGCCGGCGCGAGCGGCTGGCGGTCAAGGTGGGCGAACGGTTCTTCCTCGTCGACGCCGGCGACGTGATTTTCGCGACGCTGGCCGACGAAGTGGTGACGGTGGCGGCCACAGGCTTCACCGGTACGTCCAATTACCGGACGCTCGACGAGTTGCAGGCGCAGCTCGATCCCGAGACGTTCTGGCGGGTTCATCGGGCATACTTGGTGAACATCAACAAGATCAAGGAGATCGTCCCCTGGTTCAGCCGGAACTACATCCTGAAGATGAGCGACGCGAAGTCGACCGAGATCCCCGTCAGCCGTTCGCAAACGAAACGGCTCAGGGAGTACCTCAGGCTCTGAGCGGCATCGGGCCGGCCGAGCTGGCCGACTCACCGCTCGAACTGGCCGCGACGACGCCGCCCGACTCCGCACCGCTGGTGCTGGTGCCGGCCGAAGGCGTGCCCGCCGAGACACTGGTGGCCGTGCCGGTCGCCCGCGTCGTCGAGCCGGCCGGGCCCTCAGCCTGGGAGCGGCTCGGCGAAGAGGTGCTGACGTGGTTCAAGACGCTGGCCTCGGCCGCCGTCTATGCCACCCTCATCGTCACCTTCATCTGCCAGGTGGCGCGGGTCGAGGGGCACAGCATGTCGCCCACGCTCGAGAATGACGACCGCCTGATCGTCAACAAGCTGATCTACCGCTTGAGCGTGCCGCAGCGCGACGACATCGTGATGCTCTACTACCCCGTCAACCCGGACAAGTCGTTCGTCAAGCGCGTCATCGCCAAAGAGAACGACACCGTCCGCATCGTCGACGGCAAGGTCTACGTGAACAACGAGGCGCGCGAGGACGTGTTCGTGCCGCCCACCTACCGCAGCCACGAAGACTTCAGCTCGATGACGGTGAGGCCGGGCTACTACTTCGTGATGGGCGACCACCGCAACAACAGCTCGGACAGCCGCGAGTGGGGCGAAGTCCCCCGCAAGTACATCATCGGCAAGGTCCAGCTGCGGTGGTGGCCGCTCTCGACCGCCCGCATCTTCCAGTAGTCGGCGACCGGGCCGCCGGTCACTTGCCCGTGATCAGCCCGATCAGCCACGACACGATGCTGACCACGATCGCGGCGAGGATGCCGGCCCACAGGTCGGCGACGTGGAAGCCGGGCACCAGGGCCGCGGCCAGGTTGAAGGCCAGCCCGTTGATCACGAAGTAGAAAAGCCCCAGCGTGATGACGGTCAGGGGCAGCGTCAGGACCAGCATGATCGGCCGGATGACGGCGTTGACCAGGCCGAGGACGATCGCCATGATCGCCAGCGGCACGATGCCTTCCGCGTAGACGCCGGACACGAGCCGCGTCGCCACCCACACGGCAACCGCGACGACGATCGTGTGGATGAGAAAACCGCCGCTCTTTGCTCTGCCAGCCATCAGTGCTCCTTCGTGGCTCCGCCGCACGGGTCCGTCCCGTCAGGCGTAGAGCCGCTCGATTGTGTCCTGCCAGCGCGTCTCGACGACGCGCCGCCGTACCTTCAGCGTCGGAGTGAGCTCGCCGCCGGCGATGGTGAACTCCGCCGGCAGCAAGGCGATCTGTTTGAGCTGCTCGAACTGCGCCAGATCGCGGTTGAGCGCGTCGACGATCTCACGATAGAGCCCGAGCACGTCGGCGCGGCCGACGAGGGCCGCCCGCTCGCCGCCGGGCAGACCGAGCGTTTTCAATCGCTCGGCGAGCACGTCGAACGCCGGCACGATCAGCGCCGCCGGGAACCGGCGCCGATCGCCCACCACGACGGCTTCGGCGACCAGAGGGTTCTGTTTGAGGCGCGCCTCGATCGGTTGCGGCGCCACCTTCTTGCCACCCGACGTCACCAGCAGATCCTTCTTCCGATCGGTGAGGCGCAGGAACCCCTCGGCCGTCAGCTCGCCGATGTCGCCGGTGTGGAACCAGCCGTCGCGCAGGACCGCGGCAGTGTCATCCGGGCGGTTCCAGTAGCCGCGCATGACGTTCGGGCCGCGGGCCAGGATCTCGCCGTCCTCGGCGATGCGCAGCTCGACACCGGGAATCACCGGCCCGACCGTCCCGAGACGCGAGTGTCCCGGATGGTTGGCGGCCAGCGCCGGCGAGGTTTCGGTCAGGCCGTAGCCCTCGTAGATCGGCAGGCCGGCGGCGAGGAAGAACTCGCCGGTCTGGCGCGACAGTGGCGCACTGCCGGTGACGATCAGGCGCAGACGCCCACCCAGACGCGCGCGCACCTTGGCGAAGACCAGCCGATCGCCGAGGCGTTCGCGCCAGCCGACCGGGATCATGGACTCCGATCCGGCATCGGTGCGGCGGACGCGATCGAGCGCCCACCCGAGGGCGGTCTGGAACAGCCAGCGATTCACCGCCGGGCCGTCGGCGACGGTCGCGAGGACGCGCGCGTGGAGCTTCTCGCAGACGCGCGGCACGACGGTCATCAGCGTCGGCGCGGTGTTGCGCAGGTCGCGAGCGATCGTGTCGAGGTTCTCAGCGAAGACGATCGTCAGCCCCGACATGAGGTAGGCGTAGATCACCGTCCGCTCGAACGAGTGGCTGAGTGGCAGGAACGAGAGCGCCACGTCGTCCGGCACCAGTGAGAACACAGGGCCAACGGCCTCGGCGTTCGACACGATGTTGCGGTGCGTCAGCATGACGCCCTTGGGCTCGCCGGTCGTGCCCGAGGTGTAGATGATCGTCGCCAGCGACTCGTCATCGACCGCGGCCCGCCGCGCCTCGATCGCCGGGCCAGTCGAGGGATCGGTGGCCAGGCGATCCCGCCCGCGCGTGACCAGCGCGGAGAACGCGACCACCGACGCGCCGAGCCCGAGATCGCCGGTGTGGGCGTCGCCGGCGGCCGGCCCGCCGGGATCGATGACGACCACGAGTTCGAGCGCCGGCAGGAGGTGCCGAATCTCCTGCACCTTGGCCGCCTGGACGCGGTCCGACACGACAACCAGCCGCGCGCCAGCGTCGGCCAGGATGTAGCGGACCTGCGCCGCCGGCAGCGTCGGGTAGACCGGCACCACGACGACGCCGATCGACTGCGCGGCCAGGTCGGTGACGACCCACTCCGGACGGCTCTCGGACACGATCGCGAGGCGGTCGCCCACCGCGAGACCCGTCGCCAGCAAGGCGGCAGCCACCTGCTGGATCGTCTCGAGGAACTCGGTCGTCGACCAGTCGCGGAAGCCGTCGGCGCCGCACCGGCGGATCATCGCCGGTCGCGGACCGCGGGCAGCCACCCGCGCCGGCAGATCCGCCAGCGTCGCCACTAGGCGCCCCTCCGTTTGCTGGCAGCCGGAGCCGGGCGGCCGCGACGCTGGTAGTCACCCGACTGCCCGCCGCGTTTCGAGACCAGCTCGACGTCGGTAATCGTCATCGCCTTGTCGACCGCCTTGACCATGTCGTAGAGAGTGAGGGCGGCCACGCTGACCGCGGTGAGCGCTTCCATCTCGACGCCGGTCTGGGCGACAGTGCGGACCCGGCTCTCGATGGCGTAGCCGTCGCGAGCCGGCACGATCGTCACGTCGACGCCCGACAGCGGCAGCGGGTGGCACAACGGGATCAGCACCGACGTGCTCTTGGCGGCCATGATCCCGGCCAGGCGCGCGGTCTGGACGGCGTCGCCCTTTTTCAGCGCCCCTGCCCGAACGAGCTTCCGGGCCTCGGCCGACATCCGGACGCGGCCGCGCGCGACCGCCTCCCGCGCCGTCACCGGCTTGGCGCCGACGTCGACCATCCGCGCCTGGCCGTCCGCGCCGATGTGCGTCAGGCGCGAGGACGGGCCCTTCCGCTCAGGAGACTTCGGGGACATCGACGCCTCGCGCCAGGAAGAACGACAGGCTCTCGAGCGACACGGTCAGATCCACGTTCTTCAGCTTGACGCCTTTCGGGACGCGCAACGAGCCCGGGGTGAAGTTGAGAATCGCCTTCACGCCCGCGCCGACCACCGCGTCGACGACTTCCTGCGCCGATTCGGCCGGCACCGCCAGCACGGCGATGTCCAGCCGCTCCCGCTCGGACAGCCGCTCGAGCTCGCGGGCATGACGAATCGGGACACCGCTGCGGGAATACTGCCCTACTTTGTCGCGGGCCGTGTCGAGGAGCGCGACGACGTCGAAGCCGTCGTGGCGGAAGCCCGGGTAGTCGGCCAGGGCCAGCCCCAGGTTGCCGGCCCCGATGATCACGACCTTGAGCTGACGGTCGAGGCCGAGGATCTCGCGCAGGTGCCGGCGCAGATCCTTGACGTAGTAGCCGACGCCGCGGACGCCGAACTCGCCGAAGTGGGCCAGGTCCTTGCGAATCTGGGCGGCGTTGAGGCGAAACTGCTCGGCCAGGCCGCGCGACGACACGGTATTGATGCCGGCCGCCTCGAGGGATTCGAGCGACCGCAGGTAAACCGACAGGCGAGCGGTCGTGAGCTCGGACACCGACTCGCCGTCGGGACGCTCGCGGGACGACCGTTTCACGTCCCACATCTTATCGTGTGCCCGGCGTGCGCATGTCCGCTGGTGGCTGTTCTGGCTTTGCTTTTCGGCGCCCTTTCTCTACTATCGGGCCCATGGCCCACAATCCGTCGGCACCGGCTTCGTCAGGGGCCCCGGCCACGCCCGCCTTCCAGCCCTACGTGCCGGCCAACCAGGCCCCGGCCGAGTTCACGCTCAAGGCGGTCGTCATCGGGGTGCTCTTCGGCCTGCTGTTCGGGGCCTCCACGGTTTACCTGGGCCTGCGCGCCGGCCTGACCGTCAGTGCCTCGATTCCCATCGCGGTGCTGGCCATCTCGGTCCTGAAACGCCTGGGCGGCTCGACGATCCTCGAGAACAACATCGTCCAGACCATCGGGTCCGCGGGCGAATCGATTGCGTCCGGCGTCGTCTTCACCCTCCCCGCCCTCCTCTTCCTCCTCCCCTTCGGCCCCGCCTACTTCGCCTACCTGCAGATCACGATGTGCGCCTTCGCCGGCGGCGTGCTCGGCGTGCTGATGATGGTACCGCTGCGACGGGCGCTGATCGTCAAGGAGCACGGCGCGCTCCCCTACCCGGAAGGCACCGCCTGCGCCGACGTCCTGGTCGCCGGCGAGCAGGGCGGCAACATGGCCAAGGCCGTGTTCATGGGCCTGGGCGTCGGGGCGGCCTGGAAGGGCCTGTCCTGGATCGTCCAGCTGACGCGGACGGCCATCGGCTACACGATGGCGCGCGGCTCGGCCTTCCCCAACGCCACCCTCAACGTCGACATCTCGCCTGAATACATGGGCGTCGGCTACGTCATCGGGCCGCGCATCGCCGGCGTCATGTTCGCTGGTGGCGTGCTGTCGTGGCTGGTGCTGCTGCCGCTGTTCACGATGATGGGCGAGAACATGACGACGCCGTTCCCGCCCGTCCCGCCCAGCGGCAAGATGCTCAGCGCCATGACCGCCGGCGAAATCTGGCGGGCCTACATCCGCTACACGGGCGCCGGCGCGGTGCTCGCCTCCGGCATCATCACCCTCGCCCGGACCCTGCCGACGATCATCTCGTCCTTCCGTGACAGCGTGAAGGATCTGCGCGGCGGCAGCGGCGCGGCGGCGACGCAGGTCCGAACCGAGCAGGACACGCCGATGCTGTTCGTCATCGGCGGCACGCTGCTGCTGGCGCTCTTCCTCCTCGCCATGCCGAAGCTGCCGACCTACGGCAATGTCCTGGCGACGCTGCTCATCATCGTGTTCGGTTTCTTCTTCGTCACCGTGTCGTCGCGCATCACCGGGCTGATCGGCAACTCGTCGAACCCGATCTCGGGGATGACCATTGCGACCCTGATCCTGACCTGCACGATCTTCGTCGCGCTGGGCTGGACCGGCGACGTCTACGCGCCGATCGCCCTGACCGTGGGCGCGATGGTCTGCATCGCCGCGGCCAACGCCGGCGCGACGTCGCAGGACCTCAAGACGGGCTTCCTGGTCGGCGCCACGCCGCGCCACCAGCAGACCGGCCTGATGATCGGGGCGATGACCTCGTCGCTGGTCATCGGCGTGACCACGCTCTACCTGCACCAGACGATGCAGATTGGCTCGCAGGCGTTGCCAGCGCCGCAGGCGACACTGATGGCGACACTGATCAAAGGGATGCTGGCGCAGGATCTGCCGTGGGGGCTGGTGCTCGCTGGCGTATTCATCACCATCACCCTCGAGCTCTGTGGCATCCACAGCCTCTCGTTCGCGGTCGGCTCCTACCTTCCGATCTCGACGACGGCTCCCATCTTCGCCGGCGGAGTCGTGCGGGCGCTCGTCGAGCGGGCGACGGGCAAGGGCGCCGAGTCCGAAATCAGCTCGGGCACGCTCTTCAGCTCCGGCCTGATCGCCGGCGGCTCGCTGGCTGGCATCCTCTACGCGATCCTCTACGGCCGAGGCCTCATCCAGGACGCCGAAGACTCCCTTGGCCTGTTGCCGTTCCTGCACGAAGGCACCAGCGGCCAGATCACCGGCGTCATCGTGTTCCTGCTGCTCGGTGTCGTCCTCTGGCGGGTCGGGCGGCGTAAGCTCGCATAGTGGATGCCGTCGACCCGTCCGGTCCCATGCGCTCGCGTTCCCTGCTGACGTCAGTCGCCGTCGCCCTAGCCCTGGTCGCCGGTGCCATGGTGGCTGGCATCGCCAGGCCGGAGGCGGCGCAGATCGGCCGCGCCGGTCCGGGCACGACGCGCAAGGCGGCGACGCTCGCGGCACTCACCCGCTTCCCGTTCTATTTCCACACCCAGCCGGTTCGGGTCCGCGGCCTGGCCTCCGAGAAGGACGGCCAGTTCCAGCTGGAACACGAGGCCGCCCGGGTCTGGCTCGTCCCCGGCGGCACGGGCAAGCTGCCTGATCCGGGCAAGGAAGCCGAGATCACCGGGCTCTACCTCGACGTCGGCCGGCTCGATCGCACCGACGCCCGGGTCACCGCCGATCTCGGCGGCCTCAGTCAGCGGGTCCTGAAGCGCGAGTGGCCGGCCCCGGGCGAGCTGCTCGTGGTCATCGTCGATACCGCCGTCGCGGCCGAACCGATGAACGCGCCGTCGGTCCGTCACGTGGCGCTCGATCCAGGGCGCTACATCGATGCGGAAGTGACGGTGGTCGGCCGGTTCCGCGGCAAGAACCTCTACGGGGACATGCCCGAGGCCGCCGGCAAGGGCCGTTTTGACTTCGTGCTGCAGTCGGCCGATGCGTCGATCTGGGTGACGGGCCGCCGGCCGAAGGGTGACGGCTTCGACCTGAACGTCGAGAACCGCATCGACACGGGCCGCTGGCTCGAGGTGGCCGGCGTGGTCAAGGAGGAGCGCGGGATGGCGGTGCTGGAAGCGACCGCGATCCGGGTCAGCCGCCCGCCGGCCGAGAGCGCGCCCGAAGCGGTGGTCAAGGTGCCGGTGACGCTGCCGCCGCCCGAAGTCGTGTTCAGCGCGCCGACCCAGAGCGAGACCGACGTCGAGCCCGGCGCCAAGGTCCGGATCCAGTTCTCCCGCGACCTGCGGGACGACTCGCTCAAGGGCGGGATCGCCATCGCCTACGCCGGCGTGTCGGCGCCGCCGCCGGCGTTCACGGTGCGTTACGACGCCGGACGGCGCGTGGCGGAGATTACCTTCGCCACGCCGCTGTCGCCGTTCGCCAACGTCCAGGTCGTCCTCAAGGAGACGATCCTCGGGACCGACGGCCAGCCGCTGCGCCCCTACACGCTCGCGTTCACCGTCGGCAGCTGAGCGCCGCCAGTTCCGCCGCCGGTCCGGCGGTCGCGGCGATGGCGGAAGACGCGCACGATCGCCATCGAGAAGAGGGCAATCAGCGCCAGCAGCCCGACCGCGACGCCGAACGCCAGCACCGGGAAGGCCAGCGCGATCGCGCCCAACCCGACGACGAAGACATCCTCGAACAGGCTCAGGGCCCAGTTCGAGAACGGTTCGGGCGAGGTGTTGGCGGCGACCCGCGTCGACGCCTTGGTGACATGCGAGACCGCCGCCACGCCGCCACCGAGCAGCGCCGCCGCGGCCTGGGCCGCCGGCGACGACTCGCCGAGCGTCGTCACCGCGATGAACGCGCCGCCGAGCGGACGGATCACGGTGTGGACCGCGTCCCAGGCCGTATCGACCCACGGCACCTTGTCGGCGATGAATTCGATGGCGTAGCAGGCGATGGCCCCGCCGATCACCCAGTTGCTGTCGAAGACGGCGAACTGTGGCGGCAGGGCGACCCAGTGGAAGCGCGAGGCCAGCCCGATGATCGCGACCGTGGCGTAGAGGTTCACGCCAGCCGCGAACGAGAAGCCCAGGGTCCGTCCGAGCGTTACCAGCAGTTCCATCACCGCACGTCTCCTTCCGGTGGCCGGCCCCTCAGGGCCATCCACGGCAGCCCT
This sequence comes from Vicinamibacteraceae bacterium, assembly GCA_039916225.1. Lineage (GTDB taxonomy): Bacteria > Acidobacteriota > Vicinamibacteria > Vicinamibacterales > Vicinamibacteraceae > JBDSLU01. Next base: position 20,526 of record JBDSLU010000242.1, read on the forward strand.
TCAAGCGGGCCCCTGCTATTCGCCGCGCTGGCGCGCGGCGGCGTCGCCCGCGGGGCTGCTCAGGCGAGGAGCAGCCGCTGCACTTCGGCTCGCACCGAGTGTACCAGCTGGTCGCGCTGCCCTTCGTCGAGGCCGCGCGTCTCGATCGGGGCGCCCAGCCGCAACCGCACCGTCGCCGGGCGGATGATCGAGCTGCCCTTCTTCATCGCGTCGCGCGCTCCCGAGATGGCGACCGGCACGATTGGCACGCCGGCGCGGATCGCCATCACGAAGGCGCCCTTGCGGAACGGCAGCAGCTCGCCCGTCTGCGATCGGGTGCCTTCAGGAAAGACGAAGAAAGAGCCGCCGGCGTTCAGCCGCGCGACGGCGAGGCCGACCGCGCGCGTCGTCTGCTCGCGGTTGCCCCGGTCCACCGGGATGAAGCCAACCAGATCGAACCCGAGGTTCAGGATCGGCAGCTTGCGGAGCTCCGCCTTGTAGAGGATGTGGAGGCGTGGCGTCAGGCGCCGCAGTGCCGCGAACAGCAGTGGCGGCTCGACGTTACTGGTGTGGTTGACGCAGTAGATCGCCGGGCGGTCGAGCAGATGCTCCTCGCCCTCGACCACGTAGCGGAGACCGACGACGGCCAGCGCGAGGCGGACCGTCTGGATGCCGGTCTGGAACGGCAGGTTGGGCCAGTTGAACAACCAGCCGATGAGGATGGTCGGCGGCCCGAGCACGAGCGTGGATGTCGCCACCAGGACCAGGGCGACAGCGGTCCGGAGCGTGGCGAGGACGGTCATGATGCGCGAAAGGCCCGTCCGGAGATGAATCCGGACGGGCCCCTCACTTCAAAAGATGCGAGCGGGAGACGTTACGACGCGCGAGCGGCGCGGCGCACGGCAGTCACCGCGACGGCAGGAGCCGGCACGACGACTTTGGCAGCCTTGGCGGCGGCCTGACGCGCGATCGTCTTATTCTTCGCCGACGATGAGTGCTCGAGGGCTTCCTCGACCTTGACCTCGACGTGCGGCAACTCTTCCCGCGTCACTTCCGCGATTTCGGAGGTGACCAGGAACTTGGCGCGGTCGAGCATGCGCTTTTCCCGGAACGACAGGTTCTTCGAGCGGCTAAGATAGCTCAGGCTCTTGAGCACCTCGACCACGTCGAACAGCGAACCCGTTCGCATCCGATCGGAGTTGTCCTTGAACCGGCCTTTCCAGTTCTGACCGGTATCGATCTTGCCGTCACCGAGGAGACCGTAGAGACGATCGACTTCTGAATTGCCTACGGCCTTACGTAGGCCAACGCTGTCTGCGTTCTCGACCGGGACGAGCACCGTCGTCTCGTTCGACACCATGCGGAGCTGGTAGAACCCGCAGGTCATACCCATGATGGTCCGGCTTTCGATCTTCTGAACGACGCCGAGTCCATGGTTCGGGTAGATGACCTTGTCGCCGATCTCGAATGTCACGTGGCCCCCAGTATCTAGGTGGTCTAATTGGGAAACTGGCGTCGCTGGTACGCCCTTTTCCTGGGTGGTGCAACCTCGCAAGTATAGCCCGAACTTGGCGAAATCGGCCGAAAAATCGGGGCGATTTACACCGTTCCCTTTAAACCGCTGGCCTGCAACGACTAAGGTCTGGCGTGGTGCGCGTGTCGTCGCTGTCTTCCTGGCGGAAAACATGAAGGTCCGGTGTTGTCAAGGCCACGGGCGAATACCCGAACGGCAGAGCCACCCCTGCCTCGCCCACCGTCCTACACTGGGCATAGACTCTCGCCGTCCTGCCGGTCGTCGAGTTGGAGACCAGATGCCCCAATCGCCCCTCGCCCTCGCCGCCGCATTCTCGGCCCTTCTCGCCGGATCGGTGGGGCTCGCGGCCGGGCCGTCCGTCCAGGCCCCACCCAATCTGGCGCCGTACATGGCGACGCCCCAGGAAGTGGTGGATCGCATGCTGCAAATGGCGACGGTCACCAAGGCCGACGTGGTCTACGACCTCGGCTCCGGAGACGGTCGGCTGGTCATTACGGCAGCCAAGCGATTCGGTGCGCACGGCGTCGGTGTCGACATCGATCCCGCCCTGATCACCCAGTCGCGCGCCAACGCCCGCAAGGAAGGCGTCGAGGGACTGGTCGAGTTCCGCCAGCAGGACGCGCTCACCGTCGATCTGTCGCCGGCCAGTGTCGTGACGCTCTATCTGCTCAGCGGCGCCAACCTCAAGCTGCGGCCGACGCTGCAGAAACAGCTGAAGCCAGGCTCCCGTATCGTCTCGCACCAGTTCGGGATGGGTGACTGGGTGCCCACCCGCACCGAGACGATCACCGACCAGCGCGGCACCTCACGGCTGCTGTATCTGTGGATCATCGGCCCGCCATGACCGACTTCGTCCTCGACACCAAGCTCCACGCCGACACCATCGAGATCACCAGGCTGCCCCTCTGTCTGGTGCGGCTGATGAACGACCGCCGCTTCCCGTGGGTCGTCATGATCCCCGCCAAGCCAGCGCTGAGCGAGATCACCGACCTCGATGCCGCCGGGCGCGGGCAGTTGATCGAAGAAATTGCGTTCGTCTCGACCGCCGTGCGCGAGGCGTTCCAGCCGACCAAGATGAACGTCGGTGCCCTGGGGAACGTGGTCGCACAACTCCACGTGCACGTCGTCGGCCGCTTCGCGAGCGACGATGCGTGGCCGGGTCCGGTCTGGGGCACGACGCCGGAGCGCTACCGCCCCGACGAGATCGAGCGCACGCTGGCGCCGCTCCGCTTGCATCTCGACAGCGGCTCGTTGCGCCCGCCGACGCTGACGCCGATCAGCCGGTGATGTTCTTCAGCATCCCGAGCGCTTTCGACAGCTCGTCATCGGGCTCGCCGGTCAGGCGTTCCTGCGCCGCCATCCGGCTGGTGATCGCCGGCACGAGCTGCGACAGCGTCGCCTTGGCCTGATCGGTCGAGAGCCCGAGCTTCTGCGCGATCACGTCGACGATCGGGCTGCCCAGAGCCTGCTCGACCTGGTCGCCGGAGACCGGTTCATTGGGCCCGGGGCTGGCCCACGAATCGGCCTGGACGCCGAGGCCGTTGGCGCGGAAGGTGTCGAGCAGCCCGCCGAGACCGCCCTTCTGCTGCAGCAGCTCCATCATCGTGCCCATCACACCGGCGGCCTGGGCGGGATCGCCGCCAGCCAGGCCGGGCAACTCGAACACGTCGCCTTCGGTCTTCGATTCGGGCGCCGGTTGCCGCGCCGCGCCGGGTGCTCCGCCGAGCGGATAGTCCTTGGGTCCCATCGTCGCGTCCTCCTGTGTGGTCCACCGGCGGAGACGGCCCGCCGGGCATCCGCCAGTCTACTCCCGCGTCGCGGCGCGGGCTCCTACGGCAGGAGCGCCCAGAGGCGCGGTCCAAAAATGATGAGTCCGATGATCGCCGAGACCGCGACGGACATCACGACCGAGCCGGCCGCGATGTCCTTGGCGCGACCGGCGAGCGGGTGACGCTCGGGCGAGGCGAGATCGACGACGTCCTCGATGGCCGTGTTCAGGGCTTCGGTGATCCAGACGAGGGCCATGGCGAGGACCGCGGCGCACCACTCGCCCGCCGTGAGGCCCAGCGCGAGGCCGGCGGCCGTCACGACCACCCACACCCCGATCTGAAACCAGGCATTGGGCTCCGTGCGCAGCATGTACGAGATGCCCTGCCAGGCATATCGGAACGCCAGTCGCTTGCCGTGGAAGCTGAGGGGGTGCGGCGCGTTCATGGCTCCTTGACGTCGTGACCCGCCGCACGCAGCACGTCGATCGCGGCGGCCAGCGCGTGCTCGCGCACGAGGATGTAGTCGGTGTCGTAGGTCGAGATCGCGAAGATGCCGATGGCCGCGTCACCCAGCGGCGCCAGCACCGACGCAAGAATGCCGGTGAGCGCGAAGTCGATGGTCCCGGCGATGCGGAGGGCCCGCCAGTCGCGCTCCGCCCGCGCGTCGCTGGGCACCGCCTCGGCGTCACGCACCAGCGACAGTTCCTCGTCGGTCCTGGTCATCGACCAGAGGCGGCCGGGGGCGGCGCCGAAGGCCCATTGCGGCACGTGCGCGTCCGGCGGGAGCCGGACCACCGCCAACTCGCCGGGCAGGACCAGGAGCGTCAAGGAAAGTGCCCGGCCCGGAGACACCGGCGACGTCATCGGCGTTAGGATAGACGCTGCACCGCCTGGCGGCGTGGCGAAACTGGCAGACGCAGGAGACTCAAAATCTCCCGGGGGTCACCCCCCGTGTGGGTTCAAGTCCCTCCGCCGCCACCACCCCAACTTCGTTGGGGTGGTTGGCAGCGGTCGTCCTTAGCCTCCGCGCTCCGGCCTGCGGCCTCGCGCCGGAGGTCACGTCCCTCCGCCGCCACCACCAATTTTGGGTGGGATTTTGCCGACGAATCATTTCGCGCGGCCAGCGCCAGGATCAGATACCGCCAGCGGGGGGCCGGCCGGGGGAGAGCCCGAATGGGGCGGACGACAACGGCGACCCGGGCGGCGCCCTGAACGCGACACTGCGGGCGTGACCGAACCGCACAGCTACGCCGCGGCACGGGCGTCTGTTAACCTCCGCCGACACCCGCCGGACACACATGGACGACCCGACGCGGCTCACTCGGGGGACCTACGACGTCGTCGCGCCGCGCTATCTCGAGAAGGCTCGCGATCGCGGGGCGCTCCGGCCGCACCTCGATGCCTTCGTCGCCGCGCTGACACCAGGCTCGCGCGTGGTCGATCTCGGGGCCGGCCCGGGATTCGACACCGCGCTTCTCGTCGGGCGAGGACTCCGGGCCATCGGGATCGACTTCTCGCTGGGCATGCTGAGGGCCGGCGTCGGCGAGTCTCCCGGCGCCCGGTTACAAGGTGACGCGCGGCGGCTGCCGGTGGCGACCGGCAGCATGGAGGGGGTGTGGGCCAACGCGTCGCTGCTGCACCTGGGGCGCGAGGATGCGCTACGGGCGCTGGCCGACGTCCGCCGGATCCTGCGCCCCGGCGGCATCCTCTTCGTCTCCGTCAAGGCTGGTGACGGCGCGGCGACCGAGACGGCGCGGTACGGCCTTCCGCGCTTCTTTCAGTACTGGTCGGATGCCGATCTCGACGCGGCACTCGAGGGCCACGCCTTCCAGATCCTCACGCGCTCGACGGATCAGGGGGAGCGAGAGCCGTGGCTGACGCGACTCACCCGCCGTCGCTGATCGGCCGGGCGCGGCGGCCCTTCAACGGCACTTCACGTCGGGATTCCAGTCGGCGAAGATCCCGGACGAGCTCGGCTTCCAGATCCAGGCGTGCAGGTACCAGATGCCCAAGCCGTTGGCGCGCTTGAAGGGCTGGCCCATCAGCGTCGGCGGCTGGTCGGACGTCCACTGCGCGATGGGCACGACGTACTCGACGCCGTTCAAGCGGATCGAGCCGTCGCCCAATTTCTCGTAGACGAGGATCTCCGGCTTCTCGACATCGAGCGTCGCGTCTTGCAGCGCCGGATGTCCGAAGTGCAAGCCCATCCCGCCGGTCGGCTGGTTCTCGACGCAGTGCGACGTGGCCGGATAGCCGGCCGCGACGGCGGCTTCAGGGTTCCTGAACTTCGCCGTGGCGGCACGGGCCCGGGCGATGTCGCGATCGACGTCCTCGCCCAAGCCGCTCGGCAGGATGCCTTTGACGGGCTTGATGGTAGCCGGTGCTTCGCCGGTGGGCGCGCCGGACAGCGCGCCGACGATCAGTAGTGTCAGGGCGCAACCGCCCAGCAGGTCGTAGCGCATCGGAGCCTCCCGCACGCGGCGGGCGCCCGATGCGTCCGTGCCACGCGCACCCCGACCCTACCGTGGCCGCCTGGCGTCGACGCCTCGATTTGACGAACGAGGACGCCGGACTGACGAACGGCCTCAGATCATGGAGCCGGGCGTGCGCAGCGCGTCGTGCGCGGCGATCGGTTCCGGGGTCCGGACGGGCTCGGAGGCGTCGAGGAAGCTGAGGTAAGCCAGCAGAGCGCCCTGATTGTGCTGGCGGACCAGCGTCTGGAGCGCAGTCATGTCGCGCGTGCGCATGGCGTCCAGAATCTGCTGATGCTCCTGCTGCGCCTGCTCGACGCGGTTGGCGAGGACACCTTTGAAGTAGAACCGCCGCAGGCGATCCCAGCGATCGAGCACCTTCGAGGTCAGATCCTTCACCATGTCGAGGCCGGGCAGCTCGCTGATCGTCAGGTGGAAGCGACGGTTGAGCGCCGCCCACTCCTCGCGATCGTTGGCCACGAGTGCCGCCTCCATCGCCTCGACTTGTCCGCCGAGCAGGGCGAGGTCGGAATCGCGTCCCCGCTCCGCGACGAGCCGCGACGCCGACACTTCAAGCCCCTCGAGCACGGTGAAGACGTCGATGATCGAATCCCGCGACACCGGCGTCACCGACGTGCCGACGTGCGGGATGACCTGGACCAGCGACTCGGCCTGCAGCAGCTGCAGCGCCTCCCGCACCGGAATGATCGACACGTTCAGGCGACGCGCGAGGTCGTCGATGACCAGACGCTCGCCGGGCTGCAGCTCACACCGCAGGATTGCCTCGCGCAGGGTCCGGTAAACGAACTCCTGCTTTGTTCGATGCGGAGCGGAGGCCAGTGTGCCAAACGTCATGCGTTCCTCGGGCTGGACGGGTAACGAGCCGAAAGCGTCCGGCCGATTATCCGGTATCCGACGGGACCATTGCGGGATTGTCGCCGCATATGATATACGTTCTCCTTACAACAAAGGTGCGACGGTTTCCCGTACTCGGTTCAAGGCGGTCCCATCCGCGCGGCAGGTCGCCGTGCGTGGTGCGGGCCCCGGGCCCGTCCACATCGCTCAGGGGGACGCATGATCGGTGCTTCCGATCGGTCGACTGTTCGTCTTCGCCAACTGCTCACCGCCTGTCTGATCGTTCTGGCGCCGCTGTCCCTCGCGCGGACAGCGTCGGCTCAGGCCGTGACCGGCACCATCCTCGGCACCGTGTCGGACTCCTCCGGCGCCGTCCTCCCCGGTGTCGCCGTCACCGTCAAACAGGCAGAGACCGGCTTCACCCGCACGCTGACTTCCGACTCCAACGGCGAATTCAC
>JBDSLU010000243.1:0-8983 GCA_039916225.1 Vicinamibacteraceae bacterium
GTGTGGTCGCCGTGCGAAAGAATGGCACGGATCATCGCCTCCGGGAACCCCTCGGTGCGCAGGATCTCGGCCCCCCGGAAGGGGTGATCCTCGAGGCTCGGGAAGCGCTCGTAATCGAAGTCGTGCAACAGCGCGGTGTTGCCCCAGAACGTCTCGTCCTCGCCGAAGCGGCGGGCATAGCCGCGCACCGAGGCCTCGACGGCGAGGGCGTGCTTCAGCAGGCTGTCGCCAGTCGTGTAGCTGGTGAGCAGGGCCCAGGCCCGCTCGCGCGGGATCGCGGGAGGTGTATCGCTCATGGCGGTCACCGATAGAACTGCAGGAACAGCGTGATCAGGATGGCGTTGGCGAAGTCTATGAAGAACGCGCCGACCATCGGCACCACCAGGAAGGCGCGGGGCGCCGGGCCGAAGCGCTGGACCATCGCTTCCATGTTGGCCATGGCGTTGGGGGTGGTCCCGAGCATGAAGCCGACGAACCCGCTCGACATCACCGCCGCCTCGTAGTCGCGGCCCATGACGCGGACCACCACGAACGCGGCGACGAGCGCTACCACTGCGAGCTGGACCGCCAGGATGATCGCCAGCGGCACGGCCAGGCCGGCCAGCTCCCACAGCTTCAGCGACATCAGCGCCAGCGCCAGAAACAGCGACAGCGCGACGCTGCCGAGATCGTCGATCACCTTCTGCGACAGGCCGAACAGGCCGGTCAGGTCGTCGATGTTGCGGATGAGGGCGGCGACCAGCATCGCGCCGATGTAGGCCGGCAGGATGAGAGGGCGTCCGCCGACGGCGTAGATGAACTCGGGATAGCGGACGTTGGTCTGGATCCACGTCGAGACCCAGCCGCCAATCCACATCGCGAACAGGATCACCACCAGCGTCTTCAGGAGGCCGTAGGCTTCGACGTCCTCGCCGGCTGGCGCGCTCGGCGTGGGCTCCCCCGCCGCCGCTTCGACCACGTGGGCCGCCACCTCGGGCTCGAACGCGCCGGTCGGCGCCAACGCCTGGCGCAGCTTGCGCCGCTCGACGAGTGCCGTGCCGAGCGGTCCGCCGATGATGCCGCCGGCGACGATGCCCACCATCGCCGAGGCGACCGCCAGCGTCGCGGCCCCGGCCAGGCCGGCGGCGGCGAACTCGGGCGCGAAAGCCAGGCCGGTCGCCGGGCCACCGGTCAGCGTCACCGACCCGGCCAGGACGCCCATCAGCGGATGCTGGCCGAGGGCCCGCGCCACGCCGGCCCCGACGACGTTCTGGAGCAGCGCGATCACTGACGAGAGCAGGAAGAAGCGCAACACCTGCGGACCGCCCACCCGCAGCAGCGACACGCTGGCGGCAAAGCCGACCGTGGTGAAGAACGCGATCATCAACGGCGGCTGGAGGGCCGTGTCGAAGACGATCGGGGTCCAGTCCGGCCGCCGGATCGCGGTGATCAGGCCGGACACGATCAGGCCGCCGATGACCGGCGCCGGCAGGTTGTAGCGGGTCAGCAGCGGCACGGCGCGCTTGATGCCGTAGCCGAGGAACAGGACGAGGCCGGCGAAGGCCAGGGTTTGGGTGAAATCGAGGGTCATGCGCGTCGGGTGGGCGTCCGGCGGCGGAGCGCCCCAGGACCGACGCGGCCCTGGGGTATATTCCGCATCCTACATCGTAACGAGGGAGCCGAGCATGGCCAGAGACCACCAGGGACCGCCGCCAGGCACGGACGCGGCGGGGCTCGACACCGAGTTCACCCGCGGCCTCGGCCTCTATGACGCCACGATGGTCGTGGTCGGCTCGATGATCGGGTCGGGCATCTTCATCGTCTCGGCCGACATGGCTCGACTGGTGGCCAGCCCGGGCTGGCTGCTGCTGGCGTGGGGGGTGACCGGCATCCTGACCGTCACCGCGGCGCTCTCCTACGGGGAGCTGGCGGCGATGATGCCCCGCGCCGGCGGCCAGTACGTCTACCTGCGCGAAGCGTTCTCGCCGCTGTGGGGCTTCCTCTACGGCTGGACGCTGTTCATGGTCATCCAGACCGGCACGATCGCCGCCGTGGCGGTCGCCTTCGGCCGCTTCCTCGGCGTGCTGTGGCCGGCGGTGTCCGAGTCCAACTACCTGATCGCGCCGGTCCACCTCTCGACCGGCTACGCCCTCTCACTATCCACCGCGCAGCTGGTCGGCATCACCCTGATTGCGATCCTGACCTGGACCAACACCCGCGGCCTCGAGTACGGAAAACTCATTCAGAACGTCTTCACGACCGCCAAGACAGGCGCCATCGTGGTGCTGATTCTGCTCGGCCTGCTGGTCGGCTGGAACGCCAGCGCCGTCAGCGCCAACTTCGGCGACCTGTGGACGCCGCGCGGCTTCGTCGAGATCGACCCCGGCCTGACCGCGCTGACCGCGTTCGGCCTGTTCGTCGGGGTCTGCGTCGCCCAGACCGGCTCGCTCTTCTCGTCCGATGCCTGGAACAACATCACCTTCACCGCCGGCGAGGTGAAGGACCCGCGCCGCAACATCCCGCTGTCGCTGGCCATGGGCACGGCCATCGTCATCGGCCTCTACCTGCTGGCCAACGTCGCCTACCTGGTGACGCTGCCGCTCTCGGCGATCCAGAACGCGCCGTCCGATCGCGTCGGCACGGCGACGCTCGAGGCGATATTTCCGGGGTTCGGCGCGCCGCTGATGGCGTCCGCGATCATCGTGTCGACGTTCGGGTGCGTCAACGGCCTGATCCTGGCCGGCGCGCGCGCCTACTATGCGATGGCCCGCGACGGCCTGTTCTTCGCCAAGGCCGGGACGCTGAACGCAGCCAAGGTGCCGGCCTGGGCGCTGTGGCTGCAGGGCGCCTGGGCGGCGTTCCTGGTGCTGCCGCGCACGTTCAACCCCGTCACCGGCAGCTACGGCAACCTCTACGGCAATTTGCTCGACTACGTCATCTCGGCGGCGCTGATCTTCTACATCCTGACCATCGCCGGCATCTTCCGCCTGCGCTCGACGCGACCGGAAGCGCCGCGCCCCTACCGCGCCGTCGGCTACCCCGTCGTGCCGGCGCTCTACATCGTCGGCGCGCTGGCGATCCTGCTCGTCCTGTTCGCCTACCGCCCGGCGACGACGTGGCCTGGCCTGGTCATCGTCCTGCTGGGCCTGCCCGTCTACTTCGCATGGCAAAAACGTTGATCTGCTCGTAGCTTGCTCGGAGCGTGCTCGGAGCTTGCTCCGAGCAACTTGCAGTTATTGCAACGCGCGGGCGATGACGCGGCGGACGGTGTCGGCGAGCGCGTAGCGATCAAGATCGGCCGGATCGGCAAAGACCGCGTCGGCGGCGTCGTCACCGGCGCGGAGGGTGCCGCCGATCGCCGTGGCGGCGTAGTCGAGCACGACGAAGTGGAAGCGGACGCCGGCCGGGTCGAGGTCGACGCGCTCGTAGACTTCGAGGAACGCCCCCACCGCGATGTCGAGGCCGGTCTCCTCGCGCACCTCGCGGCGCAGCGCCGCCTCGACCGATTCTCCGAGCTCCACCGCACCGCCGGGGATCGACCACTCGCCGGCGCCGGGCGCCTGTCCGCGGCGGATCAGCAGGACGCGGCCGTCGTGAACCACGACAGCGGCGGCGCCGAGGACCGGTCGCGCCGGCCTTTCGTGGCTCATCGCGGCCTTCAGCCGATCGGCAGGCCGGGGTTGGCGTTGACGTCCCAGCCGGCCGTGACCCCGGCCCGCAGCTTGCGCAACCCGGCGGCGGCGATCATCGCGGCGTTGTCGGTCGTCAGCGACAGCGCCGGCACGAACACCGGGAGGCCGACGTGCTCGCCGCGCGTCATCGCGTCGGCGCGGAGCCGGCTGTTGGCCGAGACGCCGCCGGCGATGCCGATGCTCTTCGCCCCGAACCAGCCGGCGGCCTCGAACGTCCGCGTCAGCAGCGCATCGGCCACGGCGCGCTGGAACGACGCGCACAGGTCGGCCATCTCCGGCTCGGTGAACGGCCGGCCCTGGCGGGCCTGGACGTGGCGCAGCACCGCCGTCTTCAGGCCGCTGAAGCTGAAGTCGGCGCGATGCTCGAACGCCTTCTCGAAGCCGGCCGGGCGGATGGCGGCCGGGCCCGGCTTGGGGTTGCGGTCCTTGTGGGTGATCTTGAACCGCGGCAGATCGTAGGCGCGGTCGTTGCCGCCCTTCGATACGCGATCGATCACCGGCCCGCCCGGATAGCCGAGGCCGAGCAGCTTGGCGACCTTGTCGTAGGCCTCCCCCGCCGCGTCGTCGCGGGTCCGGCCGATCAGGTGGTATTCGCCATCGGCCGGCATCAGGTAAAGGCTGGTGTGGCCGCCGGAGACGACGAGCACGACCGCCGGCAGCGGCAACGGCCCGTTGTGCAGGATCAACGACTCGATGTGGCCGGCCAGATGATGGACGGCGACCAGCGGCAGGTCGAGCGACAGCGCCACCGACTTGGCGGCCTGCAGCCCGACGAGCAGTGAGCCGACCAGGCCCGGTCCCTGCGTCACCGCGATCGCGCCGAGATCGCGCCAGCCGATGCCGGCATCCGTGAGGGCCTGCTCGAGCACGCCGCAGATGTCGCGCAGGTGCTGCCGCGAGGCGAGCTCGGGGACGACCCCGCCCCACTCACGGTGCAGCGCGACCTGCGAGGCGATGACGTTGGAGCGAACGCGCCACGGCTTGTCGGGCGCGCCGGTCTCCTCGACGACCGCGGCCGCGGTCTCGTCGCACGAGCTCTCGACGCCGAGGATGAGCACGGGCGCCGGGCCTCAGCTCGCCGCGCCGACCGTCGCGCGTCCGGCCGCGCCGGCCGCCGCCGGAGCCGCCTCGGCGAACAGCTGCGCCAGGCTGAGCGTGTAGTCGGGCCGGGCGATGCCCTTCTCGGTGATGATCGCCGTGATGTAGCGCGCCGGCGTCACGTCGAAGGCCGGGTTGCGGACCTTGGCGCCGACCGGCGTCACCTGCGACGGCCCGATGTGCGTCACTTCACGCGCCGGCCGCTCCTCGATGGGGATGCCGCCGCCGTGCGGCGTGGCGAGATCGATCGTCGAGAGCGGGGCCGCGACGTAGAACGGCACGCCGTTCTCCTTGGCCAGCACCGCCACGCTGTAGGTCCCGATCTTGTTGGCGGTGTCGCCGTTGGCGGCGATGCGATCGGCGCCGACGACGACCAGGTCGATCAGGCCTTCACGCATCAGCGCGCCGGCCATGTTGTCGGTGATCACCGTCGTGTCGATGTGGTCCTTGACCAGCTCCCACGCCGTCAGGCGCGCGCCCTGCAGGAACGGCCGCGTCTCGTCGGCCAGCACCTTGATCGTCTTGCCGGCGTCGACCGCGCCGCGGATGACGCCGAGTGCCGTGCCGTAGCCGGCCGTGGCCAGCGCGCCGGCGTTGCAGTGCGTCAGGATCGTCGCTTCCTGCGGCACCAGCGTGGCGCCGAAGGCGCCGAGCGCCTTGCAGCTGGCCACGTCTTCGTCGTGGATCAGCCGGGCCTCGGTCACGAGGGCCGTCTTGATGTCGTCGACCGACGAGCCGGCCTGCGCCAGCGCCGCGAAGCGCTGCTTCATCCGCTCGATGGCCCAGAACAGATTGACCGCCGTCGGCCGCGTCGCGGCCATGACGTCACAGGACTTCAGGAACTCGGTCAGGAGCTGGCGGGTCCCGGTGGCCGTGCTCTTCTTGACGCCGAGGGCCAGGCCCATCGCCGCCGACACGCCGATGGCCGGCGCGCCGCGGATCACCATGGTCTTGATCGCCCTGGCGACCTCGTTGGCCGTCTTGCAACGGACGTAGATTTCCTTGCTGGGCAGCTTCCGCTGGTCGATCATCACGACCGCGTCGTCCTGCCATTCAATCGTCGGCAACATACGGGACAGATTCTACCCGGATGGCGGCGGTTCCCCTCAGCAACCGCCGCGGACAGCCCTTGGCGCGTCGGGCTGTTATTTGCCGACACGCTCGCGCGTCGACCGGACGATGGCTCCGGACTCCGTCCTCGCCATTCGTCTCGCCGCGCTATGCGCGCGGCGGCGCCTCAGGCGGGCTGCCTAGTAGGCTGGCGTCGAACGGGTGCGGAAACAGGACCGCCAGCTGATGCCGGGCGGCCACCACGGTTTCGTTGGCCAGCACGACCTCGACGTCGCCGCAGAACTCCCAGAGGAGCTGGCGACAGGCCCCGCAGGGCGGCGTCGGGCTCTCGGTCGCCGCCACCACGACCACCCGCCGGAAGCGCCGGTGGCCCTCCGACAGCGCCTTGAAGAGCGCGATCCGCTCGGCGCAGACGGTCAGTCCGTAGGTGGCGTTCTCGACGTTGCAGCCGGTGACGACGACGCCGTCGGCGGTCTCGAGCGCCGCGCCGACGGCGAAGTTCGAGAACGGCGCGACCGCGAAGCGGCGGGCCGCCCGGGCGGCGTCGACGAGCACGGCCTCTTCGATTGGCATGGCTATCCGGCGCGCCGAATCCAACCGAGCAGCGCGGCGCGCATCGCCTGGTGGAGGTTCATCCCCTTGGCGCGGGCCTGGGCGTCCATCCGCATCCACAGCGCCTCGGTGAGCCGCACGGACCGCACGGTGGTCGGCCGACTTCCGCCTTTTCGCGGACGCCCCCGTCGCAGGAGTGCGGAGTCCGTGGCCAACTGCGGCATCTCCCACAGGGCAGCGAGCGACGGTCCGCCTGGCTCGCCGGCCCCTGCGAACGCCCGCCGCCGGGCCGGGCCGAACCGCGAGAAATCGACAAGACCGTCGAGGGGGTCAGTCGCTCTCGTAGCGCGAGCGCTCGTGCGCCGTCGCCCGCCGGGCGCTGATGATCCGGATGACGTCTTGGAGGACTTCCGCGTGGACGACATAAAGCAGCCTGCGCCGATACGACTGGCCGATGAGGACGAACCGTTCCGAATGGAGCGCATCCGGGTAGTAGGCACCGAGTTCGTCGTCGAACGCCGTGGACGCCTCCTCGAACGAGACGCCGTGCTTCCTCAGGTTGGCGACCGCTTTGCGGGCATCCCACGTGAACCGCACGATAAATTGTACTACAATTCAAATACTGGGGACACGCGAGTCAGTACTCGCGGAACGCTTGCATGAGGGGACCGAGGTCCGGCGCCGCCGCCGTCGTATCGGCCGGCCCGATCCAGTAGCGGCTGCTGTCGCCCCACGGCTCCCAGACGACGAACGGGACGCCGTGAAAGAGGAAATACGCGCGGTTCTCGTCGCCAGAGAACCAGTTCCCGCCGCGACGGACCTCCGTTGCGCCCGACACCGACCCGAGGAAGCGCGCGAGGGGCCGGAAGACCGGCCAGCTGCTGCTGACCTCGAAGGCACAGGGGCGGTGCTGGTCAGGTCGTACGAGCTCGTTGACCCGCATCGCTACACGCGTGTCACCAGGCCGGTGATGAGCGCGATGAACTGATCGCGGACGCGGGCCGTCGTCGCGATGACTTCCTCGTGCACCAGCGGCTCGGGCAGGACGCCGGCGGCCATGTTGGTGATGCAGGAGATTCCGGCGACCTCCATGCCCATGTGCCGCGCGACGATGGTCTCCGGCACCGTCGACATGCCGACGGCGTCGGCGCCCATGGTGCGGAAGGCCCGGATCTCGGCTGGCGTCTCGTAACTCGGCCCGGTCACCGCGACGTAGACACCTTCCTCGACCCGGATGCGGGCCGCACCGGCGGCGGCGCGGGCGGCCGCCCGGAGCCGCGGCGAGTAGGCGATGGTCATGTCCGGGAAGCGCGCCCCGAAGCGCTCGTCATTCGGCCCGACCAGCGGGTTGCTGCCCATCAGGTTGATGTGGTCGGTGATCAGCATCAGCGCGCCCTGGGCGAAGCTGGTGTTGATGCCGCCGGCGGCGTTGGTCAGGATCAGCACCTTGACGCCGAGCAGGCCGAGGACGCGGGTGGCGAACGTGGCCACCGCCATCGCGTGGCCTTCGTAGACGTGCGCCCGGCCCGACAGCGCCAGCACGCGACGGCCCTGGACGGTGCCGGCGACCAGCTCGCCGGCATGGCCGACGATCTTCGCCGCCGGCCAGTGCGGGATGATCGAGTACGGCACGACCGTCGCGTCGCCCAGCGATCCGGCGAACGAGCCGAGGCCCGAGCCGAGCACCACCGCGACGTCGGGCACATCGCCGATGCGCTCCTGCACGGTGCGGGCGGCCTCGGCGACGGCGTCGTAGCGGGCCGGCGTCACAGCAGCGCTCCGGCGATGGTCGCGGTCACGAAGTTGGCGAGGGTGCCGGCGATCATCGCCCGCACGCCGAGACGGGCCAGATCCTGGCGGCGCGACGGCGCCAGCGCGCCGATGCCTCCGAGCTGGATGCCGATCGACGAGAAGTTGGCGAAGCCGCACAGCGCGAACGTGGCGATGGTGAACGAACGCGGGTCGAGCGACGCCTTGAGCGTGCCGAGCTGCGAGTAGGCGACGAACTCGTTCAGCACCATGCGAGTACCGAGCAGGCTGCCGATGGTCCCCGAGTCGCGCCACGGCACCCCGAGGGCCCACGCGATCGGCCCGAACACCCAGCCGAGGATCGCCTGCAGGCTCAACTTGTCGAGCGACGTGCCGAGCCACGCGTGCACCGTCCAGCTCACGACCGGCACGTGCTCGTGCACCCACAGGCCGGCGGCGCCGAGCAGGGCGTTGGTGAGCGCGACGAGCGCGAGGAACGAAATCAGCATCGCGCCGACGTTCATCGCCAGGTGCAGGCCCTCGCTGGTGCCGCGGCCGGCTGCGTCGACCAGGTTGACGTCGGTCTTCTCGACTTGGAGCTTGACCGAACCGAGCGTCTCCGGCACTTCGGTCTCGGGCACGAACAGTTTGGCCATCATCAGCGTGCCTGGCGCCGTCATGATCACCGCCGTCAGCAGGTGCTTGGCCTCGATTCCGAACAGGATGTAGGCGGCCATGATGCCGCCCGAGATGTGCGCCATGCCGGAGGTCATCACCGTCATCAGCTCCGACTGCGTCATCTTCGGCAGGAACGGCCGGATGGTCAGCGGCGCCTCGGTCTG
>JBDSLU010000244.1:0-4646 GCA_039916225.1 Vicinamibacteraceae bacterium
CGCGTCGTCGGCACCGTCCGCTGCGGCTACGCGGCCCGTGCCCTCGCGTCGATCGACGGGGCGGACGTGGACGCATTCGTCACCGGCCTGCTCGATCCCGCCGTCGAGGCTCGCCTGCGACGCGCCGGCTACGCCGGACCGGTGCACGGCGTGATGACGGCTCCGGCCGATGCGTTGCCGCCCAACCTGCCGTCCGAGCTGGCGATGCTGCTCGACGTGCAGCGCGCCGACGACCCACCGGGGGCCGGTGTGGACACGGAGCGGACCGTCCGCTTCGCCGCGCTGGCCACACTTGCCGGCCCGGGACGCTTCGCGCACGCCTACGATGCCGCGCTCGGCTGGGAGAAACGCGGCCGCCCGGACGAAGCGGTGCGAGCCTTTGCCCACGTGGTCGCGGCCGGCGAGGCTGGCGAAGCCCTGCGCCTGCGCGCCAGGTTCCACCTCGGGCGCCTGTGCTTCGAGCGCGGCGATCGTGCCGCGGCGCGCGAGCACCTGTCCGCGGTGTTGCAGGTCGCGCCGGATCATCGCCGCGCCCGCGGCTACCTCGAGGCGATGGATCGCGCACCCGGCGGAGGCTTCCGCGCGTGAAGGTGCTGATCGTCCATCCGCTCGGGCTGCGCTTCGCCGGCTATCCCTACATCGAGGAGAAGGTGCAGGCGCTGGCGCCGCACGGCGTCGAGGTCGCGGTGGTCGCGCCGTTCAAGGACGAGACCACGATGGTCGACGGTCGGGCGCCGTCGTTCGCCCGCATTCCGCTGGCCTTCGATCGCCACGGCTGGATGACGCGCGAGGCGCGCCGGGCCATCACCCGCTTCGAGCCCGACGTGATCCACGTGTGGACACCTCGGGCGCTGCCGTCGCGCATCGCCCTCGAAGCCCGAGTGGCCACCGGCGCCGACGTCATCGTCAACTACGAGGATCCGGAGCACCTGCACTTCGAGCAGGCGGATGGCCCGTTCCAGTCGCGTGACATCCTGGCCCCGCTCGAGAAGGCCAACCCGACGCCCGACGACATCGGCCGCTTCCTGCGCGACATGCCGTGGGACTGGGTGCTCGGCACGCTGCGGGCGCCGTTCGCCACGCCGTTCCTGCACCCCCTGTTCTTCGGGTTGCTGAACCAGAGCGCCGCCGGCTTCACCGGAATCTGGAAGCCGTGGGTCGACCTGCTGGCGACGCGGTTCGAACGACCCACGCTGCTGATGCCGCTCGCCGTCGACCTGGCTCGAACGCAGCCACCGTCTCCGGCGGCCATCGCCAACGCCCGAGCCTCGCTCGGCCTCGGCCCCGACACGCTGCTCCTGCTGCGCGCCGGTGTCCTCTACGCTTTCGTCGACGACCAGACGCCGATGCTCGAGGGCTACGCGGCGTTCCTGAGGACACATCCCGATGCGCGGCTGGTGATGTGCGGCCACAACTACCAGGAGGGCCGCATCGCCGAGGCCCTCGAGCGGTTCGGCATCGCGAACCAGGTGCGTTGGCTCGGCTTTCTCGACGCGCCGGACTATGCGGCGCTGCTGCACGCCGCCGACGTCACCCTGTGTCCGGGGTATCCCGACGAGTACAACCGTTTCCGCCTGGCCGGCAAGATCGTCGAGTACATGATCGCCGGCCGACCGATGATCTGCTACGCCAGCGGCATCGGCGAAGATCTCGTCGACGGGCGCGACGCGCTGCTGCTCGATCCCTACACGGCGCAGCAGGTCGAGCGTCAGCTGACTCGCGCCGCCGACCCCGATCTGCGCCGCGCGCTCGGCGCCAGAGCCCGGGAACTGGCGGGCGAGTGGTTCGACGTCGTGCCGCTCGCGGCCAAGCTGGCCGCGTTCTATCGCACCTGCGTCACCGATGCCGCCGCGCGCGCTGGCCGGAGCTGACGTGCGCGTCGCCATCAATCTCGCCTCGGCGACCGACCGTTTCCGCGGCGGCACCGGCACGTTCGTCGACGGGCTGCTCGACGGCCTGGCGGCACGTCCAGAGGTCGAGGTGGCGATCATCGCCTCGCCGGCCGCGGCGGCGCGCGGCGTCTGGGCGCGACCCGGCACGACGTGGCATCACGAGGTCGTCGTCGAGCCGGCGGCGACGTCCTTCGGGTTCGCCTCGATCGGCGATCCTGCTGCGATCGCCGCCCTCGTCCGGCGGCTCCACATCGACGTGTGGTTCACGCCGCACACGTTGCCGGCGCCGGCGGTGCTGCCGTGCGCCACGGTCGGGGCCATCCTCGACGTGCAGCACGAAGAACTGCCCGAGCTCTACGCGCCCCGCGAGCGGGCCCGGCGCGCGCTCGTCTACGAGACCATCGCCCGCACGTGCACACGCGTCGTGACCTTGTCCGCCTTCTCGCAGGCGCGGATTGCGGCGCGCTATCAGCTCGATCCGTCCCGCATCGACATCGTGCCGCTCGGCCCGCCGGCCTGGACACAGGTGCCACGCGTCGAGGCTCGGACTCCGGCCACGCCCTACGTGCTGTATCCGGCCACGACGTGGCGGCACAAGAATCACGTCACGCTGATCGAGGCGCTGGCGCGGGTCCGCGCCCGGGGAATCGCGCTCGACCTGGTGCTGACCGGCCTCGAAGGTGAGGCGCACGGCGACGTGCTGGCCGGGATCGCGGCGCATGGCGTCGGTGCCCACGTCAGGTGGCTTGGTCACGTCGACGAAGGCCGACTGCGGGCGCTCTACGATGGCGCACTGGCCGTCGCCGTGCCCTCGCGCTACGAGGGGTTCGGGCTGCCGATCGTCGAGGCGTGGGCTCGCGGTGTGCCGGTCGTGACCTCACATGCCGCCAGCCTCGCCGAACTGGCCGGGGACGCCGCCGTCATCGTGCCGCCCCTCGACGTCGACCGATGGGTGGACGCGCTGAGCGCCGTGGCGACCACTCCCGCCTTGCGGGAGGATCTGCGGCGGGCCGGTGCCCGGCGCGTGGCCGGCTTCAGCTTCGCGGCAGCCGCAGACCGTGCGGTGTCGGCCTTCGCGACCGCGGCCGCCGAGGGCCCCCGCGGGGCGGCCGAGCCCCGCCACGTCGGCCCGGACCGCAGCTTCCGAGGCCGCTGCCGATACTTTGTCCAGGCCGCCGCCCCGGCGACACTGGAGTTGGTGGGCGAAGCGGCCTGGCGCGCGGACTGGCGGATCGCGCTCGAGCAGCGGACGGCAGGGACGCCGCCGGCCGGGTCCGAGCGGACGTCGGCCGGGCATCGCATCGACGCGGCGTTCGCCGTGGGCGACGCGCCAGCCAGCCTGGCGCTGACCGTCACGGTGGGGAAGGGCGGCGACGCGGATCTCGCGCACCTGAGTCGCCTGTCACTGCGGCTGAGTGACGGCACGACGCTCGACTGCCTTCCCGCCCTCGACGCCGGCGCGCACGAGGAGACGCTGGAGGAAGGCCTGGCCCGCGCGGTCGTGCAGTTACGCGGCCTGGCCGACCGAGGGATCCGGCGCCTGGCGCTCTATGGCGCCGGCAGCCACACCGTCAGTCTGATCGCCCGGCTGGCGCCGGAGCGAGCGACCGTGGTCGCGGTGATCGACGATCACCCCGGCGACCCGCAGTTTGCGGGTGTCGCGAGAATCACGCCGGCGGCGTGGCCGACGCTCGAGGCCGACGCCGTCGTGCTGTCGTCGCGGACGTTCGAGCCGCTGCTGGCCGCCCGCGCGACGCGCTGGCTACCGGCCGGTGTGCCGCTGGTGCGACTCTATACGGACAACGGGCCCGATCAGGAATAGGTTGGTCATCGTGGCCGCCGATGCATCCCGCCAGGCGTCGTTGCTCGTCGCTTACATACTCCCGGCATGCGCGCTCCTCGCGCCTAGCCGGGCGGGCGCCTCGACGCCCACGATGACCAACCTATTCCAGATCGGATCCTAGGCCGACCATCATGACGACCGCCACGGTTCAGGACGTCCAACGCTACTGGGATGCGCGCCCGTGCAACCTGCGCCACTCGACCGCCGAAGTCGGCAGCCGCCAGTACTTCGACGAGGTCGAGGCGCGCAAGTACTTCGTCGAACCGCACATCCCCGCGTTCGCCGATTTCGCCAAGTGGAAGGGCAAGAAGGTCCTCGAGATCGGCTGCGGTCTGGGCACCGACTCGATCAACTTCGCCCGCGCCGGCGCCGACCTGACCATTCTGGAGCTGTCGGCGGAGAGCCTGGCGCTGACCAAGCAGCGTTTCGAAGTGATGGGGCTGACGGCGACGTTCTACCAGGGCGATGCCGAGCGACTGCCCGAGCTCGTACCGCCGCAGCACTTCGACCTGGTCTATTCGTTCGGCGTCATCCACCACACGCCGCGGCCGGATCAGGTGATCGCGCACATCCGCGAGCACTACATGGGACCGGACAGCGAGCTGCGCCTGATGCTCTACAGCAAGTGGTGCTGGAAGACGCTGTGGATCGTCGCGACCTACGGCAAGGGCGCGTTCTGGAACGCGCCGGAGTTGATCGCCACGCACTCCGAGGCCCAGACCGGCTGCCCGGTGACGTTCACGTATTCGTTCAACGAGCTCCGTCTGAGCCTGCTCAAGGATTTCCTGGTGACGTCGCTCGAGAAGGACCACGTCTTCCCCTACGTGATCGAGAAGTACGTCAGATACGAATACGAGCGGGCGTGGTACTTCCGCTGGATGTCGCCCGAGGCGTTCCGCTGGTTCGAGCGG
>JBDSLU010000245.1:0-12684 GCA_039916225.1 Vicinamibacteraceae bacterium
CGAGGGCGCCGTCGTCGCCGGCGAGCATGATGAAGCCGCGCTCGGCGCCGCCGACCTCGATCGCCGAGTCGAGCACCAGCGCCAGCACGTCGTCGAGGACGCGGCCGGTGCCCAGGGCGCGCAGACCCTCGAGGAGGCGGGCCACGTGGCGAAGATCGCCGATCGCCGCCGCAGCCGGCCCGGCGACCACCGAGACGCCCAGCGGCAGCGATGGCGGGCTGGCCTGAAGCGCGCCCACCTGGAAGACCAATTCGGCGCCGCCGGTCCGGCCCAGCCGGATCACGTCGCCGGGCTTCAGCAGCCGCTCGGTGGTCACCGCATCGCCGTTGACGAAGGTGCCGAAGCGCGAGCGCTTGTCGCGAAGGAGGTAGCGGGAGCCCTCCATCACGATCTCGGCGTGATCGCGCGACACCTCACTGCCGCCGAGCTGCAGGTGGTTGGTGTCGCGGCGGCCGATCGCGAACGGCACCGGCGAGACGTCGACCGAGCGCCGGCCGGCGCCATCGACCACGTCAAGGCGTGGGGTCACGGACATCGGGTCACCGGCGCCTGGCAATCAGCCGCCACATCAACAGCACGATGGCGGCCGCCATCACGGAGTAGCGCACCGCTGGTGGCACGTCGATGGTGCCGGCCTGGCCCAGGAAGAGCGCGGCCAGCGCCAGGAGGACGAGGGCAATCAGCGAGAAGACGCCGCGGAGGCGGGACGACGGCGGCGCCGGCTTGCGCACGGCGGCCACGGTCGCCTGACCGCAGCGGAAGCAGACGATCGCCTTGTCGGCAATCTCGGTACCGCAGTTCTGACAGACCATGCAGGGAGTCGCGACGGGCCGTGGGCCCATGAGCCAGCCAAGTATACTCGGCGCCATGATTCCCTTGCGGGACGTCATACCGACCCGCACCTGGCCGGTGGTCACGGTCTTCGTGATCGCGCTGAACGCGCTGGTCTTCCTGCACGAGCAGACGCTCGGGCCGCACGCCCTGGAGGCGTTCGTCCGCGAATGGGGCCTGGTCCCGGTCGATTTCGCCTGGAACCGCGTGGTCACCTCCATGTTCCTGCACGGCGGCTGGGCCCACATCGGCGGGAACATGCTGTATCTGTGGATCTTCGGCGACAACGTCGAGGATCGCCTGGGCCACGTCCGCTACCTGGTGTTCTACCTGCTGTGCGGCGCCTTCGCCGCCTTGGCCCAGACCTACAGCCACGGCCAGTCCACCATCCCGATGATCGGCGCCAGCGGTGCGATTTCCGGAGTCCTCGGGGCCTACATCGTGCTGTTCCCGCACTCGCGGGTACTCACCATCGTGCCGATCGTGTTCTTCATCCAGGTGCTCGAAGTGCCGGCCGTCGTCCTGCTCGGCCTGTGGTTCCTGATGCAGCTCCTGTCCGGTGTCGGCAGCCTCGGAGCCCGGGCCGACGTCGGCGGCGTCGCCTTCTGGGCGCACGTCGCCGGTTTCGTGGCCGGCCTTGGCCTCGTCTACGTCTTCAAGCAGCCAGAGCGGCAGAAGGTCGAATGGTGGGACGGCGTGCGATGACGGCACCAGTACGCGCTGCTTGGCCGGCAGGCGGCCGCGCTGCTGACGTCACCATGCGCGTGGCGGCCTCGGTGACGTTGAGTGTCCTGGCGGTCGTCGCGTCGGTGGACGCTCAGACGCCGCACCCTGGCCGGGTGCCGTTCGAGCGCATCTGCGCCCGCTGCCACGGCGCCGATGGCCGCGGCGGCGAGATGGGGCCGGGCATCGTGTCGCGCCTCGCCCAGCGGACCGAGGCTGAGTTGTCGATGCTGGTGCGCGACGGTCTCCCGACGCGCGGCATGCCGGGACATCCGCTCCCCGACACCGAGATGCAGGCGCTCGTCGCCTTCGCACGAACACTCCGTCCGAACCGCGCCGAGGCTCCCGTCCGCACCACCGTGGCACTGGCGGACGGCTCCAGCCTGGGCGGCATCGCCCTGAACCGAACGGCCACCGATCTGCAACTCCTCGCCGACGGGGGCGGCCTGCATCTGCTGCGGCGCGCCGGAGAGGCATGGCGTCGCGTCACCTCGCAGACCGACTGGCCCACCTACCATGGTGATCGCAGCGGCAATCGCTTCAGTCCGATCGACCAGATCAACCGCGCCACCGTCAGCCGGCTGGCGCCGGCGTGGGTCTATCCCGTTCCCGGCGGCTCGAATCTCCAGGTGACGCCCGTCGTCGTCGACGGCGTGATGTACGTGACCAACGCCAACGAGTGCTCCGCGCTCGACGCCGGCTCGGGCCGGCGCATCTGGCACTACCAGCGGCCGCGGACCAAGGGCCTGGCCGGCGACGCCGCCTCGGGCATCAACCGCGGCGTGGCGATCGACGGCGATCGCCTCTTCATGGTCACCGACCATGCGCATCTGATCGCGCTCAATCGCCTCACCGGCGATCTCCTCTGGGAGACACCGATGGCCGACTGGCGACAGAACTACGGCGCGACCTCTGCTCCCCTCGTCGTCGGTCACCTGGTCATCTCCGGGATCTCGGGCGGCGACGAAGGTGTCCGCGGCTTTCTCGCCGCCTACGATCGCGCCAGCGGCAAGGAGGCGTGGCGCTTCTGGACCGTACCGGCACCTGGTGAGCCGAAGTCGGAGACCTGGGGGCGCGGCGCCTCCCTCGCGCACGGCTGCGCCGCGACGTGGCTGACCGGCACCTACGATCCGGATCTGCAGACGCTCTACTGGCCGACCGGCAACCCGTGCCCCGACTACGACGGCGGCGAGCGTCAGGGCGACAACCTCTACGCCGATTCGATCCTCGCGCTCGATCCGGCGACCGGCCGGCTCAAGTGGCACT
This sequence comes from Vicinamibacteraceae bacterium, assembly GCA_039916225.1. Taxonomy (GTDB): domain Bacteria; phylum Acidobacteriota; class Vicinamibacteria; order Vicinamibacterales; family Vicinamibacteraceae; genus JBDSLU01. The sequence goes on from JBDSLU010000245.1 coordinate 2,821, forward strand.
TCCAGTACACGCCGCACGATCTCTGGGACTGGGACGCCCAGCAGCCGCCCGTGCTCGTCGACACGACGTGGAACGGCCAGCCACGCAAGCTCCTGCTGCACGCCAATCGCAACGGGTTCTTCTACGTCCTCGATCGCACGACCGGCGCGCTGCTGCTGGCCAAGCCGTTCGTGAAGAAGCTGACGTGGGCCCGCGAGATCGGCGTGGACGGCCGGCCGGTGTTGAACGCGGACCAGACGCCGACGGCCGCGGGCCGCACCGTGTGCCCCGCCGTGGAAGGCGCCACCAACTGGTTCTCGACGGCATTCAGTCCGGCGACCAATCTCTACTACGTCCAGGCACTCGAGAAGTGCACCGTCTACGCGCGCACGCCGGAGACGTGGCGCGCCGGCCAGTCGTTCTACGGCGGCACGACCCGGCAGGACGGGCAGACCGGCCAGAAGGTGCTGCGCGCCATCGACGTAGGCACCGGCGCCATTGCCTGGGAGATGCCGCAGATCGGCCGCGGCTCGTCGTGGGGCGGCACGATGGCGACGGCCGGCGGCCTCGTCTTCGTCGGCGAGGACAGCGGCGCGCTGATGGCCGTCGACGCTGCCAACGGCACGCCGCTCTGGCAGTTCCAGGCCAACGTGCAGTGGAAGGCGTCGCCGATGACCTACGTCTTCGACGGCCGCCAGTACATCGCCGTCGCCGCTGGTCCGAACATCCTGGCGTTCGCGTTGGTCGACTAGCCGCGCATACCTCTCCTCGATCGGCTGCCATGCACGTTCGGACGCCTGGCAGCGGCGAGGCATTCCTTCCGGGCTCCGGTTCCGCAGGCCGGCAAGCCGCACTCCGGTTGCAGCGGGCCGCGTGTCAGCGTGCGGCCCGGCGCTGACGACGTCGGACCAGACGGTCGTGCCTTCGCACGACCGGCCGTCGCCCGACCTGCGCGCGTCTTGCGTGTCTTCGCAGCGACGGCCTGCTCCACAGTCGCCCTCCAGGAACGCCTCGCCGCCTTGGACGGCGCGTCCGCTGAGGGCGAGCAGTCGGATGATGCCGAGGCTCGGCAGGCACACGCCCGAGCCGACGCTGCTGAGCGGGCTCGCAGATCTACTGGCGTCGTGCAGTCGGTTCCTGCGCGAGGATCGCGTATACGGCCACGTCCTCGAGCTGGCCCCACTTTCGCACCGCGTCGCGACACACGCCTTCGCGCTTCATGCCGACCTTCTCCATGACCCGGCGTGACGGTCCGTTCCGCATCAGATGACGCGCCTGAATTCGGATCAGCTTCAGGTGGCTGAATCCGAGGTCGACGACGGTTCGAGCGGCCTCCGTGCAGAAGCCGTTGCTCCAGTGAGGGACAGCAATCCAGTAGCCCAGATCTCCGCACCCCCAAGACGGGTCGATGGACAGTCCGATTGCGCCGATCAGCTCTCCCGAACCACGAAGCGTGATCGCGTATGACACACCTCTGCCCGTTTCCCAGAGCGGCCCATGCGAGCCATTGTAGCGAGGTGCTGGATTGGCGGCCGTGGCTGCTCGCTGACAGCGGACGCCCTGCGCACGGCGGCGGGGCGTTCCTGGAGGGCGACTGTGGAGCAGGCCGACGCAGCGTCAGTCACGCAGGACGCGCGCAGGTCGGGCGACGGCCGGTCGTGCGAAGGCACGACCGTTTGGTCCGGCGTCGTCAGCAGCGGCCGCGCGCCGACACGCGGCCGGCTGGGACCGGAGCGCGGCTTGCCGGCCTGCGGAACCGGAGCCCGGAAGGAATGCCTCGCCGCCACTCTGGCGTCCGGAACCGATCGGCAGCCGTCAGGGGCCGGCCGACGCCCGTCAGCGGACGCCGTATGCGCCGCGTCAGCGCGTCACGCGGAGCGGCCGATTACGAGCGGCCCGCCTGCTCGGTCCGCATCTTGCGCGACACGCGGGCGATCTCGATGACGATCTCGTCGCGCCGCTTCTCGTACTCGGGGAGCCGCATGAAGTCCTTGCGCTTCTTCAGCTCGTCGAGCTCCGATTCGAGCGAGTTGCGGCGGGCCACCAGTTCGGACAGCGCCGGGCCGCCGGCGCGGGTCGGGTCGTCGGCGTCGTCGAAGAACGTCCGGCTGGCAATCTGTCCATCGAGGCCGCTGGCGCCGGCATCCTTGCCGACGCCGTCGCCGGTGTCGTCGAGGATCGGCTTCTCGACGGTCAGCTGGCCGCGCTGCCGGTAATACTGGCGCACGCCGAGGCTGGCCCGCGCGAACGCCTCCCACACCGAGACGCGCGAGTCCTTGTCGAGATCGGTTTCGGCCTCGCCGAACGCCTGGACGAAGAACCGCGGGAACACCGTCTCGTACCGCTGCACGCCGCTGTCGGTGGCGGTGACCACGATGCGCCGCTCACCGGCCAGCCGGGCCAGGAACGGTGCGCTGGCGGCGGCCGTATTGACGAAGACGACCTTGCCGCGGATCGGCGCGACCAGCGACTTCCAGTCGGCGGCCTCGAGATCCGGCCCGACCAGGTTGAACTTGGCGTCGACGCCGTCGAAGGTGGCGTGACCGATCAGGACCACCAGCAGCAGGTCGTCCTTCTCGAGCACGGGCGTCAGGCGAGTGAATGCGGCGCGGACCTGATCGCGCGAGGACACGTCGACGTCGTCACCGACGGTGCGCTGTGCCTTGCGTTCGGCGGCGACGTCGCCGAGCAGGCGGACGTGGTCCACCGGCATCTTCATCGAGCCGCGCAGCGCCGCGGCCAGGCTGTCACGCCAGACGCCGTGCTGGGTGGCGTGTTCAGCGCTGCCGGCCGCGCCGGTGATGATGATGGCGTAGCGCTCCGCGGCGCGCGCGGGCGCAGCGGCGGCGAGAAGGGCGAGTGTGATGGCCGGGGCGAACGCGAACCGCATCCTCTATCGTAGCCCCCACCGGCGCCGCAGGATCCACTCGCCGCCGAGGGCCGCGAGCAGCCCCAGCAGCAACCACGGCGAATGCCAGAGCTCGCGCGCTTCGGGCGGCGCCAATGCCGCGGCAGCGGCGTGAGCGGCGGCGACCAGCGCCGGAAGCTCCCCAATTTCACGTTCGGCGATCAGCCGGCCGCCGGTTCCGCGCGCCAGCCGATCGAGGACCCCGTCGTTGCGCCGCGGATCCGCCCACTCGCGATCGACGCCGCCGACCAGCGTCCACTCGTGCGCCTCGCCCACCGGCGCGCCGTCACGCCGCGCCTCGACGTCGACGCGCAGCAGGCCCGGCTGATCGGCCGGCACCGGCGCCGTGAACCGGCCGGGCCGGGTGGCGTCCGGGGTCGCCTGCAGGTCCTGGGTCGCACCGGCACGAGTCACGCGCAGGCGGACGGTGGCGTCGGGCAGCGGACGGAAGCCGGCGTCGCGGACGTCGACGCTGAGAGTGGCGGTCTCACCCACCGAGACGGCCGGCACGGACAGCGCCACCGGCTCCGGCGCCGAGGCGACCAGCCAGCGGCCAGCCTGCCGCCAGAACGTCTCGAACGTGTGATCGGACGACGGCAGCCGCATCCGCCACCGCCACGAGGCCTCGCCGGCGAACACCATCGTCCGGCCGTACCCGTAGCGCTGCACGGCGACCAGCGGACGCGGTGCGCCGCCGGCGCCGCTGGTGACGGCGAGAACGCTGGCTCCAGGCCGGCCTGGGCCGAGCGCGGTCGTCGAGCCGAGCGGCGGCACGGCCGCCCACAGATCACGCGCCTCCGCTGGCGTGGTGCCGAGCTGCATCACCGGGTGATGCAGGCCGTCCGGCGTCAGACCGACGCCGCCCTGGGCGAGCGACGACGCCGACGACGGCGCCGAGCGGCCCAGGCGATCGGTGGCCGCGACGGGCATCAGCTCCTCGAGCGGCGTCGCCGAGAGTCCGGCCGGCGCGAGCGTGCGCGCGCCGAGCATCAGCAAGCCGCCGCCGCGCTCCGCGACGAAGTCGCGGACCAGTTCGAGCTCGGTCGGACCGAGCAGGTCGGCGCCGACGTTGGCGAGCGCGATCGCGTCGTAGCGAAACAGCGCCTCGCGCGTCGACGGAAAGCCGCTGACGAGCGAGTCGGCGCGGCCGCGGGGCGCCTGGACGTAGTAGGTCTCGCGGCCCTTGTCGTCGCGGCCCTTGCGCACCAGCGCGTCGATCTCCAGGCCGCGATCGAGCTGCCAGGCCCGCTTGATGAAGCTGTGCTCGTAGCCCGGCGCGCCCTCGACGAGCAGCACCTGCCGGGCCCGTCCCGGCGGCCGCACCAGCACCGACTGGCGGTTGTTGGCGGTGGTCAGCTCCCCGGGCGCCGAGGCGATCTCGACGTCGTAGACGCTCGGACCGTCGAGGCTGGGCGAGACGCGGAAGCGCTCGGTCAGCGCCGTGCCGTCGGCGGGTGGACCGACCCGTCGGACATGGACGGCGCGGCCGTTCTCGACGACACGCAATTCGACCGGTTCACCGCGGAAGCCCCGCGCGCTGATCGTCGCCGACAGTTCGACGACGGAGTCGGTGAGCACGGCGTCGCCGACCTCGACGGCCAGTACTTCGCGATCGGGCGGGGGCTCGGTGGCGCCGGCCGCCATCGTGAACACCGGCGGCAAGCGCGCGCCCGCCGCCGGGCCCGCCGACGTGTCGACACCATCGGAGACGAGCACCACCGCGGCCAGCGGGCGCCCGGCATGCCGATCGCGGACGGCTGCGATGGCGGCGCCGAGATCGGAGCGCCGTCCGTTCGGTGACGTCCGGTCCCCGAACGGCGCCAAGGTGTCGCCAAGCGCCAGCGTCTCCACCGCGAACGACGACTCCAGCGTCCGCGCGACGGACGCCGCCGTCTGGCGGGCCGCCGCGAACCGGGTGTCGGCGCCGCTGTCGGTCAGCTGCATGCTGCGCGACGCGTCGACGACGATGGCGACGAGCGCGTCGGTCGCGTGCGTCGGTGGCGCGAGCGCGATCGGTCGCAGCAGCGCGAAGACGAGAAGCGCCCACGTCGCGGCGCGGAGGCCGGTGAGGAGCACGCGGCGGCCGGCCGCGAGCCCGGCGGTGCCGAGCCACGTGACGACGAGCGCCAACGCCACGCCGGCCACGCCGACGGCGAGCAGCCACCAGGGGAGCGGGGTGCCGAAGGTCAGGGCGTCGGCCTCCGCGCGATCGACCGGTAGTAGCGCGACACGGCGTCTTCGTAGGCGGCCGGCGCGCGATCGTCCTCGCCGGCCGTCACCCGATCACGGGCTCGCCGATCGGAGAGGCGATCGGCCAGCGAGGCTTCGAGATCCTCGAGCGCGTTCTTGACGTTCTTGGACAGGGACTCCCAGCGCGCGTAATCCTGCTTGAAGGCCTCGGTGCCCGGCGCCGAGCGGCTGAACTCGTGACCCTCGGGCGTGCCGTAGGCGCCGTAGCCGCCGTCCTGGCGGCCATCGCGCGAGCCATCGCCACCGCGAGCGCCGTCGCCCGCCTGGTTGCCACCCTGGCGGCCGCCCTGACCGGGGTTCTGGCCACCGTTCTGGCTTCCGCCCTGGCCGGCGTTCTGCCCGGGGCTCTGGCCAGCCTTCTGGCCGGCGTTCTGGCCGGCGTTCTGGCCGCTCTGACCATTCTGGCCGCCCGGCTGGCTGGCGGCCTGCCGGCCACCCTCGGCGCCGCCGTCCCCCTGCGCCAACTGACGCGCCTCGTTCAATGCGCGATCGAACTCGCCCTGCAGCCGGCCGATTTCCTGGCGCGACTTGGCGTCGGCGGCGGGATCCGGCCGCCCGCCGGTGGTCTTCCGCGCCTCGGCCGCCTTCATCGCGCCCTCGACCGCCTCGCGGAGCGCGGCTTCGGCCGCCTCGGCGCGCTGGCGCGCCTGGCGCAGACCGGCCAGCTGGTCCGACAACCGCGCGCCGTCGCGTCCGCCGCCGTCACCAGCCATGCGTTCCGCGGCGCGAGCCAGGGTGTCGGCCGCCCGCGAAGCGCGGTCCGCGCCCTCGCGTGCCGCCCCCTCGGCTCCACCGGTGCCGCGCCGCAGGGCCTCGGCCGCCTTGCGCATGTCGGCGCTCGGCTTGCCGCGGGCGAGTTCCGCCCGGGCATTCACCGCGGCACTCGCGGCGGCCTCGCCCGCGTCGGCGCGATTGACCAGCGACAGCTGCTTCTCGAGCGCCTCGGCCCGGGCCGCGAGTGATTCCTGTTCCTGCGCCAGCCGGCGACCGCCGTCGGGCGATCCGGAGTTGCCGCCACCAGCGGCACCGGCCTGCTGTCCGCGCGATCCGCTCGGCCCGGTCGACGTGGACGGCGTGCCGCCGGCCCGGCCACCGGCCTGCTGGCGCGCTGCGTCGGCGAGCCGCTTCTGTGCATCCGCCAGGAGCCGCGCTTCGAGCTCGAGCTCGCCGAACTGCCGGCGCCGATCGTCGGACACCGATTCGCCGCCGAGCCGGCGTTCGAGCTGGCGCAGACGATCGAGCGTCCGCGCCGACCGTCGCCGGGCCTCGTCGAGATCCTGTCGCGACAGATCCTTGGCCGCGTCAGCCATCTCGCCCGCCGCCTGACGCAGCTCCCGGCTGCCTTCCTGCTGCTGGCGCCCGCCGCCCGAGGCCTGCTGGCCGCCCTGGCTGCTACCCGACTGCTGGCCCTGGCCGCCCGACTGCCCACCCGCCTGCTGGCCGCCCTGCTGCTGGCCACCCTGCTGCTGACCGCCGCTCTGCTGCTGGCCGTTCTGCTGCTGCCCGTTCTGGGCCTGCTGCGGCGAGGACTGCCCCTCGCGCTGCATCTGCTGGGCGAGCTGCTCGGCTTCGCGGCGCAGCTGCTCCTGCTCCTTGGTGAGCCGTTCGAGCTGCCGCTTCAGTTCCTCGGCCGGCATGCCCGCCCGCGCCCGGGCCAGCTCGCGCTGCTTCTCGGCAATCGCGTCCTGGCGCTTCGCCAGTGCTTTCACCCGATCGAGGGCGTCGTCCTTCTTCTCGGCGTTCTGGCCGCTCGCGCCGCCGGCGGCGTTGCGGTTCTCGTAGTTCGTCTGCTGCTGCCGCAGCAGCTCCTCGTCGAAGAGCGCCGACAGATCCTGGTTGCCGGTGCGGCCGCCACCGCCGCCGCCACCGCCACCGCGCTGTCGCGTCACCTGCCGCTCGGTCTCTTCCGCCGCGAGCTTGAGCAGTTCGTTGTAGGCGGCCATCTCGTGCGGGACCGCATCGTTCGGCTTCAACGCGCCGAGCGACGTCTCCGCCTTGGCCATCGATCCGGCGGCGCGGGCCAACGGCGACGTCGTGGTCGGCGCCGGCGTCGGGGCAACCTGCGGGTCGCGGCGTCGGGGACGCGCTGGCCGGGCCTGCTGCGAGGCGAGGGCCTCGGCGCGCGCCCGCAGCTCGCCCTGGGCCTTGGCGATGGCACGGACGTCGGACGCCGACTGGCCGGCGATCGCGCGGCGCTGCAGCTTCCACGTCGCGACGATGATTTCCTTCTGCGACTCGAGCAGGTCGGCGGCCGCCCCGGCGCCGCCGCCCATGCCAGCCTGGCTCTGCGCGGCGAAGAACTGCTCGCTGAACGGCCGCACCTCGAGGAAGAAGATATCGCTGCGCGCTTCGGTCGACACCTTGCCGCGGCTGATGTCGCGAGCACGGGCGTAGTAGGTGACGAAGTCGCCGGGCTCGACGTCGAGCTCCTCGATGAAGAGCGTGTGCAGGCCGTTGACGCTCGTCGCCGGCAGCTTCGCGCCGCGGCTGAACGGGACGACCTTCTCGCCGCGGCCCCTGACGGCGTAGACCAGCTCGAGGCTGCTGATGCCGTGATCGTCGTCGGCTCGCGCCTCCACGACGACCTCTTCGAGCTTGGTCACCTGACGATCGCCGGCCGGCCGCATGATGCGGACGTCGGGCGGCCGGTCGTCGAGGACGCGGACGAAGTACTGCGTGCCCTCCGGGCTGCGCAGGCCATCGATGTCCTCGAGTCCGATGCGGTAGGCGCCGTCCTGTCCGATGGTGAGACCGGCGACGAGGCTGGTCGCTTCCTGCCCCTCGGCCTTGAGCGGCAGCGCCGTGCCGCCCTCGAGCGCGATCGCGCCGCGCCGCACCGGCTTGTCGGTGTGGACGCGGATGGTGACGGTGGTTCCGGCCGGGCCGAAGATGTCGCCACCGTCTTCCTCATGGCGCGGCGCCATCTTGGTGAACGCCGGGAAGGCGTACTCGAGATCGATGCGCGTCACCCGGGCGGCGTCGATGGCCGACACCTGATACTCGGGCGAGGTCAGCGATCCGGCGGCGACGCGGTAGCGGAAGTCGGCATCGACGGCCGGCCAGTCGACCACGTAGCCATTGCCCTCGCGCCGCATCGGCTGCGGCACGGCGCCAGCCGCGGCGACGATCAGGGTCGGGACGTCGGGGGTCGCGCCATCCGGCAGCCCGTCCAGCCGCGCCGTGATCCGGAGCGGCGTGCCGCGGGCGATCCGCGCATGGCCAGGCGTGACGACGACGGCGAGCTTGGGCGGTGCGATGTACAACCGGGCTGTCTGCACGGCCCGCCAGGCCGGCGACCAGGCATAGGCCAATGCGATGGCCAGGACGACCCCTGCCGCTGCCGTCCAGCGCAGGGCGCGGCGCATCGTCGAGCGGGCGATGACCCGCTCCGGCTCGACCTCGCGGAGCCGGGCCTCGGCGGCGCGGACCAGCAGGCCGTCGAGCGGTCCGGGCGCTTCGGCCGACAGGCGCTCGGTCGCGGTAACGACGACGTCGTCGAGCCCACCGTTCTGCTCCTCGGCCAGCCGGGCGAGCTGGCGATCGCTCGGCGGGCGGCGCAGCGGGGCCTGCAAGCCGAGCACGGCCGCCGCCGCGGCGACGAGGGCGAGGACGAAAAGGCCGACCAGCCACAGTCCGGTCGGCGACGTCATGGCGTCGATGGCCCACGCGGCGCCGGCGATGACGGCAACGGCTGCGGCCTGCCTGGCCGAGACGCGCAGCCGGGTCAGGGCGCGCCAGCGCCGCTGCAGCCCGTCGAGCCATCCGCGCAACGTCTGATCAGCGCTCATGCCACGGTCTCCTCACGCGGTCCCGCCATCAGCCGTCGACTGCCGGCGATCGTTTCCCACACCAGCAACGCGGCGACACCGATCAGGGCGAACCACCACAACCCCTGCCCCGCCTCGCGCTCGCGCGCGACGGCCGTTGGCCCGCGGCGCTCCGGCTCGACGCGCCCGACGGCGGCGACGATCGCCTCGGGCTTCTGGCGCGGGGCGCCGGACTCCCGCAGGTCGACGTTGACCGCGACCGGCCGCGGCGGATCGCCGGCGCGGACGATGCCGGGCCGTCCGCGCGCCGCATCCGGAGCGTCGGCGACCATCAACTCGGAGGGCAGCGCCCGGCCGGCCGGACCGGCCAGATAGTGCAGGGTCTCGAGGACGAACGGCACGAACGTCGCCTGTCGGGCGAACGTGTTCCAGGCCGCGGTGTCCTCAGATCCCAGCGCCGAGGCAAACACGGCGATGCGACCGGTGCCGACCGGCTGCTCGACCAGCGCGGCCAGACCGTTGGTGAAGCGCGCCACGATGCGTCCGCCCGGTCCGGGCACCACGCGCAGCGCCCGCGTGAAGCGCGCCCGCCCGAGGCTGCCGGAGGCATCACCGAAGGCGGCGAAGATCGGATGCCGGGCGTCGACCGGTGACAGCGTGGTCGGAAACGCGCCCGAATCGGCCGCTTCGATGCGCAGGCCCGAATCGCCGACGATCTCACCGAGCGTGCCGGCGTCGAGCGTCTCGCTCGCCAGCAGCCAGAGGGCGCCGCCGGCGCGCGCGTAGTCGTGCAGCACGCGCCGCGTCTCGCGGGTCAGCCCGCGCGTGCCGCTGACGACGATGACCTGGCGCGCCCGCGCCGTCTCGGCCCCGAGCGCCCGTCGTGCATCGCCGCCGAGCATCTCGACGGCGAAGCCGCGGCCCGGCCCGCCCGACTCGATGGCGGAACGTAACAGGAAG
>JBDSLU010000246.1:0-27137 GCA_039916225.1 Vicinamibacteraceae bacterium
TCGGCTCATCGCATCCTGGAGCTGTAGCAGGTTCCAAGGGTCCGGCTGTTCGCCGGTTAAAGCGGTACGTGAGCTGGGTTTAGAACGTCGCGAGACAGTTCGGTCTCTATCTGCCATGGGCGCAGGAGATTTGAGAGGACCTGACCTTAGTACGAGAGGACCGGGTTGGACGCACCTCTAGTGTACGAGTTGTCCCGCCAGGGGCAGCGCTCGGTAGCTACGTGCGGAAGCGAGAAACGCTGAAGGCATCTAAGCGTGAAACGCTCCTCAAGATGAGATCTCCCTGGGTAGTGATACCCCTGAAGGCTCCTGGAAGACTACCAGGTGATAGGCCAGGTGTGTAAGAGTGGCGACACTCTAAGCTTACTGGTACTAATCAGCCGTGAGGCTTGACTATATTTCCTTCGGTTCGTGGCGGAAACTGCCGTTTGCAGGGTGTTCAGTTGCGTAGATCTTTGAAAGATTGCGGCGGAGAGCATGCAGCGGCCGGAGATAGGCCGCTCCCCAGTTCGATGCGGACCAGCCGGTGTATTCCGGCGGCCCTGTCGGCGCAGGACTAGTTCCTGTGTCGATCGCAACTTGCGATTTGTCTGCCGAGGCGCATGATGCGCGAAGGCGGACGCCAGTTTCCCGGTGGCTATAGGAGAAGGGTCACACCCGTTCCCATTCCGAACACGGAAGTTAAGCCTTCTACCGCCGATGGTACTGCAAGGGAAGCCTTGTGGGAGAGTAGGTCACTGCCGGGAATAATTCTCTGAATGAGGGCCCCACGCGAAAGCGTAGGGGCCCTTTTTCTTTGTACCGCGGCTTTCATCATGCCCGGGTGTTCCCCTGTCCGCTCCGGGCTGCCCTCGATCCGTGTGAGACGGGTTGCTGTCGCTGGCCGCCTGCGCACCTACTCGTTCATCAGCATGCCGCGCGCCTGCGCGAGCTCGGCGCGACGGCCATCGTCGACGGTCGGATAGCGCAGATCCAGATTCTCGAGCGCGTCGACGATGGCGTTCGAGATCACCAGGCGCGTGAACCACTTGTGGTCGGCCGGCACCACGACCCACGGTGCCTCGGGCGTCGCCGTTCGCTGGATGGCGTCCTCGTAAGCGGTCATGTACGCCTTCCAGTGCTGCCGCTCCTTGACGTCGCCCATCTCGAACTTCCAGTTTTTCTCGGGGGTCTCGATCCGGGCGAGGAAGCGCCGTTTCTGCTCGGCCCGCGACACATGCAGGAAGAACTTGCGGATGACGTAGCCGTTGCGGGTCAGATAGCGCTCGTGCGCCGCAATATCCTCGAGCCGTTCCTTCCAGATCCGCTTGGTCACCAGCCGGGGAGGGACGTGCTGCCCACTGAGGATGCCCGGGTGGACGCGGACGATCAGCACTTCCTCGTAGTACGACCGGTTGAAGATGCCGATGCGGCCGCGCTCGGGCAGGGCCCGGGCGGTCCGCCAGAGGAAGTCGTGGTCGAGCTCCTCGAGCGACGGCGCCTTGAAGGCGTGGACCTGACAGCCCTGCGGGTTGACACCCGACATCACGTGCTCGATGACGCCGTCCTTCCCGGCGGCGTCCATTGCCTGGAAAATCAGCAGGAGTCCCCACCGATCCTGGGCGTAGAGCCGCGCCTGCAGGGCGGCCATCCGCGCCACGCCTTCCTGGAGAAGGGCCTTCGAGCGCGCCTTCATCTCCGGTGGCAAGCCGCCGGTGTCGCCGGGGTCGACGTCCTTCAGGCGGAACTTGCTGCCGTTGGTGACGAGAAAGGGTCGGAGCAGGTCGCGTTTGGCCACGGCGCATTCTAGGGCCGTTCGATTCTCTTGTCGCTGCTGCCGCGCTCGGGGAAGATGGCCGCGCCCATGGACCTCGCCCCCGCCCCGCTTGTCGAGCGCTTCTCGGACGTCGAAGTCCGGGTCGAGCGCATCCGTCGCACCGCCGGCTTCGTGCTGGGGCCGCTGGTCTTCGTCGGGCTGCTGGCGGCGCCCCTTGGTCTGGCGGCTCCCGCGCATCGGCTCGCCGCCATCGTTGCGGCCATCGTGGTGCTCTGGGTGTGCGAATCGCTGCCGCTGGCCATCACCGCCATTCTCGGCCCCATTCTGGCCGTCGTGCTGCAGGTCGCGCCGGCCCGCCAGGTGTTCGCGTCGTTCGCGGATCCAGTGGTCTTCGTCTTCATCGGCGGCTTCATGCTCGCCGAGGCGATGTTCGTGCACCGCCTGGACCGCCGGATCGCCTTCGCCGCGCTGGCATCGCGCTTTGTCGGCTCGAGCGCCGCGCGCGCTCTCGTCGTCTACGGCGCAGTCACCACCTTCATCTCCGCCTGGATCAGCAACGTCGCCACGACGGCGATGATGTATCCGATCGGCCTGGCGATGGCGGCGCACGTCGTCAGCTCGGGCGATCGCGACGAGACGGCCGCCCCCGGCGCTGCGGCCTCACCTGCCGCCGGGCCGGGCGCTGCAGAGACCCCTGCCGGTGCGGGCGTTCCGGCACGGTCGCCGGCCGCTCGCTTTGCGCTGGGCATGATGCTGATCACGTCCTTCGGGGCGTCGGTCGGTGGACTCGCGACGCCGGTCGGCACGCCGCCCAACTTGATCGGCATCGGCCTCATCGAGCGCGTCGGCGGCCGGAAGATCACCTTTCTCGAGTGGACCGCCCTTGGCCTGCCGGCGGCGCTGATCCTCTTCTGCGTGGTGGCGGCCCTCTTCGTCTGGACCTGCGGCCGCGGCCTGCAGCTCTCGAGCGGAGGAAAGGCGGTCGTGGCCGACGAGCTGAAGCGGCTCGGCCGGCTGACCCGCGGCGAGCGCAACGTGCTGATCGCCTTCGGCGTCACGGTACTGCTGTGGACAGCCCCGGGCCTGTTCGCGGCGGTGGGACAGGGCGACTCGGCGTTCGCCCGGGGCCTGCAGGCGTCGGTGCCCGAGTCGGTGGCGGCCATGCTCGGCGCGACGCTGCTGTTCCTGCTGCCCGTGAACTGGACCAAGCGGCAGTTCACGCTCACGTGGGATCAGGCGGCCCGCATCGAGTGGGGCATCGTGCTGCTCTACGGCGGCGGGCTGGCCCTGGGCGACCTGGCCTTCACGACGGGGCTGGCCAGGGCGATCGGCGAAGGCCTGACGTCCTGGACGCCGGCGCCGACCTCCTTCGCCCTGACGGTGCTTTTCACCGGCGTGGCCATCATCCTGTCGGAAACCACCTCGAACACGGCCTCGGCCAACATGATCGTGCCGGTGGCCATCGCGGTCTCCAAGGCTTCCGGGGTCGACCCGCTGGCTCCGGCCCTGGCGGCCACGCTGGGCGCCAGCATGGGTTTCATGATGCCGATTTCCACGCCACCCAACGCCATCGTCTATGGCTCCGGGCTCGTGCCGCTGACCGCCATGATGCGTTACGGCGTCGTCCTGGACCTGGCCGGGTTCGTCGTCATCGTCACCCTGGTCACCTGGCTCGTCCCGGTCGTCTTCGGCTAGCCCGCCGTGCTACCCTGGAATGCCGCGCCAGCTGTGCCTATTCGTGCAGGCGATCCGATGTCGAAACGAGTTCCCTTCGCCCTCCTGTGCCTCGCCGCCATCGCGGCGGTGTCGCCGTCCGGACGGGCGGAAGCGCAGTCGAGCTGTAGCGTCCAGACGCAGAACCGATTCGTCCGGGACGCGCTGGTCGAGTACTACTACTGGAACCGTGAGCTCCCGTCGCTGAACCCGGCGACCTACGCCTCGCCGCAGGCCTATCTCGAAGCGGTCCGTTTCAAGCCGCTCGACACCACCTACTCGTTCATCGCCACCCGCGCCGACCAGGACGCGCTCTACTCGGCCAGCCAGTTCGTCGGGCTCGGCGTGACGACGCCCTTCGACGGCGTCGAGATGCGCGTCTCCGAGGTCTACCCGGACAGCCCGGCGTCCGAAGCCGGCCTCAAGCGTGGTGATAGGTTCCTGACGATCAACGGACGCACCGTCGCCGACCTGGCTGCGTCGAGCGAGATCGGGACCGCCTTCGGTCCGCACGACGAAGGGCTCGAAGTGGTGCTCGAATGGCGTCCGCTCGAGGGACCGGATCGGAAGGCGGCGCTGAAGAAGCGCGTCGTCACGATCCCGCCGGTCCAGCTCACCAAGCTCTACGACGTCGACGGCCGCAAGGTCGGCTACATCGTGTTCCGCACCTTCGTCGAGCCGTCGGTGGCGGCGCTCGACGAGTCGTTCACCGCGCTGCACGACGCGGGGGCGACCGAACTTGTCCTCGACCTTCGCTACAACGGCGGCGGGCTGGTCAGCGTGGCCCAGCACCTCGCCAGCCTCATCGGCGGCCAGCGGACCAACGGCAAGGTGCTCGCCGAGTACGCCCATAACGACCGTCATCGTGAGCTGAACAGCAAGCTCCTGTTCCAGGCCAAGCCGAACGCCCTGAACCTGACGCGGCTGGTCGTGATCACGACCCGCGCGTCGGCCTCGGCGAGCGAGCTGATCATCAACGGCCTGCGGCCGTACATCCCGGTCGTCGTCATCGGCGACCGCACCTATGGCAAGCCGGTCGGCCAGTACGGCCTGCCGTTCTGCGACAAGGTGCTGAATGCGGTGTCCTTCGTCCTCCGCAATTCGCAGGGCGACGCCGACTACTTCACCGGTCTTCCGGCGACCTGCTCGGCCGGCGACGCGCTCGAGCGGCAGCTCGGCGACACCGAGGAAGCGTCGCTGAAGGAAGCCTTCGTCTACCTGCGGACCGGCGCCTGCACGCCGGCCGTGACCGACCCCGGTGCACCGGCCGGTGCGCGTCGCGTCCGATCGGCCGTGCAGCCGACCGACGGCTGGCAGCAGCTGCTGGGCGCCCAGTAGCCATCGCGCCGTGATCGAGCGCCCTGCGGATCCGGCGACGTCCCAGCCGCAGCCGGCCGCACCTCGGAGCCTTACTCCTGCCGCGCTCGCTGCGGGGTGTGCCGTCGCGGCCGCGGTGCTCGGGCCGCTAGGAGCCCGTTCCGGCCTCCTGCCGAGCGGGGCCGGCGAATGGATCTTCCGCGGCGCGATTCCACTGGCGATCGCCGCCATGGTGATGGCGCTGCTGGCCATGCGCGGCTCCGGGTGGCGGCGAACCGCGGCGATTATCAACTCCGTGGCCATCGCCGCGGCGCTGCAGCCCATCCGCGTCTGGGTCGCCGCCCGATCCGCCCCGCCCATCCACGACGTGACCACCGACCTCGACAATCCGCCCCGCTACGTCGCGGTGGCCCGACTGCGGGTGCCGCCGGCCAACGCCGTCGAGTACGGCGGCGAGGCGGTCGCCAGCCAGCAGCGTGCGTCGTACGGCGATCTGCGCCCACTCATCGTGCAGGCGCCGCCGCCCCGGGTACTGGCGCTGGCGGCCGATACGGCACGTGCGGAGGGCTGGACGGTGCTGGCGCAGGACATCGGCTTCGGTGACCTCGGCCGCCTCGAAGCCACCGACACCGCGTTTCTCTTCGGCCGCATCGACGACATCGTCGTCCGCATCGTGCCCCATCCGGCCGGCAGCCGCGTCGACGTGCGATCGAGCGCCCGCGACGACGCCAGCGACAGCGGCCGGAACGCCAATCGGATCCGGCGCTTCCTCGCGTTTCTCGCCGAGCGCGCGGCGGCCGAGGGAGCCGGCCTCCCGTCACGCTGATGGCCATTCGCTTGCGAGTCCCGCGCGCGCTCGCCGTCATTGCGGCCCTGGCCGTCACCGCTCGAGCGAGCGCCCAGGCGCCGGTTCCGGCGGCCGGCGCGCCGCGGCCGATGACCGCCGTCGATCTGATCGACGTGCCGCGACTCTCCGACCCGCAACTGTCGCCGGACGGCGCCCAGGTCGTCTTCCTCCGCTCCGACGCCGACTGGCACGCCAACAAGCGCCTCGCGCACGTCTGGCGCACCGTCGTCGCCACCGGAGCGACGACGCAGTTGACCGCCGGCGCCGAGGGCGAGGCGAGCCCGCGGTGGTCGCCGGACGGGCGCAGTGTTGCGTTCATCGCCAAGCGAGCCGGCGACGACGTCGCCCAGATCTATCTCCTGCCGGTCGGCGGCGGCGAAGCCGTCCGGCTGACCACCCACGACACGGCGCCGACGTCGATCGCCTGGATGCCCGACGGGCGCGGCCTGCTCTTCGTCGCGGCGGAGGCCAGGACCGCCGCCGAGAAGGCGCGGGAGAAGGCCAAGGACGACGTCTACGCCTTCGACGAGGACTACAAGCAGGCGCACCTGTGGCGCGTCGATCTGCCGTCGCCGGTGTTGCCCTCGACAGGCGGCGCGAGCCGGCCGCCGGCCGGACCGCTGACGCGGCTGACCAGCGGCGATTTCACGGTGGCGGCTATCGAGATCTCGCGCGACGGGCGCCGCATCGTGCACCAGCGCCTGCCGAACCCGCTCTTCGGCTCGAGCGAGCGTGGCGAGATCTGGATCATGGACGCCGACGGCCAGCATGCCGTCGCGATCACGGCCAATGGCATCGCCGAGACAGCGGCGACGCTGTCGCCGGACGGCGCCGAAGTGCTGTTCACGTCGGCGGCCAATGCCCGGCTCGAGAGCTATCACAACGGCAAGGTCTTCGCCGTCGGCGTCGGCGGCGGGCCGCCGAGGCTGATCACGCCGCCCGACTTTCCCTACGAAGTCGAGCGGGCGGAATGGGCGCGCGACGGCACGTCGGTCTACTTCGTCGCCAACACCGGGCTCCGCACCCAGTTGTTCGTCGTGCCGTCCACCGGCGGGGCTCCGCAGGCGCTGACCAGCGGCGACCACACCGTTCTCGGCTGGCACCATTTCGAGGGGCCGGACCGGCATCTGTTCGGGCTCGACGAGCCGACCAACGCCGGCGATCTCTACCTCCTCGGCCCGGCCGGCCCGCCGGCTCGCGTCACGCACGTGTTCGACGATCTGGCGAAGACGTTCCGGCTGCCGCGGGTCGAGGCGATCGCCTGGAAGGGCGCCGACGGCGCCGCCATCGAAGGCCTGCTCTACTACCCGCTGGACTACGTCGACGGCCGGCGCGTGCCGCTGGTCGTGCAGACCCACGGTGGTCCAGCCTCCTCGGATCGCTTCGGCTTCGGGGCGTGGAGCAGCTACACCGCCGTGCTCGCGGCGCGCGGCTACGCCGTGCTGAAGCCAAACTACCGCGGCAGCACCGGCTACGGCGACCCGTTCCTCCGCGACATGGTCGGCCACTACTTCAAGAACGCGCACCTCGACGTCCTGGCCGCCGTCGACGCGCTCATCGCCCGCGGCCTCGCCGACCCCGATCGCCTCATCAAGATGGGATGGAGCGCCGGCGGGCACATGACCAACAAGCTGATCACTTTCACCGATCGCTTCAAGGCCGCGTCCTCCGGCGCCGGCGCCGCCAACTGGGTGTCGATGTACGCCCAGAGCGACGTCCGCTCGTACCGGACGCCGTGGTTCGGCGGGACGCCCTGGCAGGCCGGCGCACCCATCGATCTCTATTGGGAGCAGTCGCCAATCCGCGAGGTCGCCAAGGTCAAGACACCGACCATCTTCATCGTCGGTGAAAAGGATCCGCGGGTGCCGCTGGCCCAGTCGCTCGAGATGCACCGCGCCCTCAAGAGCCTGGGCGTGCCGACGACGCTCTATGTCGCGCCGCGTGAGCCGCACGGCTTCCAGGAGCTGCGGCACCAGCTGACCAAGATCAACGTCGAACTGGACTGGTTCGAGCGCTGGGTCACGAAACGACCCTATACCTGGGAAACCGCGCCCGATCGGGACGCCGATGCGGCGCCTTCCCGCTGACTCTGGTTTAATGCCCCCCGTGCAGCAGATCCCCGTCGAGTTCGCCCACGACCGCCGCATCCGGACGCGAAACAAGGCCTACTACCGCGTCAATCACTGGCCGATCTGGATCTTCGTGTTCTTCATCGCGCCGGGGCCCCTGACGTTCGACCTGTTCGAGCGCGGCTTCGATGCCCGGATGACGATGTGGCTCGGCGCGGTGATGCTCGTGACCGGCTTCTTCGGGCTGCGCGGCCGGCTACCCGGCTGCGAGCCGGCGCCCTACATCATCCGCTTCACCGAGGATCGGCCCAACCCGATCTACCGGCGCGTCTGCTACACGGTGGCCTGGGGCGAGGCGGTGGCGTTTGCGTTGCTGAACATCGTCGGCCTCGTCGTGGCGATCGTGACGGGCACCTGGATGCTGAAGGAGATCTATCGCTACGCCTACTTCCCGCTGGCCGGGTCGGTGTGGACGCTGGGCGCGCTGGGCCTGCTGCCCCGGGTCAAGCGGTCGACGGCGGGCGAGGGGCATGAGCGCCGCTACTTCTACGGCACGGTGTGGGCGGTCGCGGTGGCGCAGTCGGTGGTCTGGATTCTGTATCTGCTGCTGCCGCGGACCGCGGTGTGGGACGGCTTCAAGCTCGCCGTGTTCCTCGGGATCCTCGCCGCGATGGGCCGGCTGGCCTATCTCGGACGGCTTCCCCGGACGCGCCCGATCGTACCGGGCGAGTGGGCGTCGCTCGACTAGTGTTCAGCGAGACAGCCCCCCGATGCCCCGCGATATCGACGCGCTGACGTCGTTCACGCTCAAGCACCTGCGCGATCGCTGGTGGGACGCGAGCTTCACTGCGTTCCTGCAGGAGGCGTTGCTCCCGCAGGCCGGCGAGCGCGTCCTCGACGTCGGCTGCGGCGCGGGGACGGCCGAGCTGATCCTGTCGTCGCTGCAACCCGGTGGCGTGCATTTCGTCGGCGTCGATCTCGTGCGATCCCGGCTGCGCGATGCCCGCCGGGCGATGCACGAGCAGGCGGTCGCCGCGGAACTGGCGGCGGCCGACGCCGCGCGCCTGCCGTTCGCGCCGGCGAGCTTCGACGCGGCGTTCGCGGTCGCGGTCCTGCAGCACGTCGCCAAGTCGCGCGCGGTGATCGACGATCTGCGGCGCGTCCTCCGTCCGGGCGGCCGGCTGGTGCTCGCCGAGCCCGACAACGCCGCCCGCTACTGGTTCAGCGATCCGGCGTCGGGGCACGAGGTGTTCGCCTTGGCGACCGAGTTCTATTCGCTGGTCGAGGAGTCGGCTCGCGAGGACGCCGACCCGTCGATCGGCCCGCGCGTGCCCCGGCTGCTGCGCAGCGCCGGCTTCGAGATCGCCGCGGTGCACCTGGTGCCGGTCTCGCTGACCCGTGCCGGCGCGCCGGTCCCGCGGGTGTGGGACGAGCGCCGCGCGGCTATCGCCGCCGCCGTGCAGGCCGCCCAGGGCACCCTGGCCGAGGACTCGGGGCGGGCGCTGACCAAGGCCTTCGATCGCTATGCCAAGGAAGCCGATGACGCCGGTCCGGGGTTCCTCGAGATCCAGAACACGATGCTGGTCGTGACGATCGCGCAGCGTGGGCCGGACAGCCCGGTGCCGCCGGCCACCCCGCGGCGAGGAGCCCGCCGGGCCGGTTCCCCCGCCGCTCCTGCCGGACGAAAGCCGGTCCCCCGTGGCTGAGGGCTGGCAGGGCTGGGACGAATACGCGGCCTACTACGACTGGGAGAATGCCCGGACGGTCGGCCGGCGCGACGTCGCCTTCTGGCGCGGCCTGGCAGCGCGGGCCAAGGGCCGGGTTCTCGAACTGGGCTGCGGCACCGGCCGCGTCCTGGTGCCCATCGCCCGCGACGGCCGGCGCATCGTCGGTATCGACCGATCGACGCCGATGCTCGACCGGGCCCGCGCCAAGCTGGCCCGGGCCAAGGCCCGGCCGGGCCCCGGGGCGCCGCGGCTGCGGGCGGCGCTGGTCCGCGGCGACATCCGCGACCTGCCGTGGCGCGACCGCACCTTCGGCCTGGTGATGGCGCCCTACGGCATCCTGCAGTCGTTGACGCGCGAAACCGACCTCCGCCGCACGCTGGCCGCGGTCCACCGCGTGCTCCGCCCCGGGGCCCTCTTCGGCATCGACCTCGTCCCGGACGTGCCGCGGTGGAGCGAGTACGAGCGTCGCCTGACGCTCAAGGGCACCGGTCCCAGCGGCGCGCCGATCCAGCTCGTCGAAACCGTCCGCCAGGATCGGGCGCGGCGGCTGACCACCTTCGACCAGGAGTTCATCGAGGGGCGCGGCCGCGCCAAGACCAGCCGCCGCTTTTCGCTGTCGTTCCGGACCGTCGACCTGCCCTCGCTCCGTCGCCGGCTCGAACGGGCCGGCTTCGAGATCCAGGCCGTGCTCGGCGACTACGACGGCCGGGACTGGGACGACCGCGCCGACACCTGGGTGATGCTGGCCCGGCGGCCCGCCGTCGCGGCGTCAGACAGACGGTGACACCCGACAGGCCGACTGCTAAAATCCGCGGTTATGTCCGGCCATTCCAAGTGGCACTCCATCAAGCACAAGAAGGGTGCCCTCGACGCCAAGCGCGGTCGTATCTTCACGCGCATCATCAAGGAACTGACCGTCGCTGCCCGTGTCGGCGGCGGTGATCCCGCGACCAACCCGCGGCTCCGCACCATCGTCGCCGATGCCAAATCGGTGAACATGCCCAACGACAACATCGCACGCGCGATCCGTCGGGGCACGGGTGAGGAACCGGGCGTCAGCTACGAGGAGGTCACCTACGAAGGCTACGGCCCCGGCGGCGCCGCGGTGATCGTCGAGACGGTGACCGACAACCGCAACCGGACGGTCGGCGAGATCCGCTTCATGTTCGGCAAGCACGGGGGCAACCTCGGTGCCGAGAACAGCGTCGCCTGGATGTTCGAGCGCAAGGGCTACATCGTCATCGAGAAGTCGAAGGTCGACGAAGAGACGCTGATGGCCGCCGCGCTCGACGCCGGCGCCGACGACCTGCGCGAGGACGGCGACCACTGGGAGGTGCTCTCGGCTCCCCACGCTTTCGACACCGTCTCCGAGGCGGTCCGCAAGCTGGTCGAGCCAGACAGCGCGGCGATCGCGATGCTGCCGAAGAACCTGACCAAGCTCGAAGGCAAGACCGCACAGCAGATGGTCCGGCTCATGGAAGCGCTCGACGACCACGACGACGTCCAGAAGGTGTGGTCGAACTTCGACATCGAGGAAAAGGAGATCGAGGCCTCGCTGGCGTGAGGATCTTCGGAATCGATCCCGGCTCGGTCTGCACCGGGTTCGGCTGCGTCGACAGCGACGGCAGCCGGCATCGCCTGGTGCGCTGTGGCGGGATCAAGGCGCCGGCCCGCGCCCCCTTCCCCGAACGTCTCCATCACATCCACAGCGCGCTCGTCGAGATCCTCGCCGAGTGCCGGCCCGATGCCGTTGCCGTCGAATCGCTGTTCCACGCGGTGAATGCCCGCAGCGCGCTGCAACTCGGGCACGCGCGGGGCGTCGCTCTGTTGGCGGCGTCGCAGGCCGGCCTTCTCATCGCCGAGTACGCACCGGCCGAAGTGAAGCGCGCCGTCGTCGGCTACGGACGCGCCGAGAAGCATCAGGTGCAGCACATGGTCACGCTGCTGCTCGGCCTCGCCGAGCCGCCGGAGCCGTTCGACGCGTCGGACGCCCTGGCCGTGGCCATCTGCCACGTCCACACCAGCGGGCTCGCCAACGGCGGCGCCATCCCGGCCGCCGAGCCGCGCCCGCGTGGCGTTCCGGCGCCGCCGCGCACCTGGCGCGACTACAAGCCCGCCTGAGCGCCCGATGATCGCAGTGTTGCGCGGCCATCTGCTCGAGAAGCATCCCAGCCGCCTGATCGTCGACGTCAATGGCGTCGGCTACGACGTCCAGGTGCCGGTGTCGACGTTCTACCAGGCCGGCGAGCCGGGCGCCACGGTGACCCTGCGCATCCACACCCACGTCCGCGAGGATCAGATCGCGCTGTTCGGCTTCGCGACGCCGCTCGAGCACGATCTGTTCGAGCGGCTGATCGGCGTCAACGGTATCGGCCCCAAGCTGGCGCTCTCGGTGCTCTCGGGCATCGAGTCGGCCGACTTCGTGCGCGCCGTCGAGCAGGGCGACGTGACCAGGTTGACGCGCATCCCCGGCGTTGGCCGCAAGACCGCCGAGCGCATGACCCTCGAACTCCGCGATCGCCTGCCCAAGCTCGACGCCGCGACGCCGGCGATGGTGGCGGCGGCGGAAGGGCCGCGCGGCGACGTCGTCTCCGCCCTGATCAATCTCGGCTATCCGGCCGCAGCCGCGGACAAGGCCCTCGACGCGGTCACCGGGAGCGCGCCGGCCGACGTGACCTTCGAAGACCTCTTGCGCCGCGCCCTGCGGCAGCTGTTGCGATGACCGAGCCCGACGCCCCGGTGCCGCGGCTGGTCGGCGGCGTGGCCGCCGACGACGAGCGCCAGTACGATGCCGGGCTGCGGCCGCGCACGATGAACGAGTACATCGGGCAGGATCGCATCCGCGAGAACCTGCTGGTGTCGATCCAGGCGGCCCGGCAGCGCGGCGAGGCGCTCGATCACGTGCTGCTCTACGGCCCGCCCGGGCTGGGCAAGACCACCCTCGCCCACGTCATCGGCAACGAGCTGGGCGTGCCGGTCCGCAGCACCGCCGGTCCGGTGCTCGAGAAGCCCGGCGACCTCGCCGCGATCCTCACCAACCTGAAGGCCCGCGAGGTGCTGTTCATCGACGAGATCCACGGCATGTCGCCGGCGATCGAGGAGATCCTCTACCCGGCGCTCGAGGACTACGAGCTCGATCTCGTCATCGGGCAGGGACCGAGCGCACGCTCGGTGAAGGTGCCGCTGCAGCCGTTCACGCTGGTCGGCGCGACGACGCGCACCGGCCTCCTCACCGCGCCGCTTCGCAGCCGCTTCGGCATCGTCCATCGCCTCGACTTCTACGCCCAGTCGGACATGGCCGAGATCGTCCGCCGGTCGGCGCGGATCCTCGGTGTCCCGCTCGACACCGACGCTGGCATCGAGCTGTCGCGCCGGGCTCGCGGCACGCCGCGTATCGCCAACCGGCTGCTGCGCCGCGTCCGCGATTACGCGCAGGTGCGCGCCGACGGCACCATCACAATGGCCGTCGCCCAGGCGGCGCTGGCGATGCTCGAAGTCGACGCGCACGGCTTCGACGAGATCGATCGGCGCCTGCTGCGGACCATCATCGACAAGTTCGGCGGCGGTCCGGTCGGCCTCACCACTCTCGCCGCCGCCATCAGCGAGGAGCCGGACGCGATCGAGGACATCCACGAGCCGTTCCTGATGCAGCTCGGGTTCATCGATCGGACGCCGCGCGGCCGTGTCGCGACCGCGATCGCCTATCAGTACTTCGGGCTCGCCGTGCCCGGGAAGGACAGTCGCCTGTGGTGACGGGCTCCGCGCTGCGCCGCGTCAGGATCGACTCACTCGCCACTTACGTGCCGCCGCGTCTGCTGACCAACGCCGATCTGGAGCGGATGGTCGAGACCACCGACGAGTGGATCCTGCAGCGCACCGGCATCCGCGAGCGGCACGTGGTCGACCCCGGCGTGGCGACCTCGGACCTCGCCGCCGAAGCGGCGCGCGAGGCCATCACCAAGGCCGGCCTGCGACCGGATCAGATCGATCTGATCGTCGTCGGCACCACGACGCCGGACACCATCTTCCCGAGCACGGCCTGCCTGGTGCAGCACAAGATCGGCGCGACCCGGGCCTGGGGCTTCGACCTCGGCGCCGCCTGCTCGGGTTTCACCTACTCGTTGGCGACGGCGGCGCAGTTCATCGCCACCGGCCGTCACGAGCGCGCGCTGGTCATCGGCGCCGACGTGATGTCGAGCATCATCGACTACACCGATCGCACCACCTGCGTCCTGTTCGGCGACGGGGCCGGCGCGGTGGTGCTCGGCCCGGCCGACAGCGATCCGGAAGCCGGCGGGTTCATCGACTTCGCCGCCGAGATCGACGGCTCAGGCGGCCCCGCGCTGTGCATGCCGGCTGGCGGCAGCCTCAAGCCGGCTTCGCACGAGACGGTCGATCAACGGCAACACTACGTGCACCAGGACGGCCCGGCGGTCTTCAAGTTCGCGGTGCGCAAGACCGAAGAAATCTGCCGCCGGCTCCTCGAGCGCAACGGCCTGGTCCCGGCCGACATCGACCTCCTGGTGTCGCATCAGGCCAACCGGCGCATCATCCAGCTCGCCTCCCAGAAGCTCGGCATCGACCCCGACCGGGTCGTCATCAACATCGAGCGCTTCGGCAACACCACGGCGGCCACTATCCCGCTCGCCCTCTCCGACGCGTTGCGCGACGGTCGGCTGAGGCCTGGCCACCGCGTCATGCTGACGTCGGTCGGCGCCGGCTTCACGGTCGGGGCCGTCCTGCTGCGGTGGGCCTGACTCGGCACCTGGTGCCGCGGACGGCGCCGTGAGCCACCGGCCGATCCAGTCCCTTCGAGCTAGATAAAAGACAGCCTGGGTGCAGACTTGATGTCCCGCGGAGGCACACGTGTGCGCCTCGTATGGTCCAGGTAATGCTGTCTAAGTCACATCAAATAAAACAGTTACGAATTATTTTCGAGACGGCGTCGGTCGCGGGGTGAGCGGCAGCCATCTTGCTCAAGTTGGCACCCGCGGTTCAGCACGATGCCTTCGAATTCACCCGGCCAAGACGCCACTCCCGACTCGTTTGGACTCACCGACGCCGATGGTACGGGGGCTGCTCCCGTGCTCTGGCGGTTTCTCAATGGTCCACGCGAAGCCTTCTGCCTGCTCCACCCGCACCCGATCGGCTTCGAGCTGCGCTACATGCTGGACGGCGTTCAGCTGATCGGCGTGGTCTCGACCGACGTCGCCGAACTGAGGCAGCGCGCCGAGCAGTGGCGCGGTCGGCTGGTCCTCGAAGGCTGGGCCGAGGTCGAAGCGCGCGTGCAGCCGTTCGCGCGGGTCCGCACCGCCGGGCGCTGAGTCCCCCACACGCCTAGGGCCCTGGCCGTCTGAAGTCGGCGGACCGTCGGCGAGGTCGGCTGCGCAGGCGCGCGACCGGCGGCTCCGGTGGTGCGGTCGACGGCGGCTCCGCCCGCAACAAGACCACGCTGCGCGGGTGCAGCGCATAGCGGTCACCACCGGCGACGTGGCGCGGCGCGAGTGCTGCCTGGCTGGTCTGGTCGGCCGTGTCGAACAGCACCACCCAGGTGCCTTCGGCCTTGGGCAGCGCGAACCCGATCTCGAGCGGCCCGGCGTTGAACAGCGCCACGAGCACGTCGTGCTCGTGCGGATCGGTGAGCCCGGTGCGCTCGTCGATGATGGTCGCGGAGACGCGCATGCCGACGACCGCCGTATCCTCGCCCCACGCCGCCGATGACATCTCGCGGCCGCGCGAGTCGTACCACACCACGTCCTTGTCGCCATCGTGGCCGCGCCCGTCGAAGTAGTGGCGGCGGCGCAAGACCTGATGCGCGTGGCGGATGACAATCAATGACCGGGTGAACTCGAGCAGCTGGCGCTCCGCCGGCGTCAGCGTCCAGTTGACCCAGCTGACTTCGTTGTCCTGGCAGTAGGCGTTGTTGTTGCCGCGCTGCGTCCGCCCCATCTCGTCGCCGGCGGCGATCATGGGGACGCCCTGCGACAGGAACAGCGTGGCCAGGAAGTTGCGCACCAGGCGCAAGCGGCCGGCTTCGATCGCTGGATCGCCGGATGGGCCTTCCACGCCGCCGTTGGTGCTCAGGTTGTTCGACTCGCCGTCGTTGTTGTGCTCGCCGTTGGCGTCGTTGCGCTTCTGCGTGTAGCTGACCAGGTCGCGCAGCGTGAAGCCGTCGTGGCAGGTCACGAAATTGACGCTGGCGGTCGGCTGCCGGCCGGCGGCCTGATACATGTCGCTGCTGCCGGCGACACGCGTGGCGAGTTCGGGCAGCAGGCCGAGATCACCGCGCCAGTAGCGGCGCAGGCCGTCCCGGTAACGCGCGTTCCATTCCGACCAGCCGGCCGGGAAATGCCCGACCTGGAAGCCGTGCGGCCCGAGGTCCCACGGCTCGGCGATCAGCTTGACCGACGACAGGATCGGGTCCTGGTGCAGGGCGTCGAAGAACGCCGCCGAGGGATCGAAGCTGCCGGTCTCGCGGCCCAGGGCCGGGGCCAGGTCGAAGCGGAAGCCGTCGACGCGCATCTCGCTGACCCAGTAGCGCAGGCTGTCCATCACCAGCTTGAGGACCTGCGGATGCCGCACGTTCAGCGTGTTGCCGCAGCCGGTGAAGTCTTCGTACTGCGCTGGCTGCCCGGGCATCAGCCGGTAGTAGACGGCGTTGTCGAGGCCGCGGAAGGCGAGGGTCGGGCCGAGATGGCTGCCTTCACCGGTGTGGTTGTAGACGACGTCGAGGATCACCTCGAGCCCGGCCGCGTGCAGCGCCCGGACCATCATCTTGAACTCGCGCACCGCGTCGAAGGGCTGGAAGCCGGCGCCGTAGCGCGATTCCGGCGCGAAGAAGCCGAGGGTGTTGTAGCCCCAGAAGTTGGTCAGGCCGCGATCGCCGAGGTGCCTCTCGTCGGCGTGGGCGTGCACCGGCAGCAGCTCGACGGCCGTCACGCCGAGCGATTTGAGGTGCTCGATCACCGGCTCGGAGGCGAGGCCCAGATAGGAGCCGCGCAGGTTCTCGGGGACGCCGGGATGGAGCCGGGTGAAGCCGCGCACGTGCAACTCGTAGATGACCGAGTCGTGGAGCGGCGTGGCCGGCGGTCGATCGTCGCCCCAGGCGAAGCCGCCGTCGATGACCGCCGCGAGCGGCGCCCACGGCGCGCTGTCCTGACTGTCACGGAGCTGCGGGTTGTTGGCGACGTGGCCGAGCAGCGAGTCGTGCCAGCGCATCCGACGCCCGACGGCGCGGGCGTAGGGATCGAACAGGACCTTGGATGCGTTGAACCGGTGACCGCTGTCCGGTGCCCACATGCCGGCGACGCGGAAACCGTACAGCTGGCCCGGCATGAGGCCGGGGATGTAGCCGTGCCAGACGTGGTGCGTGCACTCGCGCAGCGGCAAGCGCGCGTGCTCGCGGTCGGCGTACGGGGAATCGAAGAGGCACAGCTCGACGCCGGTGGCGTGCGCCGAGTAGATCGCGAAGTTGACGCCCGAGCCGTCCCAGGTGGCACCCAGCGGTGACGGATGGCCGGGCCAGACCCGATGGACCTGCATCCTGGGGGAGTCTATACCGGCCGCGATGGCCATCCGCCGTCCGCGGCCCCGCGGATCACGGCAGGTAGTGCGCCAACGCGTCGTCGAGACGCCGGTGCCGGAACGGGTAGCCGGCGGCCTCGAGGCGCGCCGGCGTGATCCAGCCGCTTGCGAGCGCCGTCTCGTCGGCCATCTGTCGGCCCAGGAGCAGGCGGAGCGCGGCGGCCGGTACCGGCAGCAGCGTCGGCCGATGTGCGGCGCGGCCCAGCGCCGCGGTGAAGACGGCGTTCGAAGCCGGCTCTGGCGCCGTGACGTTGATCGGGCCGCGGAGGGTGTCGTCGAACAGCGCGTGATGGAAGGCGCCGACGACGTCGTCGAGGCCCACCCAGCTCATGCCCTGGGTGCCGCTGGCGATGACGCCGCCAGCGCCGGCCCGGAACACCGCGTAGAGCGGCTTCAGCATCCCGCCCGCGGGCGTGAGCACGAGCCCGAGTCGGAGATGCGCGACTCGCAGGCCGGCGGCACGCGCTGGTTCGGCGGCCGCTTCCCACTTGCCGCAGACCGCGGCCAGGAATCCGCCGCCCATCGGCGCCGTCTCGTCGACGGGCGTCCGCCCGTCGAAGCCGTAGAAGCCGATCGCCGACGCGCAGAGCAGCGTGCGCGGCGGATTCGGCAGGGCGGCGAGGGCGCGAGCCAGCGTCCCTGTGCCCTGTACGCGGCTGTCGCGGATCAGCGCCATGCGCTGCGGCGTCCAGCGACGATCGGCGACACCGGCGCCGGCCAGATGGACGACGGCGTCGAGGGCCGGCACGCGATCCGGGGCCGGGAAGCCGTTTTGTGGATCCCAGGTGACGCTGTCCGGCGTGTCGCGCGAGTGGTCGGACCCGGGTCGACTGCGCACGAAGCGGATGACACGGTGACCGCCGCTGGTCAGGAAGTGGGTGAGCGCGGTGCCCACCAGCCCGGACGCCCCGGTGATGCCGACGGTGAGCCGCGGGCGATCGGCCACGCGCGCGTGGGCGGCCAGGTCGGCGGCCAGCGTCTCGTGCCGGTAGCGGAAGAGCGGTGCCAATCGTGACGCGACGGCGCGGCGGGCGATGGCGCGACCGATGGGGCCGGCCGGTCCCGCGAACTCCACCCGGTCCTCGAGAATCGAGGCCGCGGGGCCGTCCGCGCGCATATCGTGGTGATGGACCCAGTGGGCGAAGGGGCCCGAAATCTGCGTGTCGACGAAGCCGTGCGGCGGATTCACGTCACGGTGCTCGGAAACCCAGCCCAGCCGGGCCGGGCCGAACGGGACGGACAGCGTGACGCGCGTGCCGTTGGCGATGCCACCAGTGCGTGAGACGACGCGCGCGCCGTCCCACGGCGGGAGCAGGCGCTCGAGGGCGCCGGGGCGGGTGTGCCACGCCCACAGCGTGTCCACCGGCACGGGCATCGCGCTGCGCCGGACGATGCTGTCCATGGCGTCGAGAGTGTACCGGCGTCATCGGCCGCGTCCACTACGATGAGTCGTGCTCGTCGCCGACTTCGACTTCCCGCTGCCGCCGGAACTGATCGCGCAGGCGCCACCGGCCGAGCGGGGCACGTCGCGGCTGCTGGTGCTGGAGCGGGCCACCGGCCGGATTTCGCACGGGCACATCGGCGATCTCCCGGGGTGGCTGCAGCGCGGCGACGTGCTGGTCGTCAACGACACGCGCGTCTACCCGGCCCGGCTGCTCGGGCGCCGGGAACCGAGCGGCGGACGGGTCGAAGTGTTCCTGCTCGAGCGGCTCGGCGCCGACCGCTTCGACGCCCTCGTCCATCCCGGTCAGAAGCTCAAGCCCGGCGGCCTGATGGTCCTCGAAGGCGATCCCGACCCGCGCGGCACGCCGGCGCCACGCCTCTTCGGCCGCATCGAAGGCCGCGGCTCGTTCGGCCGCCGCACCATCAGATTCGGCGTCGACGGGCCGCCCCCGGCCCAGCCCGCCGCCGAGCCCAAGGCCGGGACCGAGCCTGGGACCGAGCCCGGGCCCCAGGCCGGGACCGAGGCCGAGGCCGGCGCCGAACCCGGGTTGCCGCCCATGGTCCCGCCCGGGGCGGAGCCGGCGGAAGAGCGCAAGATCCGCGAGGCCATCGATCGGGTCGTCGACCGCATCGGACACGTGCCGCTGCCGCCGTACATCGCGCGGCCGGACGCGGACGCCGATCGCGAGCGCTACCAGACGGTGTATGCCCGGGAGCGCGGATCGGTCGCGGCGCCGACCGCCGGCCTCCACTTCACGCCGGCGATCCTGGCCGCGCTCGAGGCCAGCGGCGTCGAGCGGGCCGCCGTGACGCTGCACGTCGGCTACGGCACCTTCAAGCCGGTTCGTGTCGACGAGGTCGAGGCGCACGTCGTCGATCCCGAGCGCTACACGATCGCCACCGACACCGCCGATCGTCTGAACGCGGCGCGAGCCCAGGGCCGACGTCTCGTCGCGGTCGGCACCACCACCGTGCGGGCACTGGAATCGGCCGGGCGCGGTGGCCCGATTGCCGCCGGCGCGGGCGTCGCCGACGTGTTCCTGCACCCCGGTGGTACGCCCGTCGCGCACGTCGACGCGCTGCTCACCAACTTCCATCTGCCGCGCTCGTCGCTGCTGATGCTGGTGTGCGCCTTTGCCGGCCGGGAGGCCGTCCTTCGCGCGTATCATGAGGCCGTCGCGGCGCGCTATCGGTTCTACAGCTACGGCGACGCCATGCTGATCGTGTGACCCGCCTCCGTCCTGCGGGCTCGGCGAGCAAGGGAGATTCTTCGATGACGCAAGCACGGAGCTACGTGGCAGGCCTGGTGACCGGTGTGGTGGTGGCGGGGGCCGTGGGCCTCGTCGGACTGCACGTGACCGCCACGGAGCGCACGGCGGTCGAGGCCGTGCCGCCGGCCGCATCGCCCATAGCGGGGACGATCGCCGGGCCGGGCGCGGCGCAGGGCGCGGCGATGCCGGCGCCGGCGGTCAAGGTGCTGCTCGAGAACGCTCAGGTGCGCGTGCGCGAGGTGACGTTCGCGCCGGGCTCGGGTGACACGCACACGCACCCCTGGGCCCACGTCGGCGTCATCCTCACCAAGGGGCAGCTGGCATTTGCCGACGCGGGCAAGCCCGAGGAAGTGGTGTCCTTCGAAGCGGGCTCGGTCGGGTTCCGCGAGGCCAAGGTCACGCACCTGGCCCGTAACCCCGGCAAGGCGCCGATGAAGGTCATCGAGGTCGAGGTCAAATAAGGCCCAGGCAACCCTATTCCCGTCCGGACCCTCGGACGACCGCCGGCTGCATTCCGTGAAGCTGCCCTACGCCGAATTCGATCTATCGGGTCTCCAGAGCTACCCGCTCGCCTCGCGGCCGAGCAAGGTGCGCGTTGCCGACTTCGCCCGCCCCGAGGCGGCCCGCGCCCTCGGCAGCGTCGCCGATGCGTTTCCGGACCTGCTGGGCGGCGCCGATTTCAAGGCGATCGTCGCGGCGATGCGGGCCGCCCACGCCGCCGGCCGCCCGATCATCTGGGGGCTCGGCGCCCACGTGATCAAGGTCGGCCTGGCGCCGATCCTGATCGACCTGATGGAGCGCGGGTTCGTCTCGGCGCTGGCGCTGAACGGCGCCGGCGTGATCCACGATTTCGAGATCGCGCTCGGCGGATCGACGTCCGAGGACGTCGATGCCGAGCTCGGTCCGGGCCGCTTCGGCATGGCCGAGGAAACCGGCACGCTGCTGAACGGGGCGATCAACGACGGCGTCGGCGACGGCCTCGGCCTCGGCCAGGCTGTCTGCGACTATCTCGCCCGCACCCCGCCACCGCACGCCGACGTCAGCCTGCTGGCCTCGGCGGCACGGCTCGGCGTCCCGGTCACGGTGCACGTCGCCATCGGCACCGACATCATCCACATGCACCCGGCGGCCTCGGGGGCGGCGCTCGGCGACGGCAGTCTCCGCGACTTCCGCTACTTCGTCTCGAACGTCGCTCACCTGGCCGGCGGCGTCTTCCTGAACTGCGGATCGGCGGTCATCCTGCCCGAGGTGTTCCTCAAGGCGGTGGCGCTGGTCCGCAATCGCGGCCTGTCCCTGGACGGGCTGACCACGGTCAACCTCGACTTCCTGCGCCATTACCGGCCGATGACCAACGTCGTGAGCCGACCCACCTCGGGTGTAGGGAAGGGCTATGCCCTCGTCGGACATCATGAGATCCTGATTCCCCTCCTCGCCGCCGCGTTGGCACGCGAGTAAGGCCGGCCACCCCGACCACTACACTGTGCTTCCTTTCGATACCGTCGCCGGACAGCAACCTGACTGGGATCACCGCGTCGACCTGACCCCCGGTCTGCCGGTGGTGCAGGTCTTCACCGCCACCGAGGACGAGTTGTCCCGGATCGAGGTGTTCCTGGTCCCCGACGCCGATGGCGCCGATAGCGGGCTGCGCTTCTCGCTCTGGGAAGGCGGCGACGCCGACGCGATTGCCGGCGAGCCGCTGCGGGCTTCCCGGTCGGGGCCGGTCCCGATCCACGGCCGGGGCTGGTTCTCGTTCGACTTCACACCGCTGGCGGCCAGCCGCGGCCGCGTCTACACGCTCGGCATCGAAGCCACCGGCGGCGTCGGCCTGATGGCCCATCGCGGCCTCGGCTCGCGCCTGAAGATCGCCGGCCGCGGGGTGAAGGGATCGATCGCCTTCCGCGCCGTCGCCCGGCGCGCCCCGGCGCTCGGCACGCACTTCGACCAGGTGCGCGACAGCATCGCCGCGCAGCAGACGCGCCTCGATCAGGGACCGCTCCACGTCCGCCTCGAGATCGCCTCGTCGTGCAACCTGGCCTGCATCATGTGTCCGTTCGGCGCGCCGGGCGGCTACGGGCCCGCCGACGGCATCCGCTTCATGACGCTCGACGTGTTCAAGGCGGTCGAGCCGATGCTGTCGCGGGCGCTGACGGTCAACGCCTTCGGCCTCGGCGAGCCGTTCCTCAGCCCGCACTTCATGCCGATCCTGCGGCGATCGCGGGCGCTGAACGCCGATGCGGTGGTGTTCTGCTCGACCAACGGCGTCACCTACTCCGAGCGCACCATCACCGCGGTCGTCGCCGAGCGCCTGGTCAACGTGCTGCAAATCTCGGTCGACGGCGCGACCAAGGAGACCTACGAGCACGTCCGGGTCGGCGGGCGCTTCGATCAGCTGATGAAGAACCTGCGCTTCCTGCAGGCCGAGAAGGCGCGGCTGCGGGCCCGCGTACCGTCGACCAAGATCCAGATGGTCATCATGCGGCCGAACATGCACGAGGTCGTCGGCGTGACGCGGGCGATGATCGACCTGGGCATCGACGTGCTGCGCCTCGACACGGTGAAGGACCACCCGGAGCTCGAGATCACGAGCCACGACGACGTCCGGCGCCTGAACGATCAGCTGCAGGAAGCCATCCGGCTGTGCACCTCGCACCGCGTCAGCATCGAAGGGACGCTGCTCACCGAGATCGAGCCGATGCTGGACGAGAGCGCGGCGCGCGAAGGGATTGCCCGGCCGAAGCCGCTGGTGCGGGTCATTCCGCTGGTGCCCGACGAGGCGAGCCGGACGCACGGTGCCGGCATGCCCGTCTGCACTGCTCCGTGGGAGAGTTTCACCCTGGGCGCCAACGGCGAAGTGCGCCTGTGCTGCCACTACCAGAAGGTGATGGGCTCGACGCTGAAGGCGTCGTTCGAGGACGTCTGGAACGGCCAGACCTACCTCGACGTGCGCGAGAGCCTGTGCACCGGCCACTACGAGGACCTCTGCGCGCGCTGCCTCGAGACCTCGAGCTTCATGCCCGATCAGGAGATCCGCGGCGTCTACCGCGAGCGGCGCGTCGAGTCGGCGCCGCTGGCGGCGATCGTCCCCGACGCCTGGGCGTCGGCGAAGGGCCGGCACCTGGACGATCTGCGTGACGCGATGAGCGCGACCGCGGCCGGACACGCGACCGTGCGTTGTGCCGCACTGTTCGACGGCATCGCCGCGTCGGCCCAGGGGCCGGTCGACCTGCGCGGCGAACTGCGTCTCGCCGCGACGCCGAGCGGGGACGCCCGCGTGGCCGTCGTGGTCGGTGGCGTGGTCGCTGACGTCGTCGTCGCCTCGCCGCAGGGCCGCGGTCGGTGGAGTTGGCAGGCCGTCGCCGACGCCCGGCTGTTCGTGCCCGGCGCCGCCATCGACGTCTGGCTGGTCGATGCAGTGGCCGGGCGCCTGTCGTTCGCGCCGCTCGTCCTCGACCGTCCCGGGCTCACCGCACTCGGCTCCGGGCCGCTCGGCTCGACGGTCGTGCACACCGCCGCCGGCGCGGCGATCCCGCTCGTGTCGCTGACCGCCAGCCCGTTGATCGGCCAGCTCGATCCGGTGGTCACCGACGATCGATCGATTCGCATCGAAGGCTGGGCGCTCGACTGGCGGCTGGCCGGACCCGGCACTGTCATCGGCGTCTTCGCCGACGGCCGTTTCGTCGACGAGGTCGCGCCGTGGATCGAGCGTCCCGACGTGGCCGACGTCCTCAAGCTCGACCCCAAGCGCGGCGGCAGCAGCGGCTGGGCGCGGTTCCAGAAGCCCGACACCCTGCAGCCGGAGTGGCTGTGCACCGGCTTCTTCATCGACCTGCCGGTTGCGGTCGCGCCGTGGCTGGCCGACGCCCACATCCAGGTCATCCAGGTCTCGCGCGCGCTCGGTCTGGCGACCGAGGTCGAATATGGTCGCGGCTACCCGTTCGGCCCGCGGCCGATGCCGGTGGCCATCGGCGTCGGGGCCGGCATCCGTCCCGTCGTCCGCTGAGCCGTGCGGAGCGATCCGAGTGGTGCATGGCGCCCGTAGGCGCTGGTATACTCAGGGTTTCGCGCCGGAGTAGCTCAGGTGGTTAGAGCGAGCGTCTCATAAGCGCTAGGTCGGCGGTTCGAGTCCGCCCTCCGGCACCATCACCACCCCCCACGTTCCCGGACGGCTGCCCCGCGTCGTGCGTCCGGGCGGCCCCGGGCTCGAGGCTCAGCTCAGGGCCGGGACCTCCCAGCCCCTTATGTCCACGCTCCTCGAGCGGGTCCAGCAGACGGTTGCCGAGCAGTCGCTCGTCCAGGCCGGCGACGTCCTCGTCGCCGCGGTGTCTGGCGGAGCCGACTCGACGGCCCAGGCCTGCCTGCTCGCCGAGCTCGCGCCACGGCTCGGCGCGCAGCTCATCGGACTGGCCCATCTGAACCACCAGTTGCGGGAGGCCGCGGACACCGACGAGGCGTTCTGTCGTGATTTGGCCGGCCGGCTCGGCGTCGCCTTCGACACCCGTCGCGTCGATGTCAGGAGCGAGGCGCGCGTCCGCAAAACTTCCATCGAAGATGCGGCACGGACCGTCCGATACCTGTTCTTGAACGAGGTCGCCGCCGATCGCGGCGCGACGCTGGTGGCCGTGGGCCATACGCGGGACGACCAGGCGGAAACGGTGCTGCTGCGCCTCATCCGAGGCGCCGGCCCGGCCGGCTTGGCCGCGATCTATCCGCGGGTCGGACGAGTGATTCGGCCGCTGCTCGATGCGCGGCGAACCGATGTGGTGGCGTGGCTGCGCGAGCGCGGTCAGCCCTGGCGCGAGGACGAAAGCAACCAAGACCGCACCATTCCTCGTAACAAGGTACGGCACGAGTTGCTGCCGTGGCTGGTCGAGGGCTTCGGCGCGGGCGTGGTGGACGTTCTGGCGCGACAGGCGACCCTCTCGCGCGACGACGCCGACTGGTTCGACATGGTCGCGACCGAAACGGCCGCTCGTCTCGTCATAGAGGATGGGGCGTCCGTCACGGTCGAGCAGGCGGCCCTCAGTAGCCTTCATCCGGCGGTGGGCCGGCGGGTGGTGCTGGACGCGCTGCGACGCGCGGCCAATGGCCGCTTCGTCGGGTTCGACCACGTCGAGGCCGTGCTGGCGCTGCCGGCCGGTGGCGGCGTCGACCTGCCGGGCCAGCGGGTGGAGTGCCGGCAGGGCCGGCTGCGATTCGCGGCGAAGGCGCCCGATCCGGCCCGCGAGGGCCGGCGGCGCGGCCGGCCGGCGTCAGCCGGTCGAGACGACGAGGAAGCCATCGGTGCGTCGATGGTGTCCAAGGCAGAAGGGGACCGTCCGGGCGGCGACCACCGCCCCGACGTCGGCCCCGAGGTCGAGCACAGGGTCGAGTTGGAACCGCAAGCCAACGGCGGGCCGAGACGTGCAAGAAGTGTTAGTCTAGAAGGTCACGCCCCAAAGGGAGGCCGAGGTTGAGTTCCACGCTGAAGAACCTGCTGTTCTGGGTCGTCCTCATCGTCGTCGGGATCCTGATCTGGAATTTTTCGACGAATTTCCAGCAGCGCGATACGCCGATCCCGTTCAGCCAGTTCATCGAGACCCTGGATAAGGGCGACATCGATACGGCGACGATCGAGGGCAACAACGTCTACGGCGCGACGCGCCAGGGGACGAAGTACCGCACCTACGCACCGGACCAGTACGACGGTCTGGGCAACAAACTGGTCGACAAGAAGGTCAAGCTCGAAGGCAAGGAGCCGGCGGTCAGCCCCTGGGCCTCGATCATCTACGCCTGGGCGCCGCTGATCATCATGATCGGCTTCTGGATCTTCATCATGCGGCAGATGCAGAGCGGCGGGAACAAAGCCCTGTCGTTCGGCAAGAGCCGCGCGAAGCTGTCGTCCAGCTCGCAGAAGAAGGTCACCTTCAAGGACGTCGCCGGTGTCGACGAAGCGAAGGAAGAGCTCCAGGAAATCATCGAGTTCCTGAAGGAACCGCAGAAGTTCCAGAAGCTCGGCGGCCGCATCCCCAAGGGCGTGCTGCTCATGGGCTCGCCCGGCACCGGCAAGACGCTGCTGGCGCGCGCGGTGGCCGGTGAGGCCAACGTCCCGTTCTTCTCGATCAGCGGCTCCGACTTCGTCGAGATGTTCGTCGGCGTCGGCGCCTCGCGTGTCCGCGACCTGTTCGAGCAGGGCAAGAAGAACGCGCCGTGCATCATCTTCATCGATGAAATCGACGCGGTCGGCCGTCACCGCGGCGCCGGTCTCGGCGGTGGGCACGACGAGCGCGAGCAGACGCTGAACCAGCTGCTCGTCGAGATGGACGGCTTCGAGTCGAGCGAGGGTGTGATACTGGTCGCCGCGACCAACCGCCCCGACGTTCTCGACCCGGCGCTGCTGCGGCCCGGCCGCTTCGATCGCCGCATCGTCGTCAACCGCCCCGACGTCAAGGGCCGCGAAGGCATCCTCTCGGTCCACACCAAGAAGATCCCGCTGGCCGACGACGTCAACATCCACGTCCTGGCACGCGGTTCGTCCGGCTTCTCGGGCGCGGACCTGGCCAACCTGGTGAACGAAGCGGCGCTCAACGCTGCCCGCTACAACCAGAAGGTCGTCCGCATGATCGACTTCGAGTTCGCCAAGGACAAGGTGCTCATGGGCGCCGAGCGGCGCTCGATGATCATCAGCGACGACGAGAAGAAGGTCACGGCGATCCACGAGGCCGGCCACGCGCTGGTCGCGGCGCTGCTGCCCAACGCCGATCCGGTGCACAAGGTCACGATCGTCCCGCGCGGGATGGCCCTCGGCCTGACGATGCAGCTGCCGGTCGACGACAAGCACAATTACTCGCGCGACTACCTGCTGTCGCAGGTGGCCATCCTGCTCGGCGGCCGCATCGCCGAGGAGCTGACCCGCGGCGACATCACGACCGGCGCCGGCAACGACCTCGAGCGGGCCACCGAGATGGCGCGCAAGATGGTCTGCGAGTGGGGCATGAGCGATGCGCTCGGGCCGCTCACCTTCGGCAAGAAGGAAGAACAGATCTTCCTCGGCCGCGAGATTGCCCAGCACCAGGACTACAGCGAAGACACGGCGGTACGAATCGACCAGGAAGTCCGTCGCATCGTGATGGACAACTACAAGCGGGCGAAGGATCTGCTCGACGGTCACCGCGGCGTGCTCGACGCCATCGCCGATGAGCTGCTGGTCCGCGAAGTGCTCGACGCCGACCAGGTGAAGGCGCTGGTCGCGGGCAAGACGCTCGACGATCCGCTTCCGGTGAAGATCATGCCGAGCGCGCCGGCGCCGATGGACGATCGCCGCGGCACCCGCGAGCGGACGCCGATGGTGCCGCCGATTCCGAAACCGTTGCCCCAGGAGTAGGCCTGCTCCACCGCCGGCTTTACTCGGTCCCTCTCCCTGACGGACGTGGG
>JBDSLU010000247.1:0-2895 GCA_039916225.1 Vicinamibacteraceae bacterium
GCCGCGCCGGCCTGGGTGACCAGCTTGCTCCCGGTGCCGACCTGTTTGGCCGATTCGGCAATCAGGGCCGTGATCTCCTTGGCGGCCACCGCGGAGCGCTGCGCCAGGTTGCGCACTTCCGCGGCCACTACCGCAAAGCCGCGTCCTTGCTCGCCGGCGCGGGCCGCTTCGACGGCGGCGTTGAGGGCCAGGATGTTGGTCTGGAAGGCGATCTCGTCGATGGTCTTGATGATCTTGGAGACGCGCTGGCTCGACGCGCGGACGCTGGCCATGGTCGAGACCATCTGGCCGATCGACGTGTTGGCGTCGGTCACGCGCTCCGAGACGGTCGCCATCAACGTGGCCGCCTGATCGGCGTGCTCGGCGGCGGTCCGGGCCATCGAGCCGATCTCCTCGGCCGAGGCCGTGGTTTCCTCGAGCGTAGCCGCCTGCTCGGTCGCGGACTGGGCCAGCGCGTTGGCCGAGGCCGAGACGCTGTCGGCGGTCAGGACGACCTGGTCGGAGCTGCCCCGCAGGTTGGCGGCGATCTGCCGGACCTCACGCGCGGTGCGGACGCCGATGCGCCACCAGAGGACGATGCCGCCGAGGACGGACAGTATCGCGCCGCCGAGTACCGCGAAGCTGGCGTAACGATAGGTCTCCTCGGCGCGCGCATGGTTGGCGGCCGAGATCGCGAGGTTCAGTTCCCGCGCCTGGTTGAGCACCTCGCGCAGCTCGTTGAACTGCGTGGCGGCGCCGCCGAGCGACAGCTCGAGGGCTTCCCGACGGCTCGCCTTGGTGTTGGCCTTGCGCAGTTCGAGGATACGCGCGGTCGACTTCTCCCACGTCGCGCGCGCTGCCTCGTAGGCCGTGACCAGTGCTTCTTCCTTCGGCGTCCGGGCGAGGGCGCGATAGCGCTTCCAGCGTTCGTCCGACTGGGCGAGGTTCTCGACGTGGGCACCGACCATCTTGTCGAACAGCGCCGATCCCGGCTGGCTCACCATCAGCGTCCGCTCGGCGACCAGCAACTGCTGGAGGTCGCGATCCGCCTCGACCAGCGAGTCGAGCGCTGGCATGTCGCGGGTATACATCTCCGCGGCGCTGTGCTGGAGAATCTGCGAGCTGCCGACAGCCGTCGCCCCGAGCGCGACCGTCAGCACGATCAGGGTCCCGAACGCGCCGGCCAGGCGCCGGTCGAGCGTCCACGGAGAGCGAGGGGTACGGGCCATCCTTTACACAATCGGTAGTGGCCCGGACAGTCTTGAAATCGCGAGCTTCCTTGGGATTTACCGGGCTACTCCGTGCGCAGGGCCTCCAGGGGGTCGGCCCGGCTGGCCCGGCGGGCCGGCGCCCACGCGGCGAGGAGGCCGGCGACGGCCGCACCGGAGGCCACCGCGGCCAGTGTCAGCGGATCGTCAGGGCGGACGCCGATGAGCAGCGGAGCCACGCCCCGACCCAGTCCGACGGCTGCGGCCACGCCCAGCAGGACGCCGAGACCCGTCAGCCCCAGCGTCTCGCGCAACACGAGCCAGCGCAGCCGCCGCCGGCCGGCGCCCAACGCCGCCCGGATCGC
Organism: Vicinamibacteraceae bacterium; assembly: GCA_039916225.1. Taxonomy (GTDB): domain Bacteria; phylum Acidobacteriota; class Vicinamibacteria; order Vicinamibacterales; family Vicinamibacteraceae; genus JBDSLU01. The sequence goes on from JBDSLU010000247.1 coordinate 1,553, forward strand.
CAGTTCACGCCGGCGCCCGGCAACGGCCAGGGTGACCACCGCCGCCAGGCCGACGATGGCCAGCAGCGCCGCTACCAGCGCGAAGGCCACGAAGACGCGCATCAGGAACCGCCAGGGCGCGCTCTCGCCGTCGACCACGCTGCGCATGGTGACCGCTTCGCCGATCGATCCGGCCGGGTCGACCTCCTTGACCGCGGCGCGGATCGCCGCCGAGACGCTGCCGGTTTCGCCCTCGAGCCTGATCAGCAGGTTCGGGGCGCGGTTGTTGGTCTGCGACAGCGGCGCGTAGAGGTCCAGGCGCACGTCGTTCAGGCCGCGGAACCGGACATCCTGCACCACGCCGACGACCGTCTGCCAGGTGCCGGCGGGTGCATCCCTGGCGCCGACGCGGTAGGACGGCTCGCGCAGCAGCTGGCCGATCGGATCCTTGCCGGGCCACAGCCGCCGCGCCGCGGCCTCGCTGACGATGACCGCGCCCGGCGCCGTCGTCGCGTCGGCGTCGGTGAAGACCCGGCCGCGGAGCAGCCGCGTGCGCATCGTCTCGAAGTAGCCGGGCGACACGGCCACGAAGTTCAGGTGCGGGTTCAGGCCCCACGTCGACGGGTCCTCGACCCGCTGGCCGGGGAAACCGGGCTGGTTGTCCCAGCCGATCGGCCCGTTCAGCGGTCGCACCAGCGCCATCGACGCCGACCGCACGCCAGGAATGGCCCGGACGCGCGCGAGGAGTCGGTCGGTGAAGGCGTTCCAGCGCACGACGTTCTCGGTCGGCGCGCCGACCGAGAACGAGAGCAGGTGCTCCGGATCGAAGCCGAGCACCGTGGCGTCGAGGCTGCGCACCGTTCGCAGGAAGAGCGCCGTGCCGAACAGCAGCGCGACGGCGGTGCCGACCTGGGCGACGACGATGGCGCGCTGGATGCGTCGGCCGCCGGGATCGGAGGCGACGCTGGGGCCATGGGCGAGGACGCTCAGCCCGTCGACGCGGCGTGCCACCAGCACCGGCCACCAGGCGCAGATGGTCGCGGTCGCGAACGTGGCCGCGGCCCCGAACGCGACGACCCGCCAATCGAGCAGCGCGACCTCGGCGAGGCGCGGCACGTCACCTGGAGCCAGCCACAGCAGCAGGCGAAGGAGCGTCCAGGCGACGGCGAGGGCCGCGACCAGCGACATGGCCGTGAGCACCACACTCTCGGCGAGCACATGGGCGGTCAGCCGGCGCGGCGAGGCGCCCAGCGCCGAGCGGATCGCCAGCCCGCGCTGGTGCCGCGACGCCAGCGACACCTGCAGGCCGGCGACGTTGGCGGCGGCGATCAGGAGCATCAGCAGCGCGCCGCCGAGCAGCGTCC
>JBDSLU010000248.1:0-24431 GCA_039916225.1 Vicinamibacteraceae bacterium
AGGAGATCGGCGGCATCACCACCGGGCTCAAGGTGGTGCTGTCGTTCATCGGCGTGCTGACGCTGGCCATCGGCGGCGTCGGCATCATGAACATCATGTTCGTCTCGGTGAAGGAGCGGACGCGCGAGATCGGCATCCGCAAGGCGCTCGGCGCCAAGCGCCGCGAGATCCTGTGGCAGTTCCTGCTCGAGGGGATGGCGATTACGAGCCTCGGCGGTGTCGCCGGTGTGCTCCTGTCCGGGCTGCTGGTTGCGATCTTCAGCCCGCGGCCGTTCCTCGCCGAGTTGCTGGACGACGTCACCGGCGTCACCGACATCCATCTGGTGCTGTCGGTACCGGTCCTCGGCGTCTGCGCCGGCATTCTGATGGCGGTCGGCCTGGTCAGCGGCTTCCTGCCCGCCTGGCGCGCCTCCCGCATCGACCCGATTGAGTCTCTGCGATACGAGTAGTCGTGGGGGCTGTGGCCGCAGTCGCTGACACGAGCAACGGCGCGCAGGATCGCGCGGCGTCCCGCCCGACCAGCGCGACGATCATCGGCGAGCACGCCGAGACGGACGCGTGGCCAGCGGCGTTTTCAGGAGTGAACCCGGCCGCTCACGGTGCCGGCTTCTGGGCCATCAGTCGTACGGTGCGCGCGAGAGGGCGCTTGCCAGGGTCGCCGAAATCCGAGGGCGCGGCCACATCCTCGTAGTGCAGTACCCGCAGCCCGCTTCGCCCGAACAACTGGATCAGCTCGTTGTCCCCGAAGAGCACCGCCTCGCCGATGCGCGGCACGATCTTCAGCGTGTCGCGATGGGTGCCCTCGACGATGACGACGCCGCCGGGCGCCAGAGCCTCGATGGCCCGCGTCACGTTCGACCGCACATCGACATAGGTCATCAGGATCAGATCCCAGCGCTCCCTTCCCCACGCGAACTCGTCGTCCGTCGTGACGATCGCCGTCAGTGGCACGCCGGCTCGTTTCGCTTCGGTACCAGCCAGGGCGACGGCGTCCTTGGCCGGATCGAAACCGGTCACCTGCCACCCCTGCGTCGCCAGCCAGACCGCATTGCGGCCCTGCCCCATACCGACATCGAGGGCGCGTCCAGGCGTGAGGGAACGCGCCATGCGGGTGAGGAACTCGTTGGGCTGGCGGTTGAAGAACGTCGAGTTGGGATCGGAGAGTATGCGGTTCCAGCGATCGGAGTCGCCAGCCGGCTGTTGGGCCTGGCCGTCCCCGTGCGGAACACGCTCCATGCCGTAGTTCGGGACGGCGGCGTCGTCCGGCCATTCCTGGGGCACGTCGAACGCCGGCACCGCCGTGAACGCGCCCCTCAACCCTCCGCAGGAAATGACAGGGAGCTGGGCCAGTGCGGTCTTCGGCATCAGGCAACAGCCGCCGGCGACGATGAGCGACGTCAAGGCGCGGGTCAAAGTGCAGCTCCCGTTCCAATCTCTCGATTCGCTGCTGTGCGCTTGCACAGCCACGCCGCTGGGGCCGAGCCTCGCCGGCGCTCGGGCGCGTCAGCCCAGTCAGCAGGCTGACGGCGGTGGTCTTGCCCGCTCCGTTCGGGCCGAGAAGCGCGGTGATCTACGATCGATGACGCCACGTGCTTGCCGAGCCACTCGCCGGTGTTGCGAACAGCGTTCTCTGGGATGGTCCACGCGCCGTTCAGTGGCGGGCGCTCGCGCTTCGCGCCCGCAGCCAGCGGAAAATCAGGGGTGCCACCTTCTCGAGTTGCTCCAGCTCCGTCATATTCGGCTCACAGCGAAGCGCGTCGAAGTGGCACAGCGTCCCGTAAGGGCGCCCGGATTCGTCGCGCATCAAGGCGCCGCAATACGAGACCACGGGACTGCCGGGCTTCCACGCAAAGCGCGGGTCCTCGCGCGCGTCGGCGAACTCAAGGCCGGCGTTTCGCTCGCCGACGAGCGCGCAATAGGCGAGTGGCATCGGCACGTCCTCCCCGCGTACGCCCTCCGGCGAGAAACGGTCGTACAACCCTTCGTTGCGCAGGACCTCGCCGTCGTAGCGGTAGGCACCGGTGAAGCGGTGCGGCGTTCGGGAGTTGAGCAGCGCCAGCGCGCCATGCAGCCCGGATTCCTCGAGGCGCGATTGGACTTCCTGGACTATGGGGAACGGTGGCATGAGAGATTATCGCGCCGCTTGCGGAGGAACTGATCCACGACTTGCAGCGCCGACTGAGCCGGGCCGCGAGGGGTGTTGCTCCGGCTCCGCCGTTCAACAAGGAGCGACTCTAGCGCTTCTTGATGACGATGTGGTGGCGACCGTTCGGGTTGTCGCCCGACAGGCCGGCGATCTCGAGGTAACCGTCGGCGTCGACGTCGCGGGTGTGCGCCTGGACGCTGTAGCGGACCTGTCCGCCGCCGGTTCCACTGAAGCCCGACGTGATCTGGACGCCGAGCGCGGCCATGCCGTTGACGAGGTTCCACTGGCAGGTGTTGGGCGTCGTGACGACGCGGAACTGGCCCGTGCCGCCGGACGCTGAGAAGATCGCCTCCTCCGGATCCGTGACGTAGCTGCACCCGGTGGTGCGATTGACGGTGACCGCGTGCACTGTGCTCTCGCCGGTGGACGTCGTGATCACGATGTTCGCGGTCCGCGGATCGGTGGTGCTGTTGGCTGGCGCCGTGTAGCTGAAGTTGCCGCTCCCGGGGGTCGCGGGTTCGAACACGAATGGCAGCCAGAGTGTGTCGCTACGGGCGCTCCACCGGCACGACGCCGCGCTGACCAGGACCTGGACGCTGCCCGTGCCGCCGAAGGGCCCGAAGGTAGCCGTGCCGGGCGAGATCGACAGGGCGCAGGGCACTGCCCGCACGCCGACGCCGATCGTGCCTCGCAGGTTCTGGAACGTCGCGCTGATCTCCGCCTGGCCCTCGCCCACGGCGGTCACCAGGCCCGCCGCCGAGACGGTGGCCACGGCGGGCGTCGCCGACAGCCACGTCGCCTGCTGCGTCACATCGGATGTCGAGCCGGTGCTCTGCGTCGCCGTCGCGAGGAGCTGCCGCGTCTGTCCGGCCTCGAGCGTGCCCGACGCGTCGCCGGTGGCGCGTACCTGGACGGAGCTCGTCGTCGGCGTGGGAGCGACCGGCGTCGGCGCGGGATCGTCGGAGCCACAGCCCGCGAACACGAGGCACAGCGACACGAGCACGAAGTAAGAACGGGCGGAGGAGATGACGCCTGCCATAGTTAGCCCAGCAGTCTAACTGAACGGGCTGCGTCGGTCGAATTAGGCAGCCGCGCGACCTGCTCGCGGTTCACCTCACTGGGGCCATCGTTCTCGGCGTCACGGTTCATCGGCGCCGGGAGGAGCCGGCCGCGACCGACCGCGCCACGACCGCCATCGTCTCGTCCTGTCGTGCGCGCACGACGTCACGTGCCTGTGACACCTTCAGAGCCGTCGCTTTCCTGTCCTGCAGCATGCGCAGCACGGTCGGCACCAGTCGCTCGACCTCGTCGTCGCGATCGAAGTCGAAGAGCCACTCACCGAGGCCGATATCGCGCCACATCACGCCCTTGCTGGTCTGCTCGTCGAAGCGGCAGACGATGGCCGGAATGCCGTTGCCGATGCACATGATCGGCGAGTGCATCTCCAGGCCGAAAAGGCCGGCCGATCGGACGTAAGTACTGAGCGCTTCATCGGTCAGCCAGAAGCGATCGCGCCACACGACACGTGTCCTGACGTCGTCGGGCAGCTTGTCGACGATCCAGGCCTTGCCGACCGCCACCTGGCTGACGTCCTCGGGGCACACGAGAATCTTCAGCGTCGTAGTGCGCGCGATTGCCGTGATGGCCCGGCGGAGCGGCGCGTGATCGTGTTCGGCCATCAGCTCGTTGCGCGCCGCGCGTCGACGGGTTTCGTCAGTAGCGGCCGTGCCGCGAATGCTCCAGTACGGGGTGTAGCGCAGGCGCGGGATGGCGCAGACGAACTGCCCATCCGCCAGATCATGCGCTCCGAGAAAGGCCGTGGCAGCGGCGTCGTTGCGCAGGTCGCAGGCGAACGCGCCGTCCGGGCCGAAGGCCATGATCGGGGACGATATTCCCTGTGTCCGCGCCAGCGCCAGCGACGCCGAGTCGCGGAAGAACACGAACCGCGCTTGCGACAGCAGCGCCGCGTCGTCACCGGACAGGAAGGAGCCGTGGGTGATGCCGTAGACGCCAAAGGGCTTGCCCGTATGCTTGACGAAGGCCGCCACGTCGCCGGCGCCGACGAGGGATGGGCCCGATCCGTGCAGCAGGAAGTCGCACCAGCTGACGGCGTCGGCGAGCGCGGGATTCGACGCCCGCCCGTCAGCGCCGATGGTGCCCTTGACGATCTGGAGTTCGGGAAACCGGCGGTGCTCCATCGCCGCGACGTCGTCGGAGAGGTCGGCTGACGCCCACAGGCGAACGTCCGCATCCGGTAGATGTCCGGCCAGCAGGGCCAGGACGCCTGGCGTGTGGGCGATGTCACCGATGTTGACGACCTGCCAGGACGACCGGAGCAGGATGCGCAGGCGCCGCTGCGGGGAAAAGCGCGTCACCGCGCCGAGCGCTGCCAGTGCCCCGGAGTGCAGCAAGGTCCGTCTGTTCACGGTGGCGATGGTATCAGCCCGGTCTCGCCGGCCGCGCGCGCACCGCGGCGCGGAAGTGGACTCGATCTTCTTCCTCGATCCCGCCGGCAACGTCCTCGGATACGGACCGGCATCCCGCCGCCACGATGTCGACCGTCGAATCCCCCGGTTCGTCACATGGTGCATCCTGCCTACTGGCCGTGATCGTCCAAGGGTCATGCGCACCCACGCCCTGCCTCAGGCCTTGCGGGTCTTTCGTCTGGAGCCGGCCTTGACGGCCGCCGCCGTGCTCACGCTCACGCTGGGCATTGGCGCCAACACGGCCCTGTTCGCCGTGGTCGAAGCCGTCCTGCTGCGCCCGCTGCCGTTCGACCGGGCCGAGCAGCTCGTGGTCGTGCGCCACCGGGACGTCCAGACCGGCCTGACCAAGCCGGACATCGCCATCGGCGACTTCGTCGATTTGCGGGCGCGGCAGCGCTCCTTCGAGGCGCTCGCCGGTTTCGGCGGGTTCCAGTCCACCCTGTTCGGTGGGGCCGAGCCGCTGCGGATCGAGGGCGCGGTCGTGACCCCGGATGCGCTTCGCGCCCTGCGCCTGCAGCCGGCGCTCGGGCGCTCGCTGCAGGACGCAGACGCGCGGCAAGGGGCGACGCCGGTAGTGCTCGTGAGCCACGATCTCTGGCGGACCTCGCTCGGATCCGATCCGCGCGTGCTGTCGCGCTCCATCCAGATAGGAACGACGCGCATGCTGGTGGCCGGGGTGCTGCCGCCCGGCTTCCGCTTCCCGGGCATGGCGGTGACCGACGTCGTCGTCACGCGATCCGTGCCGGTGGCGGCGCCGGCCCAGCGCAGGAACGGCTGGATCTACGGCATCGGACGGCTGCGCCCCGGCGTCACGCTGGCCGCGGCGGAAGCGGAGCTGGGCACGCTGTCGCGCCAGTTGGAGCGCGAGTTCCCGGCGCAGAACCGCGGATCGCGCTACGAAGCGCTGAACCTGCGCACCGCGCTCGTCGGGGACACGCAGGGCCCGCTGTTCCTGCTCCTCGGTGCGGTCGGGTGCGTCCTCCTGATCGCCTGCGCCAACGTCGGGAACCTGTTGCTCGCCCGCGCCATCGGACGCCAGCAGGAGCTCGCCGTCCGGCTGGCGCTCGGTGCGAGTCGAGCGCGCCTGGCCCGGCAGGTACTCGGCGAAGCGCTCGCGCTGGCGGCCGTGGGCGGTGCGGCCGGCGTCGCCTTCGCGGGAGGCGTGGCGCCCGTGCTGGCCACGCTGATTCCGAACGCGGAGACCATTCCCGGCCTCGAGCGCGTCGGCATCAGCGTCGGCGTGGTGCTCTTCTCCTTTGCCGCGTCGGTCGCCTCCGCGCTGGTATTTGGCGCCATTGCCTGCATCGTCCTGGTCCGTGCCGGCAGTGCGGTGCCGGGGCAGCGCCGCGGCACCCTGACTCCAGGCGCCGGCATCGCCGCATCCGGCCTCGTCGTGGCCGAGATCGCGCTCGCGGTGGTGCTCCTGGGCGCCGCTGGCCTGACGGTGCGCAGCTTCGCCAACTTGCTGCACGTCGATCCCGGCTTCACATCGGCCGGAGTCTTGACCGTCCAGTTCGCGCTGCCCGAGGGTCGCTACCAGGGTGACGAGGCGCGGCAGGCCGTCTACGCCCGCGTGTTTGCAGACCTGAAGGCGCTGCCAGAAGTCGAGACGGTCGGCGCGGCGATGGTGACGCCGTTGACCGGCAACAACTGGACGACGCCGCTGCGGCGAGTGGAGCGTCCGGTGGCGGCCGGGCAGCGCCCGCCCGAAGTGGGTTGGCAGCTCGCCTCGCGGGGCTACTTCGAGGCGCTGCGCATTCCGCTGCGGAAGGGGCGCCTGTTCGAGACCGGCGACGCCGCGGGTCCGCCCGTGGTGATCATCAGCGAGGCGGTCGCAGCGCGGCACTTCCCAGGCGAGGAGCCGCTCGGTCACCGCCTCGACATGGGCGACATGAAGCCCGAGATCGTCGGCGTCGTCGGCAACATCCGCCGCGCCTCGTTGACCGACGATGCGCGCGCCGACTTGTACTTCCCCTTCGAGCGGGCTCCGAGCCCGTCGATCACCCTGTTCGTCCGAGCCAGCGGCGACCCGGTCGCGGCCCTGCCCGCGCTGCGTGCGGTGATCCGTCGACTGGAGCCGCAGGCGGTCCTCTATGAGACGCGTACCCTGGCGCGAATCGCCGAGGAGTCCGCTGGCGTGAACCGCCTCGCCGCCCGACTGCTCAATGGATTCGCGGTGATCGCGGTGATCCTCGCGGCGGTCGGCGTCTACAGCGTGACGGCCTACCGGGTGCGGCGGCGCACCCGAGAGCTCGGCACGCGTCTCGCCCTCGGTGCCAGCCGGTGGCACATCGTCCGCCTGGTCCTGCGGCAGGCGGGCACCATCGCGGTCATCGGTCTCGGGCTGGGGACCGCCATGACCCTGGTGGCCGCGCGCGGCCTGTCGTCGCTTCTCTTCGGGGTGAGACCGTGGGATCCGGCGACGCTGGCGTCGGCGGTCGCCGTCCTGGCCGCCGCGACGCTGGCCGCGAGCTACTTGCCGGCCCGCCGCGCCGCGGCGGTCGATCCGACCATGGCGCTGTCGGCTGACTGAGGCGACGGCACCCACCTGACCCTCGACGAGCCGTTCGGCAACATCTACCTCGACCAGATCCTGCGCCGGCGGACTCGAGCTGCTTCAGATCGGCCTCGAGCACGTTCAACGCTACTTCGGCGGGAGCGCCTTGAGCCAGGCGGCGATCTTCGCGGCCACGTCCTGCGACACGGTCCGATCGGGGAGCGAGCCGTACTCCGAGACATCGCCTGTCTTCGCTGGCACCAGCAGGTGGTTGATGCCGGGCAGGACGACGATCTCGGTCTTCGACGCCTTCTTGCGGGCGTTGGCCAGCACGCCGAGCTTCTCGGCATGGTGCGGCGGCACCTGGGTGTCCAGCGCGCCTTGGATCACGAAGATCGGCTGATCGAGCTTGGCGACGAGCGGGGCCGGATCGAAGGCCAGGAAGCTCGAGAACCAGGGCGACTCGGCCTGCTTGCGGATTTCGGCCGGCACGTCGTCCCAGCCCTTGCCGGTAAGGACTGCGGCCTGCACCTTCTTCTGCAGTTCGATCTTCGCAGCGTGCTCAGCCTCTGGGATCTTGCTGGTCTTGAGCGCGTACTGCTGCTGCTCGAGATTCAGCTGGGCGCCGGTGGTCCCGATGCCGGCGACGAGGGCGATGGCGTCGACCTGGCCGGCGCGCCGTGCTGCCAGGAGTGCCACCGCGGCCCCTTCGCTGTGGCCGAGCAGCGCGATGCGCTTGGGATCGATGTCCTTGCGCTTCTCGAGGAACTTGATCACCGCGACGACGTCTTCGGCATAGTCGCCGAGGGTGGCGAACTCGCTGCGGCCGCCGCTCTGGCCGACGCCGCGCTTGTCGTAGCGGATCACGGCGAAGCCGGCGTCGGCGAGGCCGTTGGCCAACTGCGCGAAGATCGGGATGCCGTAGGCTGTCTCGTCCCGATCGAGCGGCCCCGAGCCGGCGATCAGGACCACGGCCGGCAGCTTCGCCGTCGGCGCCGCATCGGCTGGCTTGGACAGCGTGCCGGCCAGCTTGAAGCCGTAGGCGCTGACGGCGATCGACACGTCGGCGTCGTTGCCGCGATAGTGGCTCGAGGTGCGCGCGGCGACGGTGGCCACGTCTTCGCGAACCACTTCGAGGCCGATCGAGGGCATGGCGATCCGCATCAGCCGGGCGCCGTCCGTCCACACGTCGACGGCGAGCGCACCGCCGGGATTCTCGAAGGTGAGGGAGTGTTTGCGGGCCTCGAAGCTGCGTCCTGGCGCCGATACTCGCTCGGTCGACACCGCGCCGAGCGTCACCGTGATCTCGGCCTGGGGCGCGACGTAGACGCGGAACGTCGCCCCGGGGGCGGCCGTCGATATCCGCGCCGCCAACGCCTCATAGCTGCCGAAGATCAGGTTCGGCAGGACGATCGTCTGGGGGTCGACGGTGTCGGTCTTCGGAAACTGGCGCTCTTCCTGCACGATTTCGCTGGTCGCCTTGGTCCCGGCAAACGTGGTCTTGATGATCGAGGCCTGGCCCCTGAGGATGGCGTCGAGCAGCAGCGTCTTGGGATGCCAGGTCTTGTCGTAGGTGATCTCGGCGGTTCGCGTGTTCAGGGCGATCGGCGCGGCGATGGTCCCGGTCGACGTCACCTTCCAGCCGTCGTCGGTGACCAGTACGGTGGTCGTTTCGTTGCCGACCAGCTGCCCTTTGGCGAAGATGTGGAAGGTGGCGCTCTGGGCCGCGGCAGGCGCGGCGTGGAGCGCGGCGATCGTGAGGATCGCGCCCGTCAGGAGAGCCCGTATCATAGGGTGCAGCATACGCCGCCCGCACGCCGGCGCCGCCGCGCGCTCAGCGCGGCGACTAGCAGCCGGCGTGTCCGATGGGCGGTCCCCGGCGCGCGTGGGAGCGCGCCGGATACATATGATGAGCACCATGCCTGGGTATGACGCCGCACGCTCGACCGCGGTCGTCGTCGATCGGTCGGGAGAAGGCCGCCTGCGGCTGACGGGCGCGGACCGCGTGAGCTGGCTGCAGGGCCTGGTCACCAACGACGTCGCCGCGCTCCAGCCCGGCCAGGGCTGCTACGCCGCCTACCTGACCCCGCAGGGCCGGATGATCAGCGACCTGCGCATCCTGGCCACGCGCGAGGCGCTGCTGCTCGACGTGCCAACGGTGGCCCGGACGACCGTCGCCGCCCGTTTCGAACAGTTCATCATCACGGAGGATGTCGTGGTCGAGGACGTCACCGCCCGCGTCGCGCGGCTCGCCGTGCACGGCCCCGCCGCGGCCGCGGTGGTGGCCAGCGCGCTGGACGTCCCGGTCGGCAGCCTGACGAGCCTGGCCGAGCACGCCCACATCGACGTCGAGTTCCAGGACGCCCCGGTGTTCGTCGCCGGCTGCCACGCCCTCGGCGGCCCCGGGTTCGACCTCTATTGCGCCGCCGAACGCGTCACCGACGTCGCGGCGCGGCTGTTCGCCGCGGGCGCCCAGGACATCACCGCGGACGCCTGGGACACCCTGCGCATCGAGGCCGGACTGCCGCTGTTCGGCGTCGACATGGACACCGAGACCATCCCGCTCGAGGCCGGGCTCGAAGCCAGCGCGATCAGCCAGACCAAGGGCTGCTACGTCGGCCAGGAAGTGGTGATTCGGATCCTCCATCGCGGCGGCGGACGGGTGGTGCGCCGACTGGTCGCGTGGGTCGCCGACACGGAATCGGAGTCCGACGCGGTCGTGCCGGCCGCGGCGACGCCGTTCACAATCGACGGCAAGGCCATCGGGCGCGTCACCAGCGCCGCGTGGTCGCCGACGCTGCGTCGGGTCATCGGGCTCGGCTACGCGCATCGCGATCACACCGAGCCGGGGACGAATCTCACCATCGGCGCCGAGCCGGCCGTCGCGGTTACCGTATCGACGTTGCCGCTCGTCGCCATGCCCGCCGCCGCCGCCGCGGAAGGCGCGTGACGGCCGATCGAGCCATCGTCGTCGTCGCCGCGGCGATCATCGAGCGGGACGGCTGCTGGCTGCTGGCGCGTCGCCTGAAGGGGACTCATCTCGAGGGGCTGTGGGAGTTCCCCGGCGGCAAGATCGATCCCGGCGAGACGCTCGAAGCCTGTCTCGTGCGCGAGCTCGCCGAGGAGCTCGGCGTCGAGAGCCGCGTCGCCAGCCTGCGCTGGTCGACGGCGCACGACTATCCGAGCAAGCGTGTCGAGCTGCACTTCTACGACTGCACGATCAGCGGCGAGCCGCGGCCACTGCTCGGCCAGGAACTGCGCTGGGTCAGCGCGTCCGAGCTCGCGGGCCTGCCACTCCCGGAAGCCGACGCTGGGCTGGTGGCGCTGCTGACGCGAACGTGACGCAGCCGCGCGACATCGGGCACTCCTCGCAGAGCGGCTTGCGCGCCGAGCACAGCGTCGCACCGAAGTCCATCAGCGCCTGGTTGAAGTCGAAGACGTGCTTGTGGGGTAGCACGGCCCGCGACACCTCCCACAGGTGCGCCTTCATCGCGTGTGCCTTGGGATCGCCGGCGCCGACGAAGATCCGGTAGAGCACCCGGGCGACGTTGGTGTCGACGATCGCCGCGCGCTGGCGAAAGGCGAAGCTCATGATCGCGCCGGCAGTGTAGGGGCCGATGCCCTTGAAGCTCCGCAGCGTCGCTTCGTCCGAGGGCAGGCGCCCGTCGTAGCGCTCGACCGCTTCGCGTGCGATCGCCTGCAGCCGCCGCGGCCGGATGTTGTAACCGAGCGGCCGCCATGTCTGCACGACGTCGGCTTCGTCGGCGCCGGCCAGCGCGTCGAGCGACGGGTAGCGCGTCAGCCACTCCTCGTACTTCGGCAGCACGCGGTCGACCTGCGTCTGCTGCAGCATCATCTCGGAGACGAGGATGTGGTACGGGTCGTCCGTCGTCCGCCACGGCAGCGTGCGACCGTTCTTCCGATACCAGACGAGGAGCCGCTGGCGGAACCATCGACGCCGCGCCGGAACGGGTGGCTGCAGCGTCGAGGCACGTCTGGGCACGTCGCTAGGGTAGCAGCGGTCGGCCGCGCGTGAGGTAGCATCGACCCAGCCCCCTGGAGTGGAAGCCACGATGCGCCGATCGTCGGTCCTCTCGACGAGCCTGTTCCTGTTCCTCGTGGCGACCTCCGCCGCGGCAGCCCAGGCGCTGCCGAAGATCAAGGACAAACCTATTCCGGTCGCGGAGCGCCAGCGCTTGGGTGAGCTGCTCGACATCGTGCGGCACGCGGATCGCGTCGTCGCCCTGCCCGTGGACACGTTAACCTCGGCCGTCGCGCCGCGTTGTACCAGGCATGATTCGGCATCTGCTCGGCTTGGGCGTCGCGATTCCGTTGATCTATTTCGGTATTCAGCTGGCCGCAGCGCCCTTCCATCCGGGCTATAGCTTCCTCAGTCGCGACGCCAGCACGCTGGGCTCCGCTGTTTCGACGGCCCCGTGGGTGTTCAACGTCGGCGTGCTCGTCCTGGGCGTCCTGAAGATGGCGGTGGCCGGTGCCCTCATGCATGCCCTGCCGCGGGCCGGCGTCGGCCGCGTGCTGTCGGCGATGATGGCGCTGGCGCTCGCATCGGCCGGCGTTGGCAGCGTCAACGCCTTCCTCCACCCGCTGCCGGATCCGCGGCACACCGAGGGGATCCTCTCGCTCCTGGGCGGCGGCTTCGTCCTGTTACCCCTCCTCTCGGCCGCCGTGCTGTGGCGTCTGGGTGCGCGACGCTACGCCGTGCTGAACGTCGTCGCCTGTCTGGCCTTGATACCGGTGATGACCGGCCTCGTCCAGCGCGTGTGCATGCAGGCCGGCATCGATTTCTCCGGCTTCCAGGCGTTCCTCAACGGCTATCACGGCTTGATCCAGCGCGCGGGCGCCGCGGTGGTCTTCGTGCCGATCGGCCTGATTGCGCACCTTCTCCGGCGACGTTCCGCGGTCCGTGATGTCCCGCTGGCCGCGCAGCGACGGCCGGCCCCGGCGCGATGAGGAGCCCGCGCCTGGGCGGTATCATGCGGGGCACGGCCCCGGTTCGGGCCGCGCCGACACGCTATGGATACCGACAACCGCCTCCTGTCCGACCGCTTCCCGCGCGCCTCGCGCTACCACCCCGACTGGCTGATCTCGAGCATCAGTGGCGGCGCCAACTCGCTGTGGCTCGCCGAATGGCTCACTGAAGTCGTCGAGCTGAAGCCGGCAATGCGCGTGCTCGATCTCGGCTGCGGCCGTGCCGCGCAGTCGATCTTCCTGGCCCGCGAGTTCGGCGTGCAGGTGTGGGCGACGGATCTCTGGTTCAGCGCCGCCGAGAACGAGCAGCGGATCGCCGATGCGGGCGTGGCCGACCGCGTGACCGCGGTGCACGCCGACGCGCGGTCTCTGCCGTTCGAGGCCGGGTTCTTCGACGCGATCCTGTGCATCGATTCGTTCCCCTACTTCGCGACCGACGATCTCTACCTGTCCTATCTGGCTCGCTTGGCCAAGGCGGACGGCACGCTCGCGCTGGCCGGCGCCTGCATGCTGCAGGAGATCGAGGGTGAGATTCCCGAGCACCTCCGCGCCTGGTGGGATCCGAGCGTGTGGGCGCTGCATTCGCCGCAATGGTGGCGGCGGCACTGGGAGAAGACCGGCTTCGTGACCGTGGAGCGTGCCGAATCGATGCCCGATGGCTGGAAGCGTTGGCTCGACTGGCAGCGCGTGATCTGCCCGGATAACACGGTCGAACTGCAGGCCGTCGAGGCCGACGCCGGCCGCTACTTCGGCTATCTGCGGCTGGTGGCGCGCCGCCGCCCCGATGTGAATATCGACGCCCCAATCGCGGCCGTCCCGACCGAGTACACGAAGGCGCCGCTGCTACGCGGCGAGTGAGTATGATCGGCTTCGATGCCACGGGCGTCGCCGAGCCATGTACATCCCACGCCATTTCGAGGAGACCCGCGTCGACGTCCTGCACCAGCTGATGCGGGCGGAGCCGTTCGCGATGCTGGTCACGCTCGGCCCCGGCGGCCTCAACGCCAATCACCTGCCACTCGAGCTCGATCCGGAGCCGGCGCCGTTCGGCACGTTGCGCGGGCACGTCTCGCGTGCCAACGAGGTGTGGCGCGCGACCAATCCGTCCGTCGAATCGCTCGTCGTGTTCCAGGGATCGCAGCGCTACATAACGCCGGCGTGGTATCCGACCAAGGAAGAGACCGGAAAAGTGGTGCCGACGTGGAACTACGTCGTCGTCCACGGCTACGGCACGCCGCGCTTCATCGAGGATCCGGCCTGGCTGAGGGCGCACATCGAGCGGCTGACGGCGATCCACGAGACCGGCCGGGAGAGGCCGTGGCAGGTCGGCGACGCGCCGGACGACTACGTCGCCGGGCTGGTCCGCGGCATCGTCGGCTTCGAGATGCCGCTGACGCGGCTCCAGGGCAAGTGGAAGGTCAGCGAGAACCGCAACGAGGCCGACCGCGCCGGCATCACGTCCGGCCTGCGCGCCACAGTGGATCCGGCATCCTCGGCGATGGCCGATCTCGTCGAGCGACGCACGTAGGGGCCGGCCGGCGAAGCGATGTTCACGCTGGATCAGGTCGTTCCCTGGGGACGCTCGTTCGAGGAGTATCAGCGGATCTTCGCGCTGAGCGACGCCGATCTCGCGCGGCCGATCGTCGGCTGCGGTGACGGTCCGGCCGCGTTCAACGCCGAGGCGACGCGGCTTGGCGCCCGCGTCGTCTCCTGCGATCCGCTGTATCAATTCACCCTCGGCGAGATCGACGGGCGTCTCGGCGTGACCTGCGACACCGTGCTCGAGCAGACGCGCCGCAACGCCGGCCAGTTCGTCTGGGGCCACGGTATCGCCTCGATCGCGGAGCTGGGCACCGTGCGGATGCGCGCCATGCGAACGTTCCTCGACGACTACGATGCCGGGAGGGCCGCGGGCCGCTACGTCGATGCGAGCCTGCCGACGTTGCCGTTCGCCGACGCGTCGTTCGACCTCGCCCTGTGCTCGCACCTGCTGTTCCTCTATAGCGCGCAGCTCGACGAAGCGTTCCACGTCGCCGCCGTGCGGGAGATGTGTCGCCTGGCACCGGACGTCCGCATCTTCCCGTTGCTGGCGCTCGACGGGGCGCGGTCGCCGTTCGTCGACGCCTGCCTGGCCGAGGCCCGCGGCGCGGGCATGGACGCGACCATCGAGCGCGTCGACTACGAGTTCCAGCGCGGCGGGAACGAAATGCTGCGCCTGCGCCGGGGCGCGGTTCCCGCGTGAGCCCGCCGCCTGCCGTCCGCCGTCCGCCGGCGATCCCGGGCGCCTTCGCGGCCGCCTATGCGCACTGCGAGCGGATCGCGCGCGAGCACTACGAGAACTTCCCGGTTGCCTCGCGGCTGCTCCCGGCGGCGATGCGACCGCACGTCGCCGCCGTCTATGCCTTCGCCCGGGCGGCCGACGACTTCGCCGACGAAGGGACGCTGGAGCCGGTCGAACGCTACCGGCTCCTGGACGACTGGAAAGCGCGCCTGCACGCGCCTGCGCCGCCGTCGACGAGCACCGATCCGACCGATCGCGTCTTCGCCGCCGTCGCCGAGACGCGGCGCCTGTGCGAGCTGGACATCCAGCTGTTCGACGACCTGCTGAGCGCTTTCAAGCAGGACGTGCAGACGCGCCGCTACGCCGAATGGTCCGGCGTGCTCGACTACTGCCGGCGCTCGGCGAACCCGGTCGGACGCCTCGTCCTGGGCATCGCCGGACATCGCGGCCGTGACGTCGAGCAGGCCTCCGATAGCCTGTGTACCGCGCTGCAGCTCGCCAACTTCTGGCAGGATTTCGGTGTCGACTACCGCCGCGGCCGGATCTACCTGCCGGCCGAAGTCAGCGGCCGCCGCCGGGCCCAGGAAGGCGATCTCGCCGCCGGCCTGTGGACGGACGCCTGGCGGGAATCGTTCGACGAGGTCGTCAGGCGAACACGAATCCTCTTCGACCAGGGGCGGCCGGTCGCCGACCTGGTCAGCGGTCGGCTGCGCCTGGAACTGCGCCTGACGTGGCTGGGCGGCGTTGGCATCCTCGACCGCGCGGCGGCGCCGGGCCGCAATCCGCTCGAGTCCCGCCCGACGCTGGGCGCCGGCGATGTGCCCGGTCTGCTCTGGCGCGCCATCCGGTGGCGCGGGCGGTAGAATCGTTGGGCATCCCAGGGAAATGGCCCGCGACACCAACTTCTACTACTCGTTCCTGGTCCTGACCCCGGCGCGCCGGCAGGCGATCGTGGCGGTCTGGGACTTCTGCCGCGCCGTCGATGACGCGGTCGACGAGGCACGGGTCGAGACCGAGGCCGATCGCGTCGCGGCCCACGCCCGGCTCGACGAGTGGCGTCGCGAGATTGCCCGCTGCTTCGCTGCCGACGATCCATCGGCGACGCCGCAGACGCCACAGGGACAGGCGCTCGTGCCGTTCATCCGCCAGTTCGACCTTCCGCGCGGTCCCTTCTCCGACCTCGTCGACGGCGTGGCGATGGACATCGGGCATCGCCGGTTCAAGAACTTCGCCGAGCTGTATCAGTACTGCTATCGCGTCGCGTCGACGGTCGGCATCGTCTGCGTCCAGATTTTCGGCTGCCAGGACGCCCAGTCGCGCGATTACGCGATGGACCTGGGCCTGGCGCTGCAACTCACCAACATCCTGCGCGACGTGAAGAAGGACCTCGCGCTGGGGCGGGTCTACCTCCCGGTCGACGACCTGGCGCGCTTCTCGGTCACCGAGGACATGCTGGCGCACGAGACGGCGTCACCGAACGTGCGGGCCCTGCTGCGCGCCCAGGCGGTGCGGGCCCACGACTACTACGCGCGGGCCACCCGCGCCATTCCCGCTGAAGAATCGCGCCGGCTGATCGCCGCCGAGATCATGTCGGGCATCTACCAGGCCATCCTGGCCGAGATCGAACGGCGCGACTTCGACGTGTTCGGCGAGACGGTGCGCGTGTCGCGGCCGCGCCGGGCCTGGATCGCGATGCTGATCTGGGCGCGGATGACGTTCCGCGTGAAGGAAGCCTTCGCCGAGGTCTCGCGCGAGGTCAGCCGCCGCTTCGGCGGCCCGATGTAAGCGCGACGTGGCGAATAGCGCGTTCGACATCGTCGTCATCGGCGCCGGCTTCGCCGGCCTGTCTGCGGCAGTGCGCCTCGCTGCGGCGGGGCGCCGCGTGCTCGTGCTCGAGGCCCGTGGGCGCCTGGGCGGGCGGGCCACGGCGTTCGAGGATCGCGAGACCGGCTACCGCGTCGACAACGGCCAGCACGTCCTCGCCGGCTGTTATCACCAGACCTTCCGCTTCCTGGACACCATCGGCGCGCGCGATCGCGTGTCGCTGCAGGACAGCCTCGACGTCGCGTTCATCGATCGCGACGGCCGGCGCTCGCGCCTGCGCTGTCCGCGCCTGCCGGCGCCGTGGCACCTGGCCGCCGGCGTCCTCCGCTGGTCCGGCGTCGGCTGGCGGGATCGTCTCCCGCTGGCGAAGCTCGGAGGCGCCCTCAAGCCCGGCGCCGCCCCTCCGCCGCCGACCGAGACGGTCGCGGCCTGGCTGGCCCGCCTCGGCCAGACGCCGCGGATGATCGAGATGCTGTGGGAGCCGCTCGCCGTCGCCGCCCTCAACCAGGGCATCGATCAGGCGTTGGCCGGACCATTCGTGCGCGTTCTTGCGCAGATGTTCACCGGCGCCACGCGCGACGCCTCGCTCGGCATGACGGCCACGCCGCTCGACGAGATGTATGCCGAGCCGGCGCGGGCGTTCATCGAGGCGCGTGGCGGGGAGGTCCGTGTCAACGCGCTCGCCCGGGTGGCCGTCCGCGGCGGACGGGTGGAGAGCGTCACCATCCGCGGCGAAGCCGTGCCGCTGCCGGACGCGGTCATCGCCGCTGTACCGTGGTTCGGCCTGGCCGCCCTGTTTCAGGACGCTGACGGCGCGCTCGCGCCGCTGCTGGCCGCCGCCGCCGGCACCGCGGCCTCGCCGATCGTCACGGTGAACCTGTGGCTCGACCGCCGCGTGCTGCCCGACGCCTTCGTCGGCTTGCCCGGCCGGACCATGCAGTGGGTTTTCGACACATCGCAGATTCGGCGTACTCCGAGCTTGGCTCAGAGCCCGGCTCTGAGCCTGGGGCATCTCTCGCTTGTCTCCAGCGGGGCGGAGGCCGTGCTTCGTCAATCCAACGACGAGCTGATCGCGCTGGCTCGGCGGGAGCTCGGCGAGGCCGTCCCGGAGGCGCGGGCGGCGGCGCTGATCCGGGCCACGGTCGTCCGCGAACCGCAGGCGTCGTTCTCGCTGGCACCCGGCCAGCCGGCTCGGCCGGGCACGCGGACGGCGGTCGCCGGGCTGTTCCTGGCCGGCGATTGGGTGGACACCGGACTGCCCGCCACGATCGAGAGCGCCGTCGTCAGCGGGCACCGGGCGGCGGACGATATACTGTCCGGACGCGCTCAGCACGACGCCTCCCGCCGAGGCTGACAGACGCCGGTATTTCGAGGAATCGACGAATATGACGACCGCAGCTACCACCAAGGCCTATGAGCTCCTGGGGGCCGAGGCCGAAGCCCTTCTCAGCTACGAAGCGAAGGGGTTCAACAAGAAGGATCTGCACCTCCCCGGGCCCGACTTCATCGATCGCGTCGTGTCGCAGAGCGACCGGTCGCCCTCGGTGCTGCGCAACTTCCAGACGATCCTCAACGCCGGCCGCCTGAGCGGCACGGGCTACCTCTCGATCCTGCCGGTCGACCAGGGCATCGAGCACTCCGCGGGCGCGAGCTTCGCGCCGGCGCCGATCTATTTCGATCCGGCCAACATCGTCAAGCTGGCCATCGAGGGCGGCTGCAACTGCGTCGTCTCGACCCTCGGGACCTTGGGCGCCGTCGCGCGCAAGTACGCCCACAAGATCCCGTTCATGGTGAAGCTGAACCACAACGAGTTCCTCACCTACCCGAACAAGTTCGACCAGATCATGTTCGCCAGCGTCGAGCAGGCGTTCGAAATGGGCGCGGTCGCGGTCGGCGCGACGGTCTACTTCGGCTCGGACGAGTCGACGCGGCAGATCCAGGAAGTGTCGGAGGCCTTCGCCCGGGCGCACGAGCTCGGTATGGTCACGGTGCTCTGGTGCTACACGCGCAACCCGGCATTCAAGACGTCGGAGAAGGACTACCACGTGTCGGCTGACCTGACGGGTCAGGCCAACCACCTCGGCGTGACGATCCAGGCCGACATCATCAAGCAGAAGATGCCGGAGAACAACGGCGGCTTCGCCGCGTTGAACACCAAGGAAAGCCCGTACGGCAAGATCGACAAGCGGGTCTACTCGGACCTCGTCCCCGGCGATCACCCGATCGAGATGACGCGCTACCAGCTGGCCAACTGCTACATGGGCCGCATGCCGCTGATCAACTCGGGCGGCGCCTCGGGCAAGAACGACATGGCCGACGCCGTGCGCACAGCGGTCATCAACAAGCGCGCCGGCGGCATGGGGCTGATCAGCGGCCGCAAGGCGTTCCAGAAGCCGATGGCCGATGGCGCCAAGCTGCTGCAGACGATCCAGGACGTCTACCTGGATTCCTCGATCACGGTGGCCTGAGCAGCGTCGTCACGGGCGAGGACGAGCGGTCATGTCGATTCTGAAGGTCGCGCGCATGGGACATCCCGTGCTCCGCGAGGCAGCGGACGAGGTCGATCCGACGACAGTCCGCTCGCCCGCCTTCCAGAAGCTGATCGACGACATGATCGAGACGATGGTCGAATACGACGGCATCGGGCTCGCGGCACCGCAGGTGCACGAGTCCGTCCGTCTGTTCGTCGCCGGCGTCGAGGGCAGCGGCGACAACCTCAAGATCGTCCCGTTCGTGAACC
Organism: Vicinamibacteraceae bacterium; assembly: GCA_039916225.1. GTDB lineage: Bacteria > Acidobacteriota > Vicinamibacteria > Vicinamibacterales > Vicinamibacteraceae > JBDSLU01. The sequence goes on from JBDSLU010000248.1 coordinate 18,964, forward strand.
CGGTCATCATCCCGGTCGGCCCCGACACGACCGAGGAGTGGGAAGGATGCCTGAGCATCCCTGATCTGCGCGGACGCGTGACTCGTGCCCGCGAGATCGTGATCCGGGCGCTCGATCGCCGCGGCAAGCCGTTCGAGATGGGCCTCAAGAACTTCCCCGCCCGCGTCGTCCAGCACGAGGCCGATCACCTCGACGGTGTGCTGTTTCTCGATCGGATGGAAGCGCTGCACTCGCTGTCGTTCCTCGACGAGTTCCAGCGCTTCGGCAACGCCCGCGAAGACTAGCCGCGCGCCGGCTTCGCCGTATCAGGCCGTATCAGACCGCCGCGAAGATGACGCTCGAGACTGGTCCCCCCAAGGTCACGCTGCGCAATGCGCCGACGGCGGCCTACGACGGCGCCATCGCCGCCGCCCGCACGTGCTACGCGCCGCGCGTCATCACCGCGGCGGAGATCACCGATCGACAGCGCGACACGATCGGCAAGCTGACGTTCGACGCCGGCCACCACACCGTCTACCAGCACGCGACGTTCGAGTTCGGCCTCGAGCAGGTGTCGCGCCAGTTCGTCTGGACCGCGCTGCACAGCTACCCGTTCTACAACTCCGAGCAGCAGAGCCAGCGCTACGTGAAGCTGGGCGAGCCGAAGGCCTACGTCCCGCCGCTCGACGGCGAGGCGCGGGCGGTGTTCGAGCGGGCGGTGGTCGAGGCCTGGGTGAGCTATGCCAAGCTCTCCGCGATCCTGAAGGACGACACCTTCGCGATCCTGAAACGGCTGCGCAACATCACGCCCAAGGCCAGCCCCGATCGCCTGAAGGCGCTCGAGAAGGAAGCCGAGAAGAAGGCGATCGAGACGGCGCGCTACGTGATCCCGCTCGCCGCCTTCACGGCGATGGTTCACACCATCTCCGGGATCACCCTCTACCGGCTGATGCGGATGGCGCAGGCATCGGACACGCCGCACGAGGCGCGCGAGGTCATCGGCGCGATGGTCGCGGCGGTGCGCCAGCACGATCCCGGCTTCATCGATCGCGTCGAGGTGGTGGGCCTGCCGGCCGAGGACGTGGTCGAGCGCGGTTTCCCGCCGGCCCGGGCCGGCGCCGACGCGTTCGCCGAGCGCTTCGACCGCAGCCTGGACGGCAAGATGGCCCAGCTCGTCGACTGGTCGCCGAACGCCGAGGAAGTGGTCGCCGACGCGGTGCGGTCGGTATTCGGCGCCGACGGTGACGACCTGACCACCGACGACGCCCTGGATCGGTTGCTCAACCCGGCCCGCAATCCGTACCGGCTGGACACCATCCAGGTGGCGTATCACTCGCCGCTGATGCGGTCGCTGCAGCACGCCAGCTACACGTTCAGGAAGCGCTTGAGCCACACGGCGGATTCCCAGGATCAGCGGCACCGCATGGTGCCGGGATCGCGGCCGATGATGACGCTCTCGGACACCGTGCGACCCGACTACGTGACGCCGCGGATGATTCGGGCGAACCCCGCCGCCCTGGTCGAGTACGAGGCGGCCATGGCGCGGGCCTGGGCGGCGAAGAACCGGCTGCTGGCGCTCGGCGTACCGATCGAGTTCGCGCTCTACGTCCTGCCCAACGCCAAGGTGGTCCGCTTCGTCGAGTCGGGGCCGCTCATCGCCCTCCTCCACAAGTGGACGATGCGCACCTGCTTCAACGCCCAGGAAGAGATCTACGAGGCGTCGATGGAGGAAGTGGCCCAGGTCCGCGCGGTCCACCCGCGCCTGGCGCGCTTCATCGGGCCGCCCTGCGTCGTCCGCAACGGACTGGTCTCGCCCCGGTGCACCGAGGGCAACAAGTTCTGCGGCGTCCCCGTCTGGCGGGACTTCCCGAACGTCGTGCGGCCGCTGTAGCGGCTCGTTCCCCCTCTATGCGGCGGGCGCATGCTGGACATGCGCCCGTGGTCGTTTTCGCTTATGCCGGCACCGAAATTCGCTTATGGGCGAATCCGTCCGATTTTGCTCGGCTTTCTTGGATTCTGGGGCGAAACCGAGTTCTTGGATTAGTGTGTGTTTTTAGCCACTGATGATTCCCGAATCGCATGAGCGCTATAACCTGTTGGTAGGCTTAGATTTTTGGCTGGTGGGCTGGGTTTGACCTTGACTCGTTGTGAACGCTTTCACATAATCACTTCGGGATTTCGGACGCACGTTCAAGCCCTCGGCCCGGCAGCGCAGATGACCATGAGCGTTGTTGGGTTGTGCTCCTCATGAACTTGAGTGCCTTCCTGGTCATCTTCTTCCTCGCAATTCCGCTTCTGCTAGCCTCGTTCGGGATCCCCCCTTCTTTTCTTCTCCCCGTCGTCCTCGGCGCTTCGGCGCCGGTAGGGACGGCGGAGTTTCGTACGGCGGCGACGCCGGGACGCGGGCTGCAAGCTGCAGCGCCCGCACCAGGCAGCGCCGACTGGATCGCGCGGCGGATCGACGAACGCGATACCGGCCGCGATTCGCGGCTGACGATGCGGATGCGGCTGTTCGACCGGCAGGGCCGCGCCCGTGAGCGGACGCTGAGCGTCAACGGCCTGCGCGGCCAAGGGAGCACCGGCGATCGGGTGCTGATCCGGTTCACCTACCCGAACGACATCGCCGGCACCGGCTTCCTGGTCTGGGAGCGCCCCGGCGGCGACGACGATCGCTTCCTCTACCTGCCGGCCCTGTCGCGTGTCCGCCGCATCACCGGCGCCGAGCGGCAGGAGAGCTTCGTCGGCAGTGATTTCACCTACGAGGACATCGGTGGTCGGGCCATCGAGGACTACACCTACACGCTGGTCGCCGAGGACGGCCCCTGGAACGGCAGCTGGGCCGACGCCTCCGGCGCCAGGCATCCGGCGTGGCGCCTCGAATCCAGGGCCAAGGATGCCGATGCCGCCTATCCCAAGGTGGTCTCGACAATCCGCAAGGACAACTTCGTGGTCGTCGCCGCCGACGTGTTCAACCGGCGCGGCGAGCGAGCCAAGAGCTATCGGGTCACCAAGCTGTCGCAGGTTCAAGGCATCTGGACGGTGATGGCCTCGACCATGACCAACGAGGTCGACCGCACCCGCACCGAGCTCGGCGTCACCGAGGCCCGCTACGACACCGGCCTTGCCGAGCGCGACTTCTCCCGCCGCGAGCTCGAGAACGGTGCCGGGAGCCAGCGGTGAGCCTGGCGCTCGCCCGCTTCATCTACCGCTTTCGCGTCCTCCTCACCTTCCTGATCGTCGCCGGCGCCCTGGCCCTGGCGCCGCGGGCCCAGATCACCCGCATCGACAACGACATCTCGGCCTGGTTCTCGAAGGACGATCCGGTCCTGCTCGACTACGACCGGCTGCGCCAGGAATTCACCGGATCGCGGACCCTGATCGTCGCCCTGGCCGGTCCAGAGGTCGCCACCGCCGCCGGCCTCGACGTGCTGCGCCGCATCACCGGCGACATCCAGCGCGTGCCGTATGTGGTGCGCGCCTACAGCCTGGCCAGCGCCAACACCATTCAGTCGACCGGGGGTGACGACGCCGGAATCGAGGTCCGGCCGCTGATCCCCCGGGCCGGAGCCATCGACGCGGCGGCGGTGGTCAAGACCGCCCTCGCGGATCCGTTCCTGCGCGGCGACCTCATCGCCCGCGACGCCTCGGTGGTGTCGATCGTCGTCAACTTCGACGAGGACCGCGTCGACGCCGAGCGCGCCCAGACCATCGAGCGCGTCCGCGCCGCCGTCGATCGCCACCTGCCGCCGGCCCTGCGCGCCTATTACAACGGCAGCCTGGAGATCAGCGAGACCTACAACCGGGTCACGGTTGCCAACACGGTGAAATTCACGCCGCCGATCCTGCTGATGACGGTGACGGCGCTGTTCATCCTCTTCCGCTCGTGGCGGATCACCGTGCTGACGCTGGGGGCGGTGCTGGTCAGCGTGCTGTGGGCCCTCGGGCTGTACTCCTTGATGGGGTTCAGCTTCAACGTCCTCAGCAGCATGCTGGTGCCGCTGGTCGTGGTGCTGGCCATCGCCGACGACGTCCACATCATCCAGCACTACACCGACGCCTTCGAGCGCAGCGGCAGCCGCGAGGAGGCCTTCGTCACCACCGTCGGCTACGTGTTCCTGCCGCTGCTGGCCGCCGGCGGCACCACGGCGCTGGGCATGCTGTCGCTGGCCACCAGCCACGTCCACGCGGTGCGGTCGTTCGGCATCGGCGCCGCGGTCGGGGTGATGGCCGACCTGGCCATCTCGATCGTGCTGGTGCCGACGCTGCTGGCGTTCGTGCCGAAGCGGACCACCGCCCCACCGCAGGAGCGCTGGCTGATCGGGCCGATGCGGGCAGTGGCTCGCATCACGTCGCGCCGGCCGGGCGTGGTCCTGACCGTGGCGGCGGTGCTGGCGGTGCTGTCGATCGGCGGCATCCTGCGCCTGCGGGTCGACACCAATCACATCAACTTCTTCTCGTCCCGGCATCCGCTGTCGCAGTCGGCGCGGGTGATCGACGAGAAGCTGTCGGGCGTCTACGGCTTCCAGGTGTTCTTCGAAGGGCCGGCCGAGTCGCTGCGTGCGCCGGCCGTCCTGGGGCGCATCGACGCGCTCGGCAAGGAGATCGGGCGCCTGCAGAACGTGCGCAGCGTGATCTCGCTGGCCGACTACGTGAAGCGCATCGATCGCGATCTCGGCGGCACGGCTGGCGATACCGTCCCGACGTCGCCCGAAGTCGTCGCGCAGGAGCTGTTCGTCTTCGCCCTCTCGGACGAAGGCCGGCACGAGCTGTCGCAGATCGTGGCCAGCGACTATTCGCGCGGCCAGATGACCGTGCGGATGGCGGCGATGAGCTCGGATGTCCTCTTCCAGCAGGTGCTGCGGTCGCAGGAGATCGCCGATGGCATCTTCGCCGGCTCCGGTGTGACGCCGACCGTCACCGGCTCGGCACGGCTGTTCGCCCAGCTCGATCACTACCTGGTGTCGTCGCAGATCACGAGCTTCTTCACCGCCTTCGTCACGGTGTTCGCGGTGATCTTCGCCGTCTTCCGCTCCTTCCGCTTCGGCGCGCTGGCCATCGCCCCGAACGTCTTCCCGGTGATCGTCGTGCTCGGCCTCATGGGCTGGAGCGGGATCTCGATGAACGTGGCGACGGTGATGCTGGCCAGTATCGCGCTCGGCATCGTCGACGACGACACCATCCATTTCATCAGCCGCTATCGTCGCGAGGTCGCGGCCGGGTCGGACACCGACACCGCGATCGCGCACGCCACCATGTACGAAGGCCGGGCCTCGCTGACCACCGCCATCGTCAACAGCTGCGCCTTTGCCGTGCTGCTGTTCTCTGAATACCGGCCGTCGGCGTGGTTCGGCGGCCTGCTGGCCCTCACCATGGCCGTCGCCTTCCTGGCCGAGGTCTTCATCCTGCCCGCCACCATCAAGCTGCTGCCGAACTTTTTCTCGGCCGAGCGCGTCCGCGGCCTCGCCATCCCGGAGAATGCTGCCTAGCGT
>JBDSLU010000249.1:0-4077 GCA_039916225.1 Vicinamibacteraceae bacterium
CGGCACCAAGGTCGGCCAGTCCTCGACCGCGACTGCAAAGGCCGGTTCAACGGGCTGACGACAGCGGGCGGCCCTGTCAGGGACCGCCCGCGCCCTTGCAGCTAGGCCAGCTCCCGCAGGACCTTCGGCGTCAGCCACCAGTGCAGCGCGCCGGAGCCCGCCGGCGGCGGCAGGATGGCCACGTCGATGCGCGCGACCCCGCCCTTCTTGAACTCGGGCGGCGTCTTGAACCCGACCAGCAGCGCCGCCAGCTCGCCCAGGCCCGGCTCGTGCCCGACCAGGGCGACGCTGGTCCGACGCGGATCGGGCTCGAGCGCCCGCAGCACCTCCCGCGGCCTGACGCCCGGCTGCAACGCCGGCAGCTCGATCACCTTCGGCTTCTTCGCGAACGCGGCGGCCAGCAGGTCCGCCGTCTGGCGCGCCCGCGTGAACGGGCTGGTCAGGATCACGTCCGGCCGCGCGTCGATCGCCGCCAGACCGACGGCCTGACGCCGCCAGCGCCGGGCGCCCTCGTCGGTCAACGGCCGCAACGAGTCATCCGGCCAGGCCGGGCCGCGCTCCTCGGCGATGGCGTGACGCACTAAGTAGAGATGGACAGGTCCAGGCATGGGGCAATCCGGTCGCGCACCCGATCGGCGAGGCCCATCAGCGCCCGCGCGCCGCGCAGGTAGCGGGCGTGCAGGTGGCGGATGTCCGCGTCGAGGGCCGTCGACATGCGTTCGAGATCCTTGGCGACGATCGAGTCGGGTGGCAGGTCCCGCCGTACCCGCGCCGCCTCACGGCGCAGCACGTCGAGATCGTGCAGTTCGCCGAGCACGTCCTGGATCGTGCGCAGGCTGGAGACCAGCGCCGACGTCCGCGCGAGCCGCAGCTCGCCCGTCAATTCGAGCGCATAGCGCAACCGCTTGGCAGCGATCCGCACCGCATGCGCGCGGTCGACGATCAGGATCGCCCCCGCGGCGGTGACGGCGTCGCCGAGTGCCTGGGCCCGGTCGATGACGCGCCGGGCCAGCCGGCGGCGCTCGCGGCCGGCCAGCTCGCCGCGCCCGCTTCGGGCGACGCGCTCCAGCTCGCGGACCACGTCGGTGAGATGCTCGACGAGCCATGTGGCCCGATGCGCATCGCAGGCCTTGTGCAGGCGGTCGAGCGCGACCAGCCGCTGCTCGGTCAGGTGCGCACGCAAGGCGACGACCGCCGGCTCGGGCTGGCCCGCCGCCCGGTCCGTGACGAGGGCGCACGCCACGTCCAGCTCGCGGACCGGTCCGAGGGCGCGGGTCAGCCGCTTCAGCCGGCGGCGGAGCTTGGCGCCGAGGCCCTTCCGCGTCTCGACGACGACCGGAACGATCTCGCGCAGGCGGCGGGTGGCGACCCGCGCCTGGTGGATGCCGCGCTCCTGGCCCGCAAGCGCCGCCTCCAGGTTTTCGGCGAGCGCCTCGACACGTCCACCGAGGCTCGACGCCAACGGCCGACGCGCGTCGGCGGCGGCTGAGGCCGGGGCGTCGGCAGGGAGACGGATTCGGGTGGACGAGCTGCTGGGCATGTCGCGGCCGCGCCCTCATCGTACTATGGCCTCCATGCGCCTCGCCGCGATCGACATCGGCACCAACTCCGTGCACATGATCGTGGCCCAGGTCCGCCCCGATCAGTCGTTCGAGATCGTCGACCGGGAAAAGGAGATGGTCCGCCTGGGGGCCGGTGGCCTCGACGGACGGGCCTTGACCCCGGCGGCCATGGCCGGCGGCCTGGAGGCGCTCTCGAAGTTTCGCCGCCTCGCCGACTCGCACAAGGTCGACGAGATCATCGCGGCGGCGACCAGCGCCACCCGCGAGGCGGAGAACGGCGGCGACTTCCTCGCCGCGGTGCTGGCCCAGACCGGGATCGACGTGCGGGTGATCTCTGGCGCCGAGGAAGCGCGACTGATCCACATCGCCGCCACCTACGGCGTCGACCTGGCCAAGCGCAACGGCGTCGTCATCGACATCGGCGGCGGCAGCGTCGAGATCACGCTCGGCGCGGCTCGCGAGCCGGCCCTGGCCAAGAGCTTCAAGATCGGTGTCATCCGGCTCACCGAGCGCTTCGTCCGCGCCGATCCGCTCGCCCACCGCGACGAGCGGCGCCTGGTCGCGCACATCGACGAGGCCATCGGGGCGCACGTCGATCAGATCGTCGCGCGCGGCTATCAGCGCGTCATCGGCACCTCGGGGACGATCCTCAGCCTCGGCGCCGTGACGCTGGCCGCCGAGCAGGGGCACGTCGTCGCGGACTTGCACCACCGCAGCGTGCCAGCCAAGTCGCTGCACAAGGTCCGCAAAGCCCTGGTCGCGTCCGACCAGGCGACGCGGCTGCAGATGCCCGGACTCGACCCGCGGCGTGCCGACCTCGCCGTCGCCGGCGCCGTCCTCCTCGACACCATCGTCCGCCGGCTCGGCGCCGAGGAGATCTCGCTGTGCGAGATGGCGCTGCGCGAGGGCCTCATCCTCGACTACGTGCGGCGCAACGCGCGCCATATCGCCGCCGTCGAGCGCTATCCCGACATCCGCCGCCGCAGCGTCGAGGAGCTGGGCGAGCGTTGCCACTACTGGTCGGAGCACGCGCGGCAGGTGGCCCGCATCGCCACCCGGCTGTTCGACCAGACCACCGACCGGCACGGGCTCGGGGCGCGCGAGCGGGAGTGGCTCGAGTTCGGCGCGCTGCTGCACGACGTCGGCGTGCACATCAGCTACCGCAGCCATCACAAGCACTCGCACTACCTGATTCGCCACGGCGACCTGCGCGGCTTCGATCCGGCAGAGGTCGAGATCATCGCGCTGGTGGCCCGCTACCATCGCCAGGCGACCCCGAAGAAGTCGCACGAGGGCTACGGCGACCTGAAGGCCCCGGAGCGGCGCGTCGTGCGGCTGCTGTCGGCCTTCGTCCGGCTGGCGGAAGGGCTGGATCGCAGTCACGCCCAGGTCGTCGGCGACGTGAAGGTGTCGGACGACGGCGACGGGCTGCTGGTCCGCATCGACGTGAGCGGCGACGCCGAGCTCGAACAGTGGGCCGCGGAACGCGACCTGGGGCCCATCGAGACCGAGCTCGATTGCCCGGTCCGGGTCGACCTCCAGGCCGCCTCCGGACGCCGACTTCGCAAAACCGCCGTGGCGCGCTAGACTTTTCGCGATGTCGTCGGGCCCCCGTCTTCCCTCCCTGTCGGCGCTGGCCCGCCCCGGGAGCGCGCCCGATCGCCCAAACGCGCCCCTGAAGATCGACGTCGAGGCGCTGAACTTCTATTACGGAGCCAAGCAGGCGCTGACCGACATCACCATCGGCATGCGGGCCAATCTCGTCACCGCCTTCATCGGGCCGTCGGGCTGCGGCAAGAGTACCTTCTTGCGGACCCTGAACCGGATGAACGACATCATCGTCGGCGCCCGCGTCGAAGGCTCGGTGAAGATCGACGGCGACGACGTCTACGCCCCCGGCACCGACGTCGTCGGCCTGCGCCGCCGCGTCGGCATGGTGTTCCAGAAGTCGAACCCGTTCCCGAAGTCGATCTACGAGAACGTCGCCTATGGCGTCCGCCTGAACGGACTGGTCGCCAACAAGGCGCGGTTGCAGGAGCGCGTCGAGGAAAGCCTGCGCCAGGCGGCGCTGTGGGAAGAGGTCAAGGACCGGCTGCACGATTCGGCGCTGGCGCTCTCGGGCGGTCAGCAGCAGCGGCTGTGCATCGCCCGCGCCCTGGCCATCAAGCCCGAAGTGCTGTTGATGGACGAGCCCGCGTCGGCGCTCGATCCCATCGCCACGCAGCGCATCGAGGAGCTGATTTATCACCTCAAGCGCGACTACACGATCGTCATCGTGACCCACAACATGCAGCAGGCGGCGCGCGTCTCCGACGACACCGCGTTCTTCTGGCTGGGCAAGCTCGTCGAGTTCGACAAGACCGAGCGCATCTTCACCGCGCCGACCGAAAAACTGACGGAGGACTACGTCACGGGGCGCTTCGGCTAGCGTGCCCGACGAGCAGCCGGCCGCGGGCGGCGCCGCCGGCGCGCCCAGCGCCGGCGAATTGCTGCCGCCCGCTAGGAGGCCGGCCCG
>JBDSLU010000250.1:0-11764 GCA_039916225.1 Vicinamibacteraceae bacterium
ACGTCGTGCAGCTGGTAGAGGCCTTTGCCGTTGTTGACCAGGCTGGAGCGGACCGCGTCGGGCAGGTGCCGCTCGCCGGTGGTCGGGTCGGTGCCGAGCCATCGCGCCGACGACAGGCGCCGGCTGAGCGCGGCGATCAGCCCTCGCCGACAGGAGCGGGGAGTTCGAGGGCCGCGGGCCGGGCCGGCGGGCACTTGCATCGCGTGGAGCTGCCGGCGATAGTCTCCGAGCATGATCTGGCGCTGGGCTCTTCTCGTCGCGTGCTGTTCGATCGCGGTGGCCGGGCAGGAACCTGCGCGCACCGGCGGGCACGCGCGGCCCGATGCCCGCGCGCTGGCCGCCGCGGTGGACGCCCGCCTGGCCGAGCACGGCGAAGGTGCCTCGGCGAGTGTCTGGCTCGGCGGTGTCAGTGGAACCGACAGCAACAACACGGCTGGCGACAGTAGCGGCGCGTGGTTCGCGCGCGACGCGGCCGCGCCGCGGGCCACGGCGAGCGCGATCAAGACGTTCTACCTGATCGAACTGTTCGACCGTTACGCCGACGCCCTGGACCGGCCGCTGCCCGGCGTCGACGGCCTGCTGGCCGACGACACGCACCCGGCCATCTCCCACTTCACGCCGGAGCAGCGGGTCGAGATCCGGCGCGACCTGACCGGCGCGTCGGTGCGACACGTCGGCCTGGTGATGATGGGAACCGCGCCCGCGTCGAACATCGTCTACAACGCCGCGGCGAACCTGACCACCGCGGCCCTCGGCGGCCCGGAGGCGCTCACCGCACTGATCCACGCCCGCGACCCGGCCTTCAGCGCGGTCGCCGCCCGCCGCTACATGCTGCGCAACCGCAAGGAGCGCGGCGACAACGAAGCGCCGACGCTGGCGCTGGCCGCCGTCTATCAGCGCCTGGCGGCGCGCCGGCTGGCCGGCGTCGAGGCCGCCACGCTCGACGCCATCCGCGCTGCGCTGCACCGGCGCGACGATGCCGTCCTCGGCCCGTCGTTCGCCAAGGACGGCAGCCTCGACACGGACCCAATGAGCGAGGTCCGCGCCGGCTGGTACGACACCGCGAAGGGGCCGCTGATCTACGTCGTCATGACCATGCAGCCCGTGCCGGGACCGGCCGGACGGGACGCGTCGGGCGAGCGGCTGTCGAAGACGGCTGGCGACCTCGCGAACACGCTCGTGCAGGCGGGCTGGGCGTCGATGAAGTAGTCAGTCCGCAGGCGTGATCTGCCGGTTGGCGCCGGCCAGCCAGTCGGCCTTGATGCGCACGCCCCAGCCCGGGCCTTCCGGCATCACCGCCCGCCCGTCCTTCATCTCGAGCGCCGGATCGAACATGGCGCGCGCCTGGCGGGTGATGGCGGCGTCGTCCTCGATCGAGAACTCGACCTCGCCGGCCTTGGGCAGGGCGGCGAGCAGGTGCATCGTGAACACCGTGACCAGCGAGACGTTGGCGGCGTGCGGCTTGGTCACCAGGCCGGCGGCTTCGGCCATCTTGGCGACGCGCCAGGCGCGGGTCAGGCCGCCGACGTAACAGATGTCCGGTTGGACGATGTCCACCGCGCGCATGGCGATCATCCGGCGGAATTGCGCCAGGTCATTGTCCTGCTCGCCACCCTGGACGTCGATCTTCAACGCCTGGGTCACTTCCCGCGTCCACTCCAGCTCCCAATACGGGCAGGGCTCCTCGAAGGCGGCGAAGCGGGCGTCCTCGAGGCGGCGCCCCATCGCGATCGCGACGTCGGGTGTGTAGCAGCTGTTGGCGTCGGCGTGCAGCTCGATGTCCGGCCCGACCGCCTTGCGCACCGCCTGGATGATCGCTTCGCTTCGTCCGGGCGCCGCGTCCTTGTTGCGCCCACCGGGCGTGCCGAGGCGGATCTTGAAGGCCTTGCAGCCGAACGTGTCGCGCAGCTTGGCGAGGCGCGTCGCCTCGTCGGCCGGGCTGATGTCACGGCGCATGCTGGAGCCATAGGCCGGCAGCGGACCGGCCTTGCCGCCGAGCAGGACCGCCACCGGCTTGCCGGTGATCTGCCCGTAGAGATCCCACAGCGCGGTGTCGATCCCGGCCAGGGCGCGGCAGAGGAACGACCACGGGAACTTCAGCTGCGCGTCGATGATGTCGTCGTTGATGGCGTCGATGTCGGCGATGTCCTTGCCGACGACCCGCCGCGCGATCAGCCGGTGCAGCACCATCGCCGAGATGTCCGCCTCGTAGGGCGCGATCTGGCCCCAGCCGACCTTGCCGTCGCTGGCGGTGATGCGCACCAGCGCCAGCGAGTCGCGCTGGAAGGTCTCGACCGACTTCACTGTCAGGCCGCGCGGCACGACCGCCCAGTCCTTGTAGCCGGGCGACCGGCCCAGGTAATCGTACGGCCCGGCTCCTGGCTTCCGGCCAGATTGTTGGGCGAGCGACGCGGCGGACGTGAGGCCGGGGGCGGCCGCGGAGAGCGCGGCGCCGGCGGCGACCTGTTCGAGGAAACGGCGACGAGGGGTACGGGGCATGGAATGGTCCTCCGACGTAGCAGCTACGCCATAGCTCCGGCGAACGTTCACGCCTCGAGCGTCAGCCCGAAGGGGGCGCGACCGACCGCCGGGTGTTCCGGACGAAGCGATCGCGCCTTCGTCGAGGCCCTTGACCGGGCGGCGTGTAATTAGCTAATTTGCTAATCATGCAAGAAAGGCTGCCGGCCACGGGCCGTGCGTTTCGAGCGCTGGCCGACGATACGCGGCGAGCTGTTCTTCGGCTGCTGCGGGACGGTCCGCTCACGTCCGGAGAGATCGCGGATCGATTCGACTCCAGCTGGCCCACGATCTCGCGCCACCTGGCAGTGCTGCGGGACGCGGGACTCGTCGCCGCCGAGCGCCGCGGACAAGAAATTCGTTACGAGCTGAACACGTCCGTCTTCCAGGACCTGGCGCAGCATTTACTGGAGTGGACGCATCCTCGCAGCGCGGCGCCGCGCCGAGTGTCCAAGGGTGTCCGCACTCGACAACAGGAGGTGTGAGATGCGAGATCCTCGACGAGTCACGCACGTAGCGGCCCTCGTGGGCTACGGCCTGGGCCTGCTCGCGCTCTATTGGGGGCTGCGGACGGAGATTCCGCCGTCGTGGACGACTCCGCAGGGGGACCTCCGTTGGCTGGGAGCCCCGATGGCGGCTTTCCTGCTGCCAACGGCGGTGCTCGTGATCGATGTCCTCCTTCGCGGCCTGTCGAGACGTCCCGTCGATCTGCACGGTGCCGCCAGTGGCCTCGCGGCGATCGACGCGATCGTGGCTCGAGTCGCCGTATTTGTCGTGGGCGTCCACGCCGCCGTGTTGGCCGGCCTGCTCGGGTGGGTCCCAGGTGGCGTCTGGGTCGTTCGCGTCGTGCCGCTCATGCTCGGCCTCACGATGGTCAGCGTGGGCAACCTTCTGCCTCGAACGCGCCCCAACCTCGCCCTCGGCATCCGGACGCAGCGGACCTTGTCGGACCGAGCCTGCTGGAACCGGACGCATCGCGGCGCCGGCTACGTGACCGTGGCGTCCGGCGTCGTGGTGGCCCTGTCCGCGCTGGCAGTGCCGATGCCCATCGGTCCTCGCATGATTCAGCTGATCGGGCCGATCGCGCTCGTCGGCATGTGGCTCCTCGTTCGGCGCCAAGGACGCGCCCTCCATGCCTGAACGCGGTGCCTGGACGCGGATACGCGGCCTCACTCGCGTGATTGTCAGAGGCGTCGTACTCGTCGCCGCGCTCGTGCTGTTCGCAGCGGCGACCTACGAGCACGTCGGCGCGTGGCGCGACGGACGGGTGCTGCGGCAGATCGGCCGCTCCGTCGACATCGGCGGACGGACACTGAACGTGCACTGCGTCGGCGAGGGCCAGCCGACCGTCGTCTTCGTCAGCGGACGAACCGCGCCCGGCTATGTCTGGACGCCGACCCAGCGCGGCGTGTCGGCCTTCACGCGGGCGTGCTGGTACGACCGTGCCGACCTCGGGTGGAGTGACTCGGGCCCGGACCCGGCCTGGGGCGACCAGGCCGCGCAGGACCTCCATCGGCTGGTCCAGAGTGCCGGCGTCGCGCCGCCGCTGGTCCTCGTCGGCCACTCGTTCGGTGGCTACGTCATCCGCCTCTATCACCACGCCTATCCGGGCGAGGTCTCGGGGATGGTCTTCGTCGACACGGCCCTCGAGGACGCGGGCCGCATCCGAGGCATGCCGCACCGGGAGCGGCCGTCGATACCACGGACGATGATTCGCGGCCTGTCGATGCTGTTCGGCCGGCTCGGGATGATGCGGATGCTGGCGACCGATCCCGGACCGCCGCTGAAGGACTGGAGCGCCGAGGAGTGGGACATCCTGACGCGCCTGCGCCGCCAGCGAAACCTCGCCCTCGCCGACGCGCAGGTCGGGCCGGAACGTGCCACCGCCGATCTCGTGCGCGCCGCTGGCGGGCTCGAGGACATGCCGCTGATCGTCCTCACTCAGGGCCAGGGTCTGGGCGGGTGGAGCGATCTCCAGCGGGAACTCGCCGAGCGTTCACGCCGCGGACGCCAGGTGCTGGTCGCCGAGAGTGGGCACGGCATGCCGATGGAGGCACCGCGCGCCATCGTCGACGCCGTGCGTGAGATCGTGACGTCCGCTCGCCATACCGACGGACGCGCGGTGGTCGGCGCCGGCGCTCAGTAGAAGAGGCGCCCGCAGTCGCGACACTGTTTCATGTCATTGAGAATGATCCACGAACCGCTCTGGCAATTCGGACAGGACACTGTGGGCAGGTAGCGGCGGAGCAGCCAGAACATGGCGATGCACAGGGCGACAAGGACGACGGCGCCGAGCGTCTCGTGCATCACCGCTCCTTGGTGGCGTCGAGCTCCTGCTCGGTGGGGAAGCGATCGAACGTGCGATCGATGGGTTTCCCGCGCTGATGCTTGTCGAAGAAATCGAGCATCGCCGTCCAGTCGTCGGGCGTGAAGGCGTGCCCGTGGTGAGCGAAGTTCACGCCGAGGCGGTCCGCCGCGCCAAAAAGGGCGTAGGCGGGCCGGGCGCCGAGCAGCGATTGGCGCACGGCCTCTGGCAGCGAGATCCTATCGGCATCGCCCTCGAGGGCGATGAACGGGCGCGGTGCCGCCAGCGCCAGGAACCAGTGCTGATCGAACGGCAGCTTCTCCCGCTGTCCCCGGAACTGGTGCAGGTTCGGTGAAAACCAGTTCGGGTACTTCGTTTCCATGATGTCGAGCGTCTCGCTGCCGCGAGGGCCGGCGAAACGGTAGGCGCCGACGCCGCCTCCGCCGGTCACCACCGGCGCGCCCATCAGCCGATCGTCGAACGCCGCCGCGACCATCGCCGACTTGCCGTTGCGCGAGGCGCCCGTGATGATCAGCGTCCGCGCGTCGATCGAGGGATCGCGCTCGAGATAGTCGGCGACCCGTGACGCGCCCCAGGCCCAACCGGCGAGGATGCCCCAGTCGTAACCGGGGTAGGCGGGGAAGAACCGCGTGGTGCGGAAGGCCCAGCTGCCGTCCATGTTGCGCAGCGTCGTGTCCTCGGCGCAGTCGTTGGGATTGAACAGCGCGAGCGCGTAGCCGCGCCTGAACACCTCTGCCCGTTCGGTCGCGATCGACGCCGCCGTGATCGGCGGCGCGGTCGGTCCGCGGCCGCCAGCCGCGGACGGCGCGGACGTCGAGGTCCCGCCAGCGGCGGGAGGCCCGGCTGACGCGGGCGGCGCCGGGCCGACGAGCAGGAGCACGTTCTCGCCGCGACCCTGATTTGGGCCTTGCGGCAGGCGTGGCAGGACCGTTCCGCCAGGCGGCGTCCCGCCCTGGAGAATGACCGCCGGGAACGGGCCGCCCTCGATGGGCGTGAATACGCCGACGTCCAGACTGAGGCGGGACTTGGGCCCGAAGGTGAGGCGCACCAGCCGATACTTCACCGTCCCGTCGAGGACGAGCTCGGCTCGAATCTCGCGTCCCTTCACATTTCCTGGCGGCGGCGGCGCCTGGCCGACGGCGTAATAGGCGAGGATGCGCCGCATCTCGCGGCGGCGGGCCTCCCACTGGCGCGGCGCCGTGACGCGCGTGCCGTCGTTCATGACCAGGACGTCCGGCATGGCGACCCGCGTCGGCAGCTCGGTCACACCGGGCAGCGTGCCCAGGCGTGTCGCGATGGGCGGCACGGGAATCTCGCGCGGATCGGCGCCGTCGTAACTGGCCCGGTCGGGGCGTGAGCTCTGTTCGAGACTCGACGCCGCGGCCAGACCGACGGACGCGATCACGGCCGCGAAAAGAAGGTGTGTGCGCATAATGCGGTTCACCACCTTACGACCATGCCCCGGTCGGCCGCTACCTCGGGTAGCATCTAGTGACTCGGCCGCCGCACGGGCTGCCCGGTGCCCACGGAGGACTTCTCGAATGAGCGACGACTCGACCCCGACCGTTTCCCGCCGGCAGTTCACCTCGACCGCGGCCTTGGCGGCGCTGTCGGCCGCCATCCTGCCCAGCCGCGTGCTCGGCCAGGATGCGCCGGGCAACAAGCTCAATCTTGCCGCCATCGGCATCGGCGGCATGGGCGCCTCCAATCTCAAGGCCTGCGCCGGCGAGAACATCATCGCCCTCTGCGACGTGGACAAGGACTACGCCGCCAAGACCGCCGCGCTCTATCCGCAGGCGAAGATGTATCTCGATTACCGCGAGATGCTCGAGAAGGAAAAGAGCATCGACGGCGTGATCATCGCGACGCCGGACCACACGCATGCCGCGATCACGATGGCGGTGATGCGCGCCGGCAAGCATGTCTATTGCCAGAAGCCGCTGACGCACACCGTGCACGAGGCGCGCACCATCACCGAGGCGGCCCGCCAATACAAGGTCGTCACGCAGATGGGCAATCAGGGCCAGTCCTACCAGTCGATGAAGCTGCTGAAGGAATGGCTCGACGACGGGGCGATCGGCAACGTCACCGAGGTCCACGCCTGGACGGACCGGCCGGTGGGCGGCGACCCGTGGTCGGACTTCGAGGTGCGATCGCGCCCGGCGGACACGCCGGCGGTGCCCAAGGGGCTCGACTGGGAGCGCTGGCTCGGCCCCGTCGCCTTCCGGCCCTATCATCCGGCCTATGTGCCGCTGAAGTGGCGCGCCTGGCAGGATTTCGGGACCGGCGCGCTCGGCGACATGGGCTGCCACATCCTCGACCCCTCGTTCTGGGCGCTCGAACTCGGGCCGCCGACCTCGGTGGAAGCGACGTCGACGCACTTCGAGCCGGCGGTGGCGTCGGAGACCTATCCGCGCGCCTGCATCGTCCGCTACACGTTCCCGGCCCGCGGCAACCGGCCGCCGGTCAAGCTGACCTGGACCGACGGGCGCCTGCTGCCGCCGCGTCCGGCCGACATGGAGCCGGGCCGCAAGCTGCCGGGCAGCGGCGCCCTGCTGATCGGCGACAAGGGCACCATCCTGCACGGCTCGCACGGCGCCGACGGTGTCCGCCTGATTCCCGAGACGCGGATGCAGGCCTACAAGCGGCCGGCGCAGACGCTGCGGCGGGTGGTCGGCACCCATGAAGCCGACTGGATCCGCGCCATCAAGGAAGGCCCCAAGGGCGCTCCGCCCAGCTCGCCGTTCGAGTACGGCGGTGCGCTCACGGAGATGGTGCTGCTCGGAGTGCTGGCGATCCGGATGAAGGATCAGCGGCTCGAGTGGGACAGCAAGAACCTGCGCTTCACCAACAACGAAGAGGCGAACGCGCTGCTGAAAATCCAGTACCGCGACGGCTGGACGCTGTAGCGCTCGTCTCCGCCGCCTGGCTCACGGCCCAGGCGGCGGCTCAGGCCTGCGCGGCCCGGATGAGCCGCCCGATCTCGGCGTCGAGCCGCTCTTTGCGTTCCCAGGCTTCGAGCAGGTCGAACCCGGCGTCGCCCATCTTGGCCATGATCCGGTGGTGGAGGAGCTCGCTGGCGTCGAGTTGCTTCTTCAGTTCGGCGAGCGTGTCCTTCGTCATGGGCATGGCCTGCATTGTTTCACAGGCCTCAATGCGGCCACAGGTTCCGGACGAACCGGCGCAGTCCGCGTAGCGCGGCCCGCCCGAGCAGCCATCCCGCGACCGCTGCGGCCAGCACCGCCAGCAGCAGGTAGGTCATGGCGCTGTCGCGCCCCCTTCGCCCATCACGTGGACGACCACCGTCCGGGTGTGCGGCGACGTGCGGTGCTCCCACACGTAGATGCCCTGCCAGGTTCCCAGGCACACCCTGCCCTGGGCGATCGGGATGCTCAGATTGACCGTCGTGAGGGCGGTCCGGATGTGCGCCGCCATGTCGTCGTCCCCCTCCATGGTGTGGATGAAGAGCGGATCACCGTCCGGCACCAGTCGGGCGAAGAAGCGGTCGAAATCCCGCCGCACATCAGGATCGGCGTTCTCCTGGATGAGGAGCGAGGCCGACGTGTGCTGCAGATGCAGCGTGCAGAGTCCTGTCTGCACCGCGGCCTGCTGGACGCGTGACTGGACGTCCCTGGTGATCTCGTAGAACCCGCGGCCGCGGGTGCGCACGGTCATCGTGTCGACGGCTTGGCGAAGCATCGCCGCCCAGTATGCCCTCGACCAGGCACCCGACGGTCGATCGCGGGTTGGGAGGCGTGCTTCTTGCAGAGTCCCGCTGCGCTTTCGCTTCGAAACCACACGCTCCCCCGGAACGAGGAATGGTCATGGACGCTCTGTGCTCCCGCCACGTCGTGCGCGTCATGTGTCTGCTGTTCGCGCTCGGCCTGGCCACGCCGGCGCGCGCCGGCGCCGCGACGCTGCCGGCCGGATTCACCGAAGCGCTGGTCGCGAGTGGCCTGGCAAGTCCTACGGCCATGCAGTTTGCGCCTGACGGGCGTCTGTTCGTATGCGAGCAGGGCGGGCGGCTGCGCGTGATCAAGGATGGCGCGCTGTTGCCGGTGCCGTTCGTGACGCTGACGGTGAACGCGTCGGGCGAGCGAGGCCTGCTCGGCGTCGCCTTCGACCCGGCGTTCCCGGTGAATCACTACGTGTATGTCTATTACACGGCGACGACCCCGACTGTTCACAATCGCATCAGCCGCTTCATCGCCAGCGGCGACGTTGCCCAGCCCGGCAGCGAGGCGGTGATCCTCGACCTCGACAACCTCAGCGGGGCCACCAACCACAACGGTGGCGCGCTCGCCTTCGGGCCAGACGGCAAGCTGTACGCCGCCGTGGGCGAGAACGCCAACAGCGCCAACGCCCAGGTCTTTACCAACCTGCTCGGCAAGATGCTCCGCCTCAACAGCGACGGCACCATCCCCAGCGACAACCCGTTCTTCACCACGACCAGCGGACGCAACCGCGCCATCTGGGCGCTGGGCCTGCGCAACCCGTTCACGTTCGCCTTCGACCCGAACGGCCCGGCGATGTTCATCAACGACGTCGGGCAGAACACGTGGGAGGAGATCAACGACGGCCGAGCCGGTGCGAACTACGGCTGGCCCGAGACCGAGGGCGCGACGGGCGACCCGCGCTTCGTCTCGCCGCGCTCGACCTACAACCACTCGACCGGGGGCTGCGCGATCACCGGTGGCGCCTTCTACTCGCCGTTGAACGCGCGCTTCCCGGCCGACTACGCCGGCGACTACTTCTTCGCCGACTTCTGCGGCGGCTGGATCCGCCGCCTCGATCCGAACGCCGGCAATACCGTCACCAACTTCGCCAGCGTCATTGCGTCGCCGGTCGACATGAAGGTGAGCGACGACGGCTACCTGTACTATCTCGCCCGCGGGTCCGGAGCATCGACGGGCGTCGTGTATCGCGTCGACTACGGCGCCGGCGCGCCTGCGATCACGACCCAGCCGGCGAGCCGGACCGTCGCCGTCGGTGCGTCGACCACGTTCAGCGTCAGCGCGTCCGGCGCAGCGCCACTGAGCTATCAGTGGCGGCGCAACGGCGCCAACATCGCCGGTGCGACGTCGCAGGACTACACCATTTCATCGGTCGTCCAGGCCGATAGCGGGGCGCGATTCAGCGTGGTCGTGTCGAACACGTCCGGCACTGCGACCAGCGCCGAGGCGGTCCTCACCGTGAGCGCGAACCAGGCGCCGACCGCGACCATCGTGCAGCCGGCTGCCGGCACGACGTACGCCGGCGGTACCGTGATCACCTATTCGGGCACCGGCTCGGATCCGGAGAACGGCACGCTGCCCGCCAGTGCCTTCACGTGGCAGGTCGACTTCCACCACGACACGCACACGCATCCCTTCGTCGCTCCGACCTCGGGAGCGACCAGCGGATCGTTCACGATCCCGACCATCGGTGAAACCGCCGCCAACGTCTGGTATCGCATCCTTCTGACGGTGCGTGATGCCGCCGGCCTGACCCACACCACCCAGCGCGATGTCCTGCCACGGACCGTGCAGATCACACTGGCGACGAGCCCCGTGCCGCTCCAGCTGCGGCTCGACGGACAGCCGGTCACGACGCCGACGTCGTTCACCGCCGTCGTCGGCATCGTCCGCACCATCGCCGCGGCCTCGCCGCAGGCATCGGGTGGCACGACCTATGAGTTCGTCTCGTGGTCCGACGGCGGCGCCGCGTCGCACAACGTGTCGACGCCGGCCGTTAACACGACCTACACCGCCACCTACCGTGTCGTCACGGGCGGGACAGGGACAGGCCTCGCGGCGACGTACTACGACAACGTCGACTTCACCGGGACGACAGTGGTCCGCACCGATCCGACCGTGAACTTCGACTGGGCGTCGGGCTCGCCGGCCCCCGCCATCGGCGTCGACACGTTCAGCGCACGCTGGACCGGCCAGGTGCAGCCGCAGTTCTCCGAGACCTACACGTTCTACACGCAGAGCGACGACGGGGTCAGGTTGTGGGTCAACAACGTGTTGCTGGTGAACAACTGGACCGACCACGCGTTGACCGAGAACAGCGGGACGATCGCTCTCACCGCCGGGCAGCGCTACGACATCCGGATGGAGTTCTTCGAGACAGGCGGGCTGGCGACCGCACGCCTGCTGTGGAGCAGCACGTCGACGCCGAAGGCGGCCGTGCCGACGTCCCGCCTCTATCCCTCGACGACGCCGCCGCCGACGGCGATCCTGGTCAACTTCCAGCCCGCCGCGTCGCCGGTGCCCGCCGGCTACCTGGCCGACGGCGGCCTGGTCTACGCGAGCCGCGGCAACGGACAGAGCTACGGGTGGACGATCGACAACACCGCCCAGACCCGCGACCGGAACGCCTCGAACTCGCCGGATCAGCGCTACGACACGCTGACGCACTTCCAGAAGCCGGCCAATCCCGACGCGATCTGGGAGATCGCCGTGGTGAACGGCACCTACCGGGTGCGTGTGGTCTCTGGCGATGCGTCGAACTCCGATAGCGTGTTCCGGACCACGGTCGAAGGTGTGCTCACCGTGACCGGCACGCCAACGACGTCGACGCGGTGGATCGAGGGGACGCAGACCGTCACGGTGACCGACGGACGCCTGACCGTCCGCAGCGGCGCCGGCGCCAGCAACAACAAGATCTGCTTCGTCGAGATCACGGCGCAGTGAGTCGGAGATGGAGACGTACGGTCCTGGTTGCGGGTCAGAGTTGAGGCGCCGACGCGACGGCGCCCACGTCGTCACTCTGCAGCTGCTGCATCCGCGCGTACAGCCCGCCCCTCGCGACGAGCGCCTGGTGCCGGCCGCGCTCGACGATGCGGCCCTGGTCGAGGACGAGGATGCTGTCGGCGTTGCGGATGGTGGACAGGCGGTGCGCGATGACGAACGTCGTGCGCCCACGCTTGAGATTGCG
>JBDSLU010000251.1:0-12746 GCA_039916225.1 Vicinamibacteraceae bacterium
GCGCCGCCAGCGTCAGACCGACCGTGACCCGAATCAGGAGAATGCCGAGTTCCATCACTTCACCTCATCTAGTTGACTACTGGACGATACATACATGAACTACAAATGACGACTCCGCCACCGCGATGTTGTTGCCGCGAGTGCTCACTTGCCCGGGGGTTTGACCTTGGCGAGCAGGGCCGCGAGCTGTTGCGATTCGGCGGCGCTCAGCCGGCCGAGGACCTTGCGTTCGGCGTCTTGTTGCAACGCGACGCCCTCCTGGCAGACACGGCGCCCGGGCGCCGTCAGCACAGCCAGACGCGCCCGTCGATCGTGCGGATCGGCCTGCCGGGCTACGAAGCCATCGGCCTCGAGCCGGTCGACCAGCTGCGTGATGTTCGACTTCACGCAGGCCAGCCGCTCGGCGAGCTGACTCAGCGGCAACGACTCCCCTGCCGCCGACAGCGCTTTCAAGGCTTGGAGCTTGGCCATGGACAGCCCGATGCCGGAAAGCCTGGCCTCGACCTCGGCCTCGGCGGCATAGGCCGCGTGAAGCAGGGTGGACAGCTGCAGCTTCGGTGACGCCGAACTATTCATACATGAACTATACATCCATGGACGCTTCCGCGCAAGCGTCCGCTGGAACCGGCTACTCTCGTGACCACCATGGCCGCCCCTCTCTTACGTCGAGTCCTCGCCATCGCCGTCACCAGTCTGCTGCTCGTCGCGAGCCTCGCCGGCCAGACCGCCGATCGCGTGGCCGCGCTCGACGCTCAGCTCGTGCGCATCTTCGATACCCGCGCGTTCGCCGTGCCCCGGTTCGGTCCGGCCCGCTGGCTGGCCGACGGCTCGGGCTACACGGTCCTCGAGACCGGAAAGAGCGGCGGCTCGAACATCGTCCGCTACGACGCCCGCACCGGCGCGCGGTCGGTGCTCGTCGACGCCGCGCGGTTGACGCCGCCCGGTGCCGCGACGCCGCTGGCCATCGACGACTACACCTGGTCGGCCGACGGCCGGCGCCTCCTGGTGTTCACCAATACCGCGCGCGTGTGGCGCGACCACACCCGCGGCGACTACTGGGTGCTCGGCGTCCAGTCGGGCTCGCTGCGCAAACTCGGCGGAGCGGCCCCGGCGTCGACGCTGATGTTTGCGAAGTTCTCGCCCGACGGCTCGCGAGTCGCCTACGTGCGGGCCAACAACCTGTATACGGAAGCCGTCGACGGAGGACGGATCGCGCAGCTGACCCGTGATGGCTCGACGACGACGATCAACGGCACCTCGGACTGGGTCTACGAGGAGGAGCTGTTCCTGCGCGACTGTTTCCGCTGGAGCCCGGACGGCACCGCGCTCGCCTATTGGCAGTTCGACACCACCGGCATCGAGAACTTCACGCTGATCAACAACACCGCGTCGCTGTATCCGACGATCACGCGCATCCCATATCCCAAGGTCGGCACCAAGAACTCCGCCGTCCGCATCGGCGTGGTCGGAGCCCGCGGCGGCAAGACGAAGTGGATGCGCACGCCGGGCGACCCGCGCGAGCACTATCTGGCCCGTCTGGACTGGGTGGACGGCAGGACGCTGGCCATCCAGCAGTTGAACCGCCTGCAGAATCGGAACGATCTGCTGCTGGCGGATGCCCGGTCCGGCGAGACGCGTTCGATCTTCCACGACCAGTCGAAGGCGTGGGTGGAGGTGGTCGACGGCCTGCCTTGGCTCGAGAACGGACAGGCCTTCCTGTCGGTCAGCGAGCGCGATGGCTGGCGGCACGTCTATCGTGTCCGGCGCGACTCCGGCGAGGCCACGCTCGTCACCCGATTCGAGGCCGACGTCACCGACGTGGTGAGCGCCGACGTCGCGGCCGGCTGGCTCTACTTCCGGGCATCGCCCGACGACGCCACTCGACGCTACCTGTATCGCAGCCGGCTGGATGGCACCGGCGCGCCCGAGCGGCTGACGCCAGCCGACAGCCCCGGCACGCACGACTACCAGCTGGCGCCGGGCAGCCGCTTCGCCTTCCACACCGTCTCCGGGATCGATCGCCCGCCCGTCACCAGCGTGATCGAGCTGCCCGACCACCGGCCGGTCCGGACCCTGACCGACACGTCGGCGCTCGGCGCGGCGCTCGTACCAATACTGGTGCCGCCGGTCGAGTTCTTCCAGGTCGAGATCGCCGGCGGCGTCCGGCTCGATGGCTGGATGCTGAAGCCGTCGCACTTCGACGCCAGCCGCAAGTATCCCGTCATCGCCTACGTCTACGGCGAACCGTGGTCGCAGACGGTCGTCGATCGCTGGGGTGGCAACCGGATGCTCTTCCACCGGGCTTTGGCCGAGGCCGGCTACATCCTGGTCAGCATCGACAACCGCGGCACGCCGGCTCCGCGCGGCCGGGACTGGCGGCAGATCGTCTACGGCGCGGTCGGCGACCTGTCGTCGAAGGATCAGGCGGCGGCGATGCTGGCGCTGGCGGCGAAGCACCCGTTCATCGACCGCGAGCGCCTCGGCATCTGGGGCTGGAGCGGCGGCGGCTCGAACACCCTCAATGCGATGTTCAGGTTCCCCGACGTCTATCAAGTGGGCGTGTCGGTGGCGCCGGTGCCTGATCAGCGGCTCTACGACACCATCTACCAGGAGCGTTACATGGGGCTGCCCTCGTCGAACGAGGCCGGCTACCGGCTCGGATCAGCGCTGTCGTTCGCCGACGGCCTGAAAGGCAAGCTGTTGATCGTCCACGGCTCCGGCGACGACAACGTGCACATCCAGGGCACCGAGCGACTGGTCGATCGGCTGGTCGAGCTCGGCAAGCCGTTCGACCTGATGATCTATCCCAATCGCACTCATGCGATCAGTGAGGGTGCGGGGACCGCGCTGCACCTGCATCGGCTGATCGCGCGCTACTTCCTGACGAACCTCCCGCCCGGCCCGCGGTGACGCGCCGACGGCGTTGCGTCCCTTGATCATCGGCCTGGTCGTCGGCGTCGGCTTCGTCCACGCCTTCGATCGCCTGCTCGGATCGCCACCGGCGGGGATCGCCATGTCCGATGCCGCCACCCTGGTGCCGCTCCTCGCCATGGTCGTCATCGTCGCAGTCGCGGCGTGCCTGCTGCCGGCGCGGCGAGCGGCACACGTCGATCCGATGGACGCCCTGCGGCTGGAGTAGCGCCCGCGTCAGGCGGTCGAACGGGACGCCCCGGGCGAATCGAGATGCGACACCAGGTGGTCGATCACGTCGCGGGCGTCGTCCTCGATGCCGTGGATGAAGGTCGACTTGCGGCGGCGGAGCACGGGGAGACCGAGGGCGTAGAGGCCCGGCGCGTCGTCGACGACGCCGCCGTCGTGGCGCAATCCGCCCTTCTCGTCCAGCACCGGCACGTCGAGCCAGCGGTAGTCGGGATGAAACCCGGTGGCCCACACGACCGACCGGATGCCGCGACGCGTCAGATCGAGCTGTAGCGGCGAGGACGCCGGAACCTGCGTCGGTGCGAAACGCTCCACCGCACCGACGTCGGCCTCGCGCCCGCTGGCGCGCGCCCAGGCGTCGAAGGTGGCGAGCAGGCGCTCCATCTTCAGGTCGGCGAGCGAGAAGACGTTGCGCAGGCCACCCGAGAACAGCGCCCGGCCGTCGCGGATGGCGGCGAGCCGGCCGACCAGCGTGACGCCCAACCCGGCGAGGGCGTTCAGGTCGAGGGTCGATCGCTCGGCGGTGCCAACCAATTGCGGCGACGGCAGCCGGCGCGCGCGGGTCAGGTCGTCGATCTCGTCGTAGCGCTGGTTCCACACGCCCGACGCGTCCATCCACCACAGCACGTCGCGGCCGCGATAGGTGCGCGGAAGGCGCACGTGCTCGCCGACCGACAGCGTCACCGGCCGGCCCGACTGCTGGATCTCGGCGGCGAGCTGGACGCCGGTCGCCGATCCGCCCACGACCAGCACGCCGCCGTCAGGCAGGTTGGCGGGATTGCGATAGTCGAACGGCGTCACCTGCACGATCGACGGCGGCACGCCGGCCGCGACGGCCGGCACGCTCGCCACGTTGCAGGCACCGCTGGCGAGCACGAGGCATCTGCATCGGATCGCGCCGGTGCTGGTGATCACCTCGTAGCCGCCGTCGGCGGGCCGCACCGACGTGACGCTGGTCCGGGTGCGGACCGGCGCGTTCGAGACGCGGGCAAAGCGGTCGATGAAGGCGACCACTTCGCTGCTCGACATGTAGCCGTCCGGATCCGGGCCGTCGTAGGCCAGGCCCGGCAGACGGCTCTGCCAGTTGGGCGTGAGCAGGCGCAGCGAATCCCAGCGCTCGGTGCGCCAGGAATTCGCTACGTCGCCGCGCTCCAGCACGACGTGATCGATCGATCGATCGGTGAGGAAGCGGCTCGCGGCGAGGCCGGCATGGCCGGCCCCGATCACGAGGGTGCTGACGCGCTCGATGGCTTGCTCCGCCTGCGGTCACGAGGGACCGCGCGCAACAATCGGCGCTACAGCACTTCGACGGTGACGTTCACCGGGTTGGTGATGACGTCATAGACGGCCGAGCGCTTCTGCGACTGCGCGACGATCGCCTCGATCTCCTGCTTCGACGCGTCGGCGTCGATCTTGAAGGTGACCTTGATGTCGTCGTAGCCGTTGCGCACCTCGCTGTCGATGCCGAGGATGCCACGGATGTCCATGCTCCCTTCGACGTTCGATTCGACCGAACGCAGCTGGATGCCGCGGTTCTGCGCGACCGCCGCGACGCCGGCCGTCAGGCACGACGCCAGCCCGACCAGCATGTATTCGACCGGCGTGACGCCCTTGTCCTCGGACGCGAAGATCTCCGGATGATCGGCGGAGAAGGACGTTTCCGTCTTGTGCTGCTGTTCCTGGCCGAGGCCGAAGAAGCCTTTGACCTTGCTCTCGCTGTGGGTGCCGTTCTGCCACTTGCAGGTCGCCCGCCAGGCGAACTTCGCCGCTTCCGGTGCGCCCTTCAACGCCTCGCGCGCGTCGAGCAGCGCTTGAACGTTGACCCCGTTGTTGACCGCCATCGTCGCCATCTCTACTCTCCTTCGGTCGTGTTTGGTTGGGGCGTCCGGTGCCCACGGGTCACCCCATGGGAAGCCCCGCATCATATAACAGCCCGATTCCGGCGACCGAACATCGGCGTCATCCCGCCGATGTCGTCGAAAAGCGGCGGTATCATTCCGCCCATGGCGTCGACATCGCCGAAAGCCGCCGCCGGCTCGGTCGGCACCGTCGAGACGCAGTTCCTCGACCTGCCTGATCCATTGCCGCTCGACTGCGGGCGCGAGCTCGCCGCGGTGCGCATCGCCTACGAAACCTACGGCACGCTGGCGCCGGCCCGCGACAACGTGATCCTGGTGTGCCACGCCCTCAGCGGCGACGCGCACGCCGCCGGCTTCGCCCGTCGTCCGCCCGCCGACAGCACGCGCGACGGCTTCGGCGCCGACGATCGGGACGGCAACGCCGGCAAGGGGCTGGGCTGGTGGGACGGCATGATCGGGCCGGGCAAGGCCTTCGACACCGATCGCTACTTCGTCGTCTCGACCAACCTGCTGGGCGGCTGCCGCGGCACGACCGGACCGTCGTCGATCGATCCGGCGACCGGCCGGCCCTACGGCTCCGACTTCCCCGTCATCACCGTCACCGACATGGTCCGCGCCGAGCGTGTGTTCCTCGACGTCCTCGGCATCCGCCGCCTGGCCGCCGTCGCCGGCGGATCGCTCGGCGGCATGCAGGCGCTCGAGTGGGCGGTCCGCCATCCGGCCGACGTCGACGCCATCGTGGTCATCGCCAGCACGCCGGCACTCAAGCCGCAGGGCGTCGCCTGGAACGCCATCGCCCGCAGCGCGATCATGGCCGACCCGGCCTGGCAGGACGGCCACTATCACGGCACCGGCCGCAAGCCGGACGCCGGCATGGGCGTGGCGCGCATGGTCGGCCACATCACCTATCTCTCGGCGTCGTCGCTCGGCGAAAAGTTCGGACGGCGGCTGCAGTTCGCCGACGACATCCGCTACACGCTGCGCCAGCCCGAGTTCGAGATCGAGAGCTACCTCCGCTACCAGGCGGACGCGTTCGTCAAGCGCTTCGACGCCAACACCTATCTCTACACGTCGCGAGCACTGACCTATTTCGATCTGGC
Organism: Vicinamibacteraceae bacterium; assembly: GCA_039916225.1. Lineage (GTDB taxonomy): Bacteria > Acidobacteriota > Vicinamibacteria > Vicinamibacterales > Vicinamibacteraceae > JBDSLU01. The sequence continues at coordinate 6,119 of JBDSLU010000251.1, forward strand.
CCGGCAGTACGGCGACGGCTCGCTGGCGCACGCCGTGCACAATGTCTCGGCGCGGACCCTGCTGATCGCCTTCAGCTCGGACTGGCTGTATCCGCCGGCCTGCTCCGAGGAGCTGGCCCAGGCGCTGCGGGCACAGGGCAAGGACGTCGTGCTGCACGTCATCGACGCGCCCTACGGGCACGACTGTTTCCTGCTGGAAGAGGCGCGGCAGACGCCGATGATCCAGGACTTTCTCGCCGGACACAGAACCTAGGAGACCGATGATGGACGACCGCCGCCGCCCCGAGGCCCCGCGCGCCTTCGGCTTCGAGACGCGCCAGGTGCACGCCGGCCAGCGCCCCGACCCCAACACCGGCGCCCGCGCCGTGCCGATCTTCCAGACCACCAGCTACGTCTTCGAGGATCCGGAGTCGGCGGCCGCCTATTTCAACCTGCAGGAGTACGGGAACACCTACTCGCGGATCATGAACCCGACGACGGCGGTGTTCGAGGAGCGGATGGCCAGCCTCGAGGGCGGCTGCGGTGGCGTGGCGTTCGCCAGCGGCATCGCGGCCCAGGCGGCGGCGCTGTTCACCCTGCTCGACCCGGGCGATCACGTCGTCTCGTCGTCGGCGCTCTACGGCGGATCCGTCAACCAGTTCAAGCACCTGCTGCGCAAGATGAACGTCGGCCTGACCTGGGTCGATCCGGACGATCCGGACGCCTGGCGAGCCGCCATTCGCGACAATACCAAGGTGTTCTACGCCGAGACGATCGGCAACCCGGCCGGTAACGTGCTCGACATCGAGACGGTCGCCGCCATCGCGCACGAGCATCGGCTGCCGCTCCTCGTCGACAACACCTTCGCGACGCCCTACCTGTGCCGGCCGATCGAGTGGGGCGCCGACATCGTCCTGCACTCGGCGACCAAGTTCATCGGCGGCCACGGCACCAGCATCGGCGGCGTCGTCGTCGACGCCGGCACCTTCGACTGGTCGAACGGCCGCTATCCGGCCATCGCCGAGCCATCGCCGGCCTATCACGGCCTGAAGTTCCACGAGACGTTCGGCACCTACGGCTACCTGATGAAGCTGCGGGCCGAGACACTGCGCGATCTGGGCGCCGCGCTCAGCCCGTTCAACGCCTTCCTCTTCCTGCAGGGCCTCGAGACGCTGTCGTTGCGCATGGACCGGCATGTCGCCAACGCCCGGGCCGTCGCCGAGTATCTCGTCGGGCACGACCTGGCGTCGAACGTCACCTATCCCGGCCTGGCCCGCAGCCGCTACGGCGAGCTGGTCGACAAGTATCTGCCGCGGGGCGCCGGCGCCATCTTCTCGTTCGAGTGCCGGGGCGGGCGCGACGCCGGGCAGGACTTCATCCGCGGCCTGACGCTGTGGTCGCACCTGGCCAACGTCGGCGACTCGAAGAGCCTGGTCATCCATCCGGCCAGCACGACGCATCGGCAGTTGAGCGATGACGAGCTGCGCGCGGCCGGCGTCGGGCCAGGCACGATCCGGCTCTCGGTCGGCACCGAGTCGATCGACGATCTGCTCTGGGATCTCGAGCAGGGCTTCACCAGCGTGCGCGACGCGGCGGCCGTCGAGGCGGCGACCCGATGACCCCTCCCGCCGACGCCCCGGCCTTCGACCTCACCCGCTACCAGGATGCGATCGCGATCCAGCGCGTCCTCCATCACGCGCGGACCATCGCCATCGTCGGCCTGTCGCGCAACGAGCTGCGGGCCAGCTTCTTCGTCGGCTACTACTTGAAGCGGCACGGCTACCGGGTCATCCCGGTCAACCCGCGCGAGACCGAGGTCCTCGGCGAGCGCAGCGTCCCCAGCCTGCTCGACGTGCCGGTCCCGGTCGACATCGTCAACGTCTTCCGCGCCCCCGATGCCCTGCCGGGCATCGCCGAGGAGGCCGTGCGCATCAAGGCCGGCAGCCTGTGGTGCCAGTTCGGCGTGATCAATGCCGAGGGGGCGCGCATCGCCGAGGCAGGCGGCGTGCCGGTGATCATGGACCGCTGTCTCAAGGTCGAGCACGCCCGCTACGTCGGGCGCATGCACTGGCTCGGCTTCAACACGCAGCGGATCACGTCGGTGCGAGGCGGGCTGCAGTAGCACTAACGACCAACTTCCAATCGCCAACTTCCAACGACCAACTTCCAACTTCCAACGCCCAACCAGCCGAACTGTTGGAAGTTGGCGATTGGCGTTTGGGCGTTCGCTCGCGTCACCCGTCGTGCGAGCATGGGACGCGTGGTGAAAGCCGTGCCCTTCGACGTGGACGGGACGCTCGTCGACAGCAACGACGCCCACGCCGACGCGTGGGTGCGCGCGTTCGCCGATCACGGCGTCACGGTCGACCGTGATCACGTGCGGCGCTGTATCGGAATGGGCGGCGACAAGCTGATGCCGGAGGTCAGCGGCATCCGCGAGGCCTCGCCCGAAGGCACGGCCATCGCGGACCGGCGCGGCGCGATCGTCCGGACCGAGTTCCTGCCGACGCTGCAGCCCTTTCGCGATGCCGGGCGCCTGCGTCGAAGCCGCCCGGCGCGCTGGCCTGGCGACTGTCGCCTTCCGCTGCGGCGGGTGGACCGGCTCCGATCTCGATGGCGCGATCGCGATTTACGACGGGCCCTGGGATCTGCTGGCGCGCCTCGAGGAGTCGGCCCCTGGCACGCTGATCGGCGCTTCCGCGCGACGGTGGCATCGGTTACCCTTCCCCGGGCTCCCCCGTCCGCGATGTGCTGACTTCCCTGATCCCGCTATTCATCGGCCCGGCGGTCCTGCTGCCGATCGCCGCCTACGCGCTCCTGCACCGACGCGTCCGCGCCGCCGGTTGGTACGCGCTGCTCCTCGGCGCCATCGCGCACTGGAGCATGACCTACGCCTGGGAGCTCACCGCCGGTGAGCTCGAGTTCAAGGTGCTGGTCCTCAAGATCAAGTACCTGGGCGTGCTGGCGATCCCGGCCATCTGGATCGGGTTCGTGCTCGACTTCGTCGGCACCGAGCCGGCCCGCATCCGCCGCACCGTGCGGGTCATGGCCGCGTTCTCGGCGACGATGCTGGCGCTGGCCTGGACCGACGGCTGGCACCACGCGTTCTGGGGGCCGATCACGGTCGACACGACCGGCCCGTTCGACCTGCTGATCGGGCGCGGCCCCGGCTTCTACGTCAACATCTTCTACACCTACGCCGCGCTCTGGGCCGGCATCGGCGTGCTGGCGACGCGGGCCTTCCAGTCGCCCTACCTCTACGCCAAGCGCTGCGGCATCCTGATCGCCGCGACGATCCTGCCGTGGCTGGGGAACCTGGCCTTCCTGATGGAAGCCAACACCGTGGCCAACATCGACCCGACGCCGTTCCTGTTCTCGTGCACCGGTGTCGGCGCGGTAGTCGCGGTCTTCCACTACCGGATGCTCGATCCGATTCCGGCGTTGAGCGACGCGCGGGTCGAGAACCTCGGCGACGGTGTGCTGGTCGTCGATCCGCAGGGCCGCCTCGCCGACATGAACGGCGCCGCCCAGGCGATCCTCGGCCGGCGGATCAGCGAGGTGGCCGGCACGCCACTCGACCACGCACTGCCCGGCTGGACGCTGTCGCGGCTCACCACCGGCGGCGAGGACCTGACGTTGGCCACGCCAGCGGGCACCGTCCGCACCTTCGAGACGCAAGCGGTCGCGATCCATGGCCACGCCGACGGGCCGACCGGCTACATGGTGCTGCTGCACGACGTCACCGAGCGGCGCGCCGCCGCCGCCACCATCCGCGAGAGCGAGCAGCGCTATCGACAGCTGGTCGAGAACGCCCACGACCTCATCTTCACCTGCGACCTGGGCGGCCACCTGCGATCGATCAACCGCGCCGGCCTGGCCGCGACCGGCTATGCGCGCGAAGAGATCGTCGGCCGCGTCCTCACCGATCTGGTCACCGCTGAAACACGGCCGCGGTTCGTCGGCCTGTTGCAGGCGGCCCGTGACGGCGCCGCGCTGGTCCCGGTCGAGATTGCCCTCACCGCCAAGAACGGCCGCCGCGTGCCGCTCGAAGTGGCCAGCTGGCTGCAGGGCGCCGATGGCCCGAGCCGTACCATCCAGGCGATCGGCCGCGATCAGACGACGCGCGAGCGCTACGAGGATCAACTGCGACAGTCGCAGAAGATGGAAGCGGTCGGCAAGCTCGCCGCCGGCATCGCCCACGACTTCAACAACCTGCTGACCGCCATCCTCGGCTTCACCGACATCGCCGAGCGGCCCCTGCCGCCCGACAGCCAGTCGCGACCGCCGCTGGCGCAGATCCGCCGATCGGGCCAGCAGGCGGCGGCGCTGACCCGGCAGCTGCTGGCCTTCGCCCGCCGGCAGATCCTGCAGCCGGTGGTGCTCGACCTGAACACGGCCATCAGCGATCTCGGCACGATGCTGTCGCGGCTGCTCGGTGAGGACGTCACCATCGGCTATTCCCTGGCCCACGACGCCCGCCGCGTCCGGGTCGACCTGGCGCAGATCCAGCAGGTCATCGTGAATCTTGCCGTCAACGCGCGCGACGCCATGCCGCGCGGCGGCGAACTGCGCATCGAGACCGCCAACGTGGCCATCGGCGCGACGCCGCTGCCCGCGGTGTCGCTGCCGGCCGGGCCGTACGTGGCGATGACCGTCTCGGACACCGGCGAAGGCATCGCCGACGACGTCCTCGGGCACATCTTCGAGCCGTTCTATACGACCAAGGCGATGGGCCAGGGCACCGGCCTCGGGCTGGCCACGGTGCACGGGATCATCAAGCAGAGCGGCGGCGACATCCAGGTGCGGACGGCGTTGGGCCGCGGCACGACCTTCACCATCTACCTCCCGGCGACCGAGGCGCCGCTGCCGGTCGACGATCGCGTGGTGCTCGCCGACGCGCGGACGGCCGTGCCGGGCAGCGTGCTGCTCATCGAGGACGACGACGCCGTGCGCGAGTTCGCCCGCGAAGTGCTGCGCAGCCGCGGCTGGCGCGTGGTCGAGGCGTCCGGCCCGGCCGAGGCGCTGACGATCTTCACCGAAGGCGACGAGACGTTCGACGTCGTCGTCACCGACGTCGTGATGCCCGGCTTGTCGGGCGGCGAGCTCGCCGACCGGCTCGAGCAGCTGCGTCCGGGGATACCGGTCCTGTTCGTCTCGGGCTACGCTGATGTCGATGTCATCGGCCGCGGCCAGCTGCGGGCCGGCCGCCAGCTGCTCTCCAAGCCGTTCACGGGGGCCGAGCTGGCCTACCGCGTCCAGGAGCTGTTTGCCGCGACCCGGCCGGGCCCCTATCGTCGCCGCCATTGATCCATGTTCCAGCCCGTCTTCATCGCCGCGCTCGGCCTGGTCGCGTCGATGAGCGTGCCCACCACGACATCCGAGTCGTCTGCGGACCTGCGCCGGACAGACCACGTCGAGGCAGTGGTGGCGCCGGCCGCACCGCCCTGTCGCGGCGAGCGGCTCCCGCCGGCATCGCGCCCGGCTGGCGCCGACCCGCGGTGGCCGGCGCGGCCGATGTGGCTGTGGGACACCCCGAAGGTGCTGCTCGACGCCGAGGCACGCGCCGAGCTGCTTGCCTTCTGCGCCTGCCAGGGCATCGACGGCCTGTGGATGCAGGTTGCGCTCGAGCGCCAACGCGCGGCCGACGGTACCGCCGTCCTGCAGCACGCGGCCGCGTGGCGGACGCTCCTGCGGGAGGCGCACGCCGCCGGCCTGACGGTCGAGGCGCTCGAAGGCGCGCCGATCTACGCGCTGAAGCCGCACCACGGTGAGGCGCTGGCCGTCGTCGACGCCGTCATCGCCTTCAGCAAGGCGGCCACCGATCGCGACGGCTTCGACGGCCTGCATTTCGACATCGAGCCGCACGGGCTCTACCGCTGGCGCTTTCCCGAATCGCGCGAGCGGATGGCCGCCGGTCTCGTCGAGGTGTCGCTCGAGTCGTCGAAGCGCCTGCGCGCCGCCGGCCTGCGCTTCGGCGTCGCGCTCCCCTTCTGGATGCAGGTCAAGGACGAACAGACGGGCGAGCCGATCGGCGTCGTCACGCTCGACAAGACCCGGCAGTCGGCCGCCCATCACCTGATCGATCGCCTCGACTACGTGGCGATCATGAGCTACCGCGACAAGACCGCCGGCCCGAACGGCGTGGTCGCCATCGCCGGGGACCTGCTGGCCCACGCCGCGGCGCCGGGCAAGGCGCGTGTCTACCTCGGGCTCGAGACCGCCGCCGACAGCGAGCGCGTCTGGTTCGTCACCGGCGAGGCGCGCGAGCGGACGCTGGCAAAGATGCGGGCGCGCGGCGAGGACCCCGACGAGCTCGAACCGATCGGCAGCTTCCGCCGATCGATCGCCGACGACGGAACGCGGCTGCATCTCGGGCTGCGCGTTCCGACCGGCACCGGCCTCGACGCTCCGGCACTGCTCGGCGCGGTACGGGAACTGGCGTCGGCCTACGGCACGCCGCAGACCGACCCGCCCGGACGCGACACGGCGGCCGCGTTGTCGCTGGCTCTCGGCATGCTCGACAAGTCAGGCGACTGGCGGGGGCTCGTCGCCGCGCCGATCGCCGGCGAGGACGGGCTCCGCTGGTCGGGCTTCCTCGGCGTCAGCGTCACGCCGCCGGCCATCACCTTCGGCGGCCAGCCGCCCGGCG
>JBDSLU010000252.1:0-11777 GCA_039916225.1 Vicinamibacteraceae bacterium
GGCGAGGCGCCCGACGGCTTGCCAGAACGGCACCGGCCAGTACTCGAGCACGAAGATCAGCACGGTCACGACCAGCATCCACGTCTGGCGCCCCCACAGCTGGCGGACCACCTGCCACGTGGGCACCAGCGCGTCGGCGTGAGCCGCGGTTACGAGCCAGGCGGCGAACAGCAGCGCGTGGGCCGCGACATAGACCGCGGCGATGGACCACGCCAACGCCGGAATCGACGTCGCCGCCGGCAGCAGCTCGTACGGCGCCGCACAGGCGCGCTCGGCGTCGAGGCGCAGGACCAGAATTGCGAACGGCGGCATGATCAGCCACCACGCCCAGGTCAGCGCCGTACGCAACGCTGGCGGCCTCAAGGTACTGCCTTCGCGCGGCAGCGCCAGACGTCGAAGTAGGCGGTGTGCCCATCCGCGACGTAGGCCTTGTGAAACGCCGCACGAAGGGCGTCCGGGAAGATGGGCGCGAGGGCGACGGCCGGATAGCGGCTCGGCCCGACGAACGGCTCGGTCCCCCGCGGCACCAGCCAGACGTCCGCGCGACATTGCCGGATCGCGTCGACGGTCGCCTCGGGCAGAGCCAGGCGCGACTGCTGGTGCTCCTGCACCGCCGGCGCGTCGATCAGGTAGAGACCACTGCGGAACGTCAGCAACGGACGTGCGTAGGTGGGGCGGTCGTAGCCGTTGTAGGCCATCTGCGCCACGACGCGTGGATGGGCCTCGAGGTAGCTCGCGATGTCGCCGGCTTCGTCGCGGCTGCGTGCCTCCTGCATGACCCGCACGAAGGACACGTGCCACGCAATCGCGATGATCGCCGCGGCGAGAACCCAGGCCAGCGCAACCGGGGCGGCCGTCGGGTCGCCGCCGATCAGGCGTCGTTCGCCGAGGATGCGGGCGGCGGCGTAGGCGACGAGCGGGACGAACGGCAGCAGGTGATACGGACCGGCGCCCGGCTTGGACGCCGCGACGGCCACCGCCGCCATGCCGGCGACCAGCAGGGCCATGCCGGCGATCCAGGTCCGGTCGCGCGGCCGGGCGTCGGCCGGCACGCCGAACCACAGGACGGCGATCGGCAGCAGCAGGAAGGCGATCCACTCGATGTTCTGCCGCAGAATCGCCAGCATCAGCCCGTTGGCCGCCGAGAGCCGGACCCAGGCGACGTAGGCGGCGAGCGAGACGTTCGGCAGTGCGAAGGGCGCAGCGGCGGTGACAGCCGCGACCGCGAGGGCGACCAGCGCGAGCGTCGGACGAGCGCCGAAAGCCAGGATCGCGATCAGCGGCGCCGCGTAGACCGGACCCGTGAACTTCAGGTTGGCTAGTAAACCGACGACGAGACCGACGCCGATGGACGCGGCGAGGCCGCGGGCCCGCACCGCGACGAGCAGCCCCAGCGCAACACCGGCGACCAGCAGCGCATCGGGCCGCGCCCAGAACGTGTAGTTGCGGAACGCGAGGTAGACGAGCGCGCAGCCGCCGGTGAGGGCGAGCGCGCGATGTCGAGTGGTGACGGCGGTGAGCGCCAGTCCCGTGGCGCCGAGGCCGATCAGCCCGGCGGCAGCGCCGAGCCATTTCGACGGTTCGATGCCGGCGCCGAACAGGCGCTGGACGAGGCCGTGCGCAAGGAACGCCAGCGGCCCGTAGATGTGCGCGTAGCGCTCGGCCGACGCCGGGTCGTGGTAGAGCGGCTGGCCCTGCGTGGACAGCCAACCGACGATCGTCATCGTCGGCTCGGCGGCGTCGAAGTAGTGCGTGTCGCTGGCGTACCAGACGACGCTGGTGACGTAGGCGGCAATCGCGGCCGCACCGATGGTCGCGATCACGATGCCGATGCGGGGCGGCAGCTCACGGCCTGCTGGGCGCCGTCCGCCGAGGAGGACGAGCACGATCGCGATGGCCAGCGTGATGAGCAGCGGACGCCCGGCGGCGTGGATCCGGAACGATTCCAGGAGATCGAGCATCGTGCGGCCGCACCGGCGGCCGCGGCGAGTCTACAGCTATCCCCGGAAGCGGCGGTAGTCGATCGTGTACTTGCGCACCTTGTAGTTGAGGATGCGCTCGGTGGTCTGCAGCAGGCGGGCCGCCCGGGCGCGATTGCCGCGGGCGCTCTTCAGCGCGTCGGTGATCAGGTCGCGCTCGTAGGCGCCGACGGCTTCCTCGAGCGGCTGGGCCAGCGTCGTCTCCGACGTCTCGGCGGTCTGCAGCGTCGGCGGCAGATGGTGCGCGTGCAGCACCTGGCCCTCGCACACCAGCACGCTGCGCTCGAGGACGTTCTCGAGCTCGCGCACGTTGCCCGGCCAGTGATAGCTCATGAGCATGTCGATGGCCGGCGTGGCGATGCGGCGGATCGGCTTGCTGTGCTCGCCGGCGAACTTCTGCAGGAAGTGATCGGCGAGCAGCAGGATGTCGGGCTTCCGCTCGCGCAGCGGCGGCACGAAGATCGTGAAGACGTTGAGGCGGTAGTAGAGATCCTCGCGGAAGGTGCCGTCGGCCATCGCCGTTTCGAGCGTCTTGTTGGTGGCGGCGATGAGGCGGACGTTCGACTTGATGGTCTCGGTGCCGCCGAGGCGCTCGAACTCGCGGGCCTGCAGCACGCGCAGCAGCTTGACCTGCGTCTGCAGGTTGATGTCGCCGATTTCGTCGAGGAACAGCGTGCCGCCTTCGGCCAGCTCGAAGCGGCCCTTGCGCCGCTGCTGCGCGTCGGTGAAGGCGCCTTTCTCGTAGCCGAACAGCTCGGATTCGATCAGCGTGTCGGGCAACGCCCCGCAGCTCACCTTGACGAACGGCTTGGCCGCCCGCAGCGAGTTGTAGTGGATGGCGTGGGCGATCAGCTCCTTGCCGGTGCCGGATTCGCCGCGGATCAGCACAGTCGTGTTGGTGCGCGCGACCTGGGCGACCTGATCGAAGACGCCGCGCATCGGGCCGCTGGTGCCGACCAGGTTGGGGAAGTCGTACTTCGCCTTCAGCTCCTGGCGCAGATGCGTGTTCTCATCGACGAGGCGCTGGCGCTCGGATTCGACGAGGCCCTGGAGCCGGACCGCCTGGGCGATCATCGAGGCGACGACGCCGAGGAACTTCGAGGCGCGCACGTAGAGCCGATCGGCCTTGAACGGGAGCTCGACCATCAGCGAACCGATCGTCCGGCGGGCGATCGTGATCGGGACGCCGACCACGCTGAGCTCCTCCGCCTGGCCGCGCTCCGCGGGACGGACGGCCAGCGTCGGCTCCTGGCTGACGCGCGGCACGACTACGCCGCGGCCGGTCTCGAGGATCCGCTTGCCGAGCTCCTCGAGCGCGCGGACGCGCCCCTTGGCGCCGCTGGCGATGCGTTCGGCCCTGGCCTCTTCGCCTTCGCCGCGGGTCAGCAGCACCAGGCCGAAAACGACGGCGTGATGCCGCTCGAGGATCTCCAGCGCCCGATGCAGCCCCGCCCGCAGGTTCAGCGTGCCCGACAGCGCTTGGCTGATGTCGACCAGCGACGAGAGCTTGCGAATCTCGTCGCGAGTGGACGCCGGCTCGCCGTGGGACGGGGTGGATGGGGCTGGAGCAGTACGCATGTTGGACACAAAAAGGTCGAAGCCGATTATGGCTGCGACAAGATTGTTGGTCAACAAGCGCCGGCGAGATGGCCGCGTTGCCTGTGGCGCATGGCTGATTCACCGACGCGCGAGCCGTCGCCGCCGGGCTACAGCGAGGCGCGCCGGATGTCCGGCACGGTGAGGATGCGCGACGTCTTCGGCGGCGCGGCGACGACCAATGCCAGCGCCGCGACCATCTGATCGATGGTGACGAGCCCGAGGCGGAGCGCCGCCGCGCGGGACGAGGCCCGCCGCTCGGCGATCCAGTAGAACGGCGTGAGGACGATCGGCCAGCGGTGACCGGGGCCGAGGACGTACCACGGGCGGAGCACGCTCGAGGTGAGTCCGGACTGGGCGAGGTGCCCTTCGGCGATGGCCCGCGACAGCTGGTAGGCCTTCATGATCGGCGCCGGCTGGGCAACGCTGACGTAGACGAAGTGGTCGACCTGACGCGCCGTCGCCGCGTCGATCGAGGCCTTTGCCGAGACGAGGTCGATGTCGTAGAACTGCTGCGCCTTTCGCGGCAACGGGTGCCGCACGCCGAGCAGCTGCACGAACGCCGACTCGGGCTCGATGTCCTGTTCGAAGGTGGCGCGGTCGAGCGGGTTGCCGACGACCACCTCGCAGCCGGGCGGCACCTTGCGCTCCGAGCCGGGCCGGACGAGCGCGCGCACCGAGCAACCCTGCCGCTGCAGCACCGGGATCAGCCGGCGGCCGATGTAGCCGGTGCCGCCGGTGATGAAGACTCGAGTGAGGGGTCCGATCACGGCGTGCGCGGCTTTTCGAGCGTCACGCGCGGGGCCTCGACGAGGATGCGATCGCTGAGCAGCTCGTCGAACGTCGAGGCCAGTTCGGCGCCGCTTTTCGCCGAGAGCAGCAGGGCGCCGGCGTTCTTGACCTGGGCAAACGCCTCGGCGTCGACGTCGAAGGCGATGAAGTAGAGCGACGCCTTGGTCTCCTCGGGCTGCTTCTCGAGGATGGAGGTGACCAGGGCCGGATCGGCGCCATCGGTGTTCTCGCCGTCGGTGACGACGATGAGGTGCCGCCGCTTCAGGCCGCTGCGATCGAGCGCGAGACGAGCTTCGACCATCGCGTCCCCAATCGGCGTGCCGCCGCCCGACTTCATGCCGCGGATGGCGTCGCCCGAGGTGAGCGGATTCGGCGCGGCCAGCGGCACCACCAGGCGCGCCGGCGGCTGGCCGGCGCGGGCGCTGAACTCGTGGACGCCGACCAGCACCGGCATGTCGGCGTGTGCCGCCGCGTAGCGGGCGAAGGCCCCGACCAGGTCGAGGGCCGCGGCCTGCGCCGCTTCGAGCTTGCGGCGGCGCTCGCCCTTGATGCGATCGTGCATGCTGCCCGACACGTCGACCAGCACCACCGCGGCAAGGCCATCCTTCCAGACGGTGTTGGCCGGCGGCGTCAGCCGCGTCCGAAGACGTGCGGTGAGTTCGCGCGCTTCGCGGTCGGCGGTCGACTCCTCGGGCGCCGACGTCGACGACGTCGAGGGGCTGTTCGAGCGCCGGCAGGCGTTCGAGCTGATGCTGACGACGATGAACAGGATCGCGCAGAGGATCGCCAGCTCGACGACCGTCGGCGACTTGCGGGCCACTTACTTCGCCAGTCCGTCCCGCTGCGCCAACCGCTTGGCCAGCGACGCGCCCGAGTTGAGAGCGCCTTCCATGAAGCCGACGAAGGCGTAGGACGCGTGCTCGCCGGCGAAGTGGATGTGGTCGACGCCCTTGCGCAGCAGCGGACCGACCGTCGTCACCTGGCCTGGCGCCGGGAACGAATAGCCCGCTCGCGTCCAGGCGTCGGACGGCCAGTTCATGAAGCGATCGTTGACGAAGGCGGCGCCGATACCGGGGTACGACTTGCCCAGCTCGCGCAGGTAATTGGTGCGGCGCTGGGCCGGCGTCCACTCGCGCACGGTCTCTGCGGCGACGCCGCCCGAGAACGCGCACATCGAGACCGGCACGCCCTTCTGGCCATCGGTCTGGTGCCAGGTCCAGTTGATCGGACCGTCGCTCAGACTGTCGGGGGCGAGCTTGGCGCGCCGCCAGAAGGCGTTGCGCAGCGAGACCAGGTACTTGACGTTGCTGCCCATCTGCGGCGTCAGCGCCGCCGGCAGCGCCGGCTCGATCCCGATGCGGTTCCACGTCGACGGCGGGATCGCGAGGATCACGTCGTCGCCGCCGACCATCTCGCCCGAGGCGAGCGTGACGCGCACGCCCTGGCTGCCCTGATCGATGCGCTTGACGATCGTGCTGAGGCGGACGCGCTCCGGTCCGATCGCCGCGAGCAGCTTGGCCGCCAGCGTCTGGTTGCCCTGGGCGCAGCGAAAGACCTCGCTGTCGGTCCAGTACTTGGCGCCGCCGCCGCCCTGGACCATCGCCAGGTTGCCGAGATAGCTCTGCCACTCGCTGCGCACGCCGTTGTCGCCGCTCATCATCGCGTCGATGGCCTGCTTGCACAGCGGCGAGGCGTTCATCGAGGCGATCCACGACGCCAGCGTCCGCTGGTCGAGCGCCGCGGCGTTCGGCGTCAGCCACGCCTGGTTCGGATCGGCGACCTTGGCGGCGTCGGCGTTCATCTGGTTGACGGCCTCGTCCATCTCCTCCCAGATCTTGCCGGCTTCCTCGCTCGACAGGGCCTTGCCGCCGAGCACCATCGGGAAGTCGAAGTCCTCTTCCTCGGTCACGTCGAGGAACGAGAGCTTGAAGCGATCGGCGTAGGAGACCCAGGTCGGATGGTTCGAGCCGACCAGCTCACCGCCGCCTTCGACGTGCTTGCCGGGGACGAAGTCGCGGAAGGTGATGACGCGGCCGCCGACGCGATTGCGGGCCTCGAGGACCAGCACGTCGTAGCCGGCGGTCTTCAGCTCGAAGGCGGCGGCCAGGCCGGAGAAGCCGGCGCCGATGACGATGATGCGCTTGCCGGGCTTGGCCTGCGCGAAGGCGCCGGACCCGCTGAGGAGCAGGCCGGCCGATGCGGCCAGCGTCGCCTGCAGCATCTCGCGGCGGGTCAGGCCATCCTTCGGCTTGCCGAAGCGGCGCTGGAGCTTGGTGTAGAAGAGTGGCATACGGGCGTGCTCCTTATGTTTCCCGCCGGCCTCTCACGGCCGGCGGTGTCCACCACTTAGCGGGCCGGCTGCTACTCGCGGCGCTGAGCGCGCCGCGGCGCCGGCCCTGGTGGCGGCTATTCGATCGTGAACCACTGCACTTCGACGCGCCGGTTCTCGTCGGAGTTCGGCGACACGGGCTCTTCCCAGCCGCGGCCCAGCACTTCGATACGAGTGGCGTCGACGCTCAGGCGGGTGATCAGCATCTGCCGGATCTCGGCGGCGCGCTTCTTCGACAGCTCCATCGCCTTGAGGGCCTGGGTGCGAACGAAAGATTCGCCGCCGCGCTTGCGGAACTCCTCGACCATGGCGTTGTCGACGTGGCCACGCAGCAGGATGGTCGAGCCCGGACTCACCACCAGCATCTTCTTGATCACGTCGAGGTTCGACAGGTTCGACTGCTGATCGAGATCGAGCGTCGACGAGTTCGGCTCGAACAGGAAGCGGATGTCCTTCGACAGAAGCAGGTTGGTTTCGAGCGTGCCCGGGCCGCCCGTGCGGATCGGCGAGATCGCAACCTTCTGATCCTTGAACTGGCCGGTGGCCTCGATGGCCTTGAGCGCGGTCAGGCTGGCGAAGCGATCCGCGTCGGGCGGATCCTTGACGAGGTCCGATCCGTAGGCGAGCACCGCCGACTGGTAGATGCCGCCGAAGCTGCCGGCGGCGTCGATCGCGCCGGAGAAGAACGCCAGGTTCTCGGGCAGGTTCGACAGGTGGACCTTGGCCAGCTCCTCGCGCGCGTCGTCACGCGTCCACTTGAAGGCCTTGGCGATGGTGTCGAGATGCGCGTCGCGGTTGTCGCGCACCATCCGGTTGCCTTCGAGCACGCCCTGGACGAGGCCCTGGACGATCTTCGGGTTGGCCTCGGCGAAGCCGCGGTGCAGCACCATCACGTCGGCGACGACGAGCAGGTTCTTGTTGGTGACGAGGACCTTGGCGGCGCCGCCGCTCTTCTCGACGACTTCGCTGACCGTCGGCTCCCACGTCATCGCGCCGGAGATCTTGTTGGCGCCCGACTTGATGTCGTGCAGGAACAGCTCGCCGGCCTGGCCGCCTTCCTCGGTGTAGACCAGGTTGATGCGGTCCGCGCTGAGCGTGGCGTCGACGCTGTTGAGGACGTTGACCGACAGGCCGGCTTCCTGGGCGAGATAGCGCAGGAAGAAGTCGGCCTCGGTGAACTGCGAGGTGGCGACCAGCTTGCCCTTGAGGTCGTTGATCTTCTTGATGTCGGAGCGGACGATCAGCCCGTCGGCGCCGCGCGAGTAGCCGATCTGCACCGGTACCACCGCGTGGAACTGCCGGCCGTAGGCGGCCAGCACGTCGACGGTGGTCACCGAGCCGGCGATCTTGCCCTGGTTCAGGTCGCCCCAGCTCTCGTCCTCGCTCACCGTCAGCTTGACCTTGAAGCCGCCGTTCTTGAAGAACACCGAGTTCTCGGTCGGCTCGAGACCGCCGTTGGCGGCGATGAGCCCGGCATAGCCGGCGTACTCGCTGATCTCGATGGGGACGATGTTGTCCTTGAGCGTGAACGGCGCCGCCGGCGCCAGCCGCGGCACCTCGGCCTTGAAGTCGACGACCGCCGGCGCTTCACCGGCGTCGCCGCCGCTCTTGCCGCCGCTCGGCGTCGATCCGTTCCCGCCGCCCCCCGTGCCGGAGAAGCGGTTCATCACCATGTAGGCGCCGCCGCCGACCAGGCCGACGACCAGGATCAGCGAGACGAGCCGGCCGATTGGGGTGAGTTTCGAAGGCTGCTGTTCCATGGGCGCTATCCCTGACGAACCCGGTTGGAGGGCACGGCTATGAAGGCCCGATCTGCTTCTCGGTCGCCGCGGTGCCGGTCGCCGACGCCGGCGCCTGCACGCCCTGGCTGGCCAGGAACTCGGCAAGGGCGTTCTGCTCGAGGGCCTTGCGTTCGCCTTCCTTCTCCTGGATCTCGGCCATGTTGACCATGTCCTTGGCGACGCGGGCCTTGCCCGCCGAGATCTCGTAGCGCTTCTCGAGCACGCTCTCGACGTCCTTCAGCGTGTCGCCGAGATCGCCGACCTTGAAGGCGGTGTTGCCGAGGGCGGCGGCCGCTTCGGCCTGAGCCTCCTTGATCTGCACCTGCGAGAGCTGCTTGTCGAGGCGTCGCACCTTGTCCTCGAACTCGCGCTGGACCAGCTTGGCCTGCCGCAGGTTGTTCTGGTAGGCCTCCTCGGTCTCCTTCAGCTCCTCGGCGTCCGTGGTCAGGTCGGCCTTCAATTCCTGCAGCTCGCGGGCGAGCGAGCCGGCCAGTTCCATGTTGCCGGCGGCGTGGTTGGCCATGATCCGGCGCTCCAGATCCTGGGCCTTGACCGTCTTTCCCTTGACCTGACCCTTGAGCCGCTCGGCGACGCCGGCCATGCGCGCCAGCGCCATGTTGTACTGGGCCATCTTGCTGCGGAAGTCGTCGCGCGCCGCCGCCATCAAGGCTTCGGGGTTGGCTTCCTCGATGCCGCTGATGAACAGGCTCATGAACCCGCGGACCAACCGTCCGATGCGTGCAAACATACGAAGTCTCCGTGGCTAAAGGGCTCGATACCGGTGCGAGTCTACAAGGAAACCGCCGTTCAGACGACTCGAGAACCGAACCGCAGGTGGAGGTTCCGAGCTGTTGCTGGCGGCTTCAGCCGCCAGCGACGAACCGCCGCAGGTCGGTGAGCCGGGTCTCGATCTGCTCCGGCGTCAGGTCGCGGAACCGGGGCGGCAGGAAGCGCTGGTCGGTGCACTCCTTGACCGCCACCAGATCCATGTATTCGAGCTTGCGCGTGTGCGCGCTCGGCCGCACCTCGGCGAGCACGCCGGCCAGGATGTCGCGCAGCGCCGGCTTCGGCGCGCTCTCCGTCGCATCTGGCGCCAGCTCCCACACCCGCAGCGCCCGCACCAGCACGCCTTCGATCTCGTTGCTGCCCAGGCCCTGCGCCCGATCGCCGAGCAGTTCGAGCGCCGGCAGATCGTCGTCGGTGAGCGGGAACTTGAGCTTGCGGGCGATGGCGCGGAACAGGGCCCGCATCTCGTCGGGCGTCTCCGGTGCGAACAGCGGAATATGGACGTCGAGGCGGCCCTGGCGCTTCAGGTCGACCTCGAGGAGGTCGGGCCGCGAGGTGGCGAAGACCCAGAGAATCCGGCCGCGGTTGCGCGTGTCCGACATCTCCTTGGCGAGCATCGCGTAGACGCGGCCGGACAGGCCCCCGTCCGTGTCGCCGCCCTCGCGCTTGCCGGCGGCCTGGTCGGCTTCGTCGACGAAGACCAGCACCTGTCCAATAGCTTTCAGGACGGAAAAGATCTTTTCGAGGTTCGATTCGGTGGCGCCGACCCAGCGATCGCGGAAGTTTTTGAAGACGACGCAGGGGATGCCGAGCTCACCGGCCCAGCACTGCACCAGGTAGGTCTTGCCGGTGCCGATGCGGCCGGCGACCAGGTAGCCCATCGGCAGCGCGTGCAGGGCGCCCTTCTCGAGCAGCTTCTGGTCGTCGCGCAGCCACGCCTTGACGGCCTCGCTGCCGGCCATGTCGTCGAGCGTCAGCTTCGACTCGATGAAGTCGAGCAGGCCCTGGCACTCGGACTCGATCAGGTCCTTCTTGATCTTGGCCACCCACTCGGCCGTGAGTCGCTGGCTGCTGCGCGTCGCCATCGTCACCAGCCGGCGCGCGCCGACCCGGCTCAGGCCGGTCAGGCGCTGGCCGAGCGTCGCCAGCGGCAGATCGCTGCGCTGGGCGAGATCGGGGATCGGGCCGGCCGCCAGCGAGTCGACGTAGGCCGCCATCTCGCCCTCGTCGGGCAGCGGCAGCTTGATGTCGGCGGCGTGCGGGTTCTCCGAGACCAGGGCGTTCAGGTCGTGCAGGCCCTCGGCGATGAGCACGGTGATGACGTTGGCCTGCAGGATCGCCGGGTCGTTGGCCCAGCCGAGCACCTTGACGACGTTGGCGGCAAACGGGCCGCCGAGCTGGGCGGCGTCGGCGCGCGGCACCACAAACTCGGCGAAGTCGACGACGACGGCGATCTTGCGGACACCTGCGTTGGCGTTGGCGCTGCCGTGGCCGCCGGCGGCGTCGGGCGCGCGCTGGATCGCCGCCAGGTTCAGCGTCCGCAGCAGATAGCGGTCGATCAGTTCCAGGGCCACGCCCGGCTCGCGCGTCGAGCTGATCGGGTTGGCATCGCCGAGCGCCTGCTGCAGCCAGCCGCTCCAGTCGTCGGCGCCGCGCGTGGCGCGCACGCCGCGGCTGCGGTCGTAGTGCAGCACCGTGTCGTACGACGAGAACATCGCCTCGTCGAGGAACGCCTTCAGCGAGAGCTGGCGATCGCCGTTCGGGATGACGTCGAAGACGTTGCCGTGGAGCAGGAACTGCGCGACCGATCCCGATCGGAACAGGTCGCGCATCTTGGAGGCCCAGACGGGAAGGGGCATGGCTAGGAGCCCGGGGTGATAGTGCCGCGTGGCACCGAGACGTCCGTCGAATGCAGCGGCACTTTCACCACGGGCTCCTCTAATTCGACTCGCGAATCCGCGTCTGCGACGACAGCGGCGGCGGCTCGGTGATGAGGTCGTCCATCGCGCCCATGGTCTTCTGCTGATCGGCGATCCATTCGCCGGTCGTGCCGAGCGTGGCGCTGATCTCGTCGATGCGCTGCGACAGGCGCTCGGGATCGGTCGAGAGCACCGCCTGTTCGCGGATCAGTTCGACCTGCTCCTCGATCCGCGTCAGTTCGGCGTCGAGGAAGGCCAGCTTCTCGTCGGCCTGGCCGCGGCGCGCGACGCGCTGTTCCAGCAGCTCGGCCTGGCCTTCGAGGCTGCGACGCAGGTCGTCGCCGACCGTTTCGTCGTCGAGGCGGCGCCGCAGGTCGGCGAGCCGCTGCTCGAGGCCGGGCCGGGCGGCCGCCCCGTATTGCGTTGGACCGGGCGAGTTCCTGACGGTGGCGCCGGTCGCCGGGACCGGCGGCGGGTCACCAGGACCGCGGACGCTGCCTTCGCGCACGACGCGCAGGATCGCCTGGCGGGTCACGAGCAGGCGCAGATACATCCAGGTCAGGCGGCTCAGGCTGTCGCTCTGCGACGCGTAGCC
>JBDSLU010000253.1:0-16315 GCA_039916225.1 Vicinamibacteraceae bacterium
TCGGTGGCGACGCGATGCTGTTGCTCTACCAGGGCACGCTCCATCAGACCCTGGGCGATGCCCGGCTGCAGCAGTATGTCGCCCGGATCGACCGCGATCGGATGGTGGTGCGACGCGTCGACGGAACGGAGCGGCCCGAGTGGAGGGCGCCATCCGATCTGCGGCAGATTCCGAAGCTCTCCCGCGCACATCTCAAGGCGGCCGAGCGCGAGTTCCGGCGGGCCGTGTCGGCCGACCCGGCGCTGCACGAGGCACGCATCCGCCTCGCCCACGTGCTGAGCACGTTGAGTGAGGACCAAAGCGCGGCCGACACGGTCCGCCCGGCGCTGTCGGCTCCACTGTCGCCCTTCCTCGACTTCTATGCCGCGCTGATCCTCGGACGGAGCGAAGAACACCTCGGCCGCTACCCGGAGGCGGATGACGCCTATGCGAGAGCCGCGGCGCGCTTTCCGGCCGCACCCTCGGCCCGGATCGGGCGCAGTCGCGTCGCCCTGGCCCAGGGCCGCGCCGCTGCAGCGCTCGCCTTGATCGTCGACGTCACCACCCATTCCGTGCCCAAGGATGGCGATCCGTGGCTGTCTTATCTGCGCCAGCACGATCCGGATGGCGGGGCGATGCTCGTGGCCTGGCGGGCCTCACTGCCGTGATGGGACGGCCGCTGGCGGCGGCACGAGGGACCCTCCTTATGCTCGGCGGAATCGTCGGCGTCGCCGTGCTGTCCGGCCCGCGGCACGCGCAAGCGCCGCAGGCGACGTTCTCGACTCGCGTCGACTCCGTTCGCGTCGACGTCGAGGTGCGCCGGCGCGGCGAGCCGGTCGCCGGCCTCACCGCGGCCGACTTCGAGATCCTGGACAACGGTGTACCGCAGCGGGTCGAACTGATGTCGCCGACGGCGCTCCCGCTGAACATCGTCCTCGCGCTCGACGGCAGCGCCAGCCTCGACGCCAAGGAGCGCGGTCACTTGATCGCGGCCGGCGGCCGCGTGATCGACGCCCTGCGCGGCGACGACCAGGCGGCGCTGCTGACGTTCGCCGATCACGTCTCGATCCTCACCTCGTTCACGGGGGACGCCTGGCGGTTGCGCGAGGTGGTCGCCGCGGCGACGCCGGGCGACGACACCGCGCT
The DNA here is from genome assembly GCA_039916225.1 of Vicinamibacteraceae bacterium. GTDB lineage: Bacteria > Acidobacteriota > Vicinamibacteria > Vicinamibacterales > Vicinamibacteraceae > JBDSLU01. Next base: position 1,126 of record JBDSLU010000253.1, read on the forward strand.
CTACGACGCGGCCCACGTGGCGATGCTGATCGGCGCCTCTGCGCGCGGGCGGCCTATCGTCATCCTGTTCAGCGACGGCGAGGATACGGCCAGCCTCCTCACCGGCGACGCTGTCGTCGACACCGCGCGACGCACGGGGGCGGTGGTGTGCGTCGTGGCCCTCGGTGAACCCGGCCCGGTGCTGCCGCGGCTCGCCGAGGTCACCGGCGGCGTGTTCGTGAAGGAGTCGTCGCTGAACCGGGTCGCCGCGCGCTTCGGCGAGATCCTGGAAAGCTTCCGACGCCGCTACCTGGTCAGCTTCACCCCGACCGGTGTCCCGCGCGACGGCTGGCACACGCTGTCGGTGAAGGTGAAGGGCGGCGGCGACATCCGGGCCCGCTCCGGCTACTGGGCCGACCCGGCCGCGCCGCCACGCTAGCCGGCAGCCCGTCAGGGGCGGGGGAGTGGCGCCTGGCTCAGTCGCGCTCGAGGGTTTCCAGTCGCTCGTTGCAGGCGGCGGCTGGCTGCGCTGTCGCCACCTTGGACAGGTGGGTTGACGAGGGGGGCTGGCGGCGCGATGCCGGGCGCACGACACAGCAGGAGGTGCGGGGTGGCGACACGAGGACCGGGTCTGACGTGGCTTGATACCTTGTGGCGGGAGATCCGGCATGCGGGGCGGGCGCTCGGGCACAGCCCGGCGTTCACGGTTACTGCAGTCCTGTCGCTGGCGCTCGGCATCGGCGCGACTACGACGATCTTCAGCGTCGTCCACGCCGTGGTCATCGACCCGTTTCCGTACCGCAGTCCGGACACGCTACTCAGCCTGTCGGTGGTCGGCACGGACGGGCGCAGCAACTGGTCGACCTACACCATCGACGAATACGTCGAATTGACGGAGCGCGCGACCGGGTTCGACGGACTCATTGCCTCGACGATCGCCGACGTCTCGCTGATCGGCTCCGAGGCGCCGGAGCGGCTGCGCGGCAACTACGTGTCGATGAACACCTTCGACGTCATGGGCGTGCCGAGCCTGATTGGGCGGACGCCGTTGTCCGCCGACGCGCGGCCGGATGCGCCGCCGGTGGCGATCCTCGGCTATCGCTACTGGCAGCGCCAGTTCGGCGGCGATCCGACCGTGTGGGACGGACGCTGCGCCTCGAGGGCGTCCAGCGGGAAGTCATCGGGGTGATGCCGCGGCGCTTCATGTGGCGCGGTGCCGACGTCTATCTGCCGACTCCGTATCAGCGCGGCATGCAGATCCCGGGCGTGCGCACGGTCCACGTCATGGGCCGTCTGGGATCGGGTGTGCCGCTGCCTCAGGCCGCGGCGTCGCTGCGCCCCATCGCGGCCGACTTCTCGACGCGCGCCCCCGATCGGTTCCCGGCGGCGTTCAAGCTGACGTTCTCCAGCTTCGCCGAGACGTTCGCCAGCAGCCTGGGACCGACCTTGGGCGTGCTGCTCGGTGCCGTCGGCCTGTTGCTGCTCATCGCCTGCGGCAACGTGTCGAACCTGCAACTTGCCCGGGCGACCGCCCGGGCGCGCGAGATGGCGGTCCGCGCCTCGCTCGGCGCCAGCCGCTGGCGCCTGGTGCGACAGCTGTTGATCGAGAGCGCGCTCCTGGCGGCGGCCGGCGGCGTGCTGGGCATCGCGCTCACGCAGGCCAGTCTCTGGGCGGTGACCACGGTGATTCCGCCGGGCACCATTCCCGACGAAGCGCACGTGCGCCTGAACGCGCCCGTGCTGCTGTTCTCAATCGGACTGGCCACGCTCAGCACCTTGATCGCGGGCCTCGTGCCGGCCTGGCAGGTGTCGCGCACGGATGCGGCGCAGGCGCTGCGCGACGGCGGGCGATCCGCGACAGCGGGGGCTGGTCAGGCGCGGATGCGAGCCTCGCTCGTGGTCGTCGAGATCGGACTCTCGACGGTGCTGCTCGTCGGCGCCAGCTTGATGGTGCGCACGCTCGTCGGCATACAGCACACGCCGCTGACCTTCGATCCGACGCGGATCCTGACCATGCGCGTGCCGCTGGCCGAGACGCGCTACCCCGAGCCGACCGATCGGGCGCGATTCCTCAACGCCTTGTTGGCGCGGGTGACGGCCCTGCCCGGCGTGCAGGCCGCGACCCTCGACAGCGGCCTGCCGTTCGTCGGCGCGCGGCGCACGCGGATCACCGTGCCCGGCCAGCCGGCGACCGATCAGGTGTCGCAGGTCCACGAGACGAGCGCCGACTACCTGCGGATCCAACGGGCGCGACTGGTCGCCGGCCGCAGCCTGACGTCGGCGGACGTCGAAGCGGTGCGCCGCGTCGGCGTGGTCAACCGGGACTTCGCGCGGCGGTTCTTCGGCAGCGCGTCGCCGATCGGCCGAACGGTCGGTCTCGACTACCTCGGGCGTCCGCCGTTGGGCCTGCCCAATACCAGCTTCGAAATCGTCGGTGTCATCGACGACCTGCGGAACCAGGGGCCGCAACGCCAGCCGGCGGCCGAGATCTACGTGCCGTTCGGTGTGAATGCCGGCTACGCCTACCTGATCGTCGAGGCCCACGTGCCGCCGCAGCGGCTCGAGCGCGCCGTGCGGGCCGAAGTCTATGCGCTGGATTCGCAGCAGCCGGTGACGGAGGTGCGGGCGCTCGACGCCGTCATCGACGAAGAGGTCTTCGCGCAGCCGCGTTTCAGCCTGCTGTTGTTGAGCGTCTTCGCCGCGGTCGGCCTGCTGCTGGCCGTCGTCGGGGTCTACGGCATCGTGGCCTACTCGGTGGCGCGGCAGCGCGCCGAGTTCGGCGTGCGCCTGGCGCTCGGGGCAACCCGCGGTGACGTGCTGCGCCTGGTGCTCGGTCGCGGCGCCCGGCTGATGGCGTGGGGCACGCTCGCCGGCCTTGTCCTGGCGCTGTGGGTGACCCGGGTCCTGAGCGCTCAGGTGTCCGGCATCACGACGCGCGATCCCCTTGCTTACGTGGCGGTGGCGATCGTCCTGGCGGCTGCAGGTGTGCTGGCGAGCTTGCCACCCGCCCTGCGGGCGGCACGCTCGAGCCCGCTGGCCGCCCTCAGGGAGTAGCGGACCAGCGGGGCGCGGCTGAGAGCCTCGGCGCCCCTCAGCCGCGCCTGGTCGATGACTGCGACGCCGTTACTGCACGACGAGCGTGCCCTGCATGCCGCCGACGGCGTGGCCGGGGAAGGTGCAGACGAACGGATAGGAGCCAGGGCCCGGCGCGGTGAGCGTGACCTCGGTGGTCTCGCCGGCGCCGGCCATCGGGGTCTTGGCGATGACCCGGCCGGCGAGGCCGGGGGCGACGAAGTCCGACGCGCGGTGCATCGCCCCTTCATTGGCAAAGCTGGCGGGGTCGGTGCCCGGCTGCAGCAGCACGAAATTGTGCGCCATCGCGATCTTCGGCATCTGGCCATTGCTGCGCACCACGATGCGAAGCGTCTCGCCGGGTTTGGCTTCGATGGTCGCGGTGCTGAACTTCATGGCGTCGGTCGCGACGAGCTCGACCGTCCGGGTCTGGGCGGCGACCGAGCCGCCGAAGGCCAGGGTCAGCAGCAGGGGAGCGGCGACGGAGCGCAACGGATACATGTTCGGAATCGTCCTCTCGGGAGGTCAGGCCGACGGGCCAGCGAGCTCCCACCCAGACTAGTGCAATCCGCCTTCCACCTTTATCAGCCGACCCGTTCCTCAGCGGGCTGAGCTGGCGGGAGGCCCCGGCGACGCCGGTGACGAAGCGGGCAGAAGTAGGGCGCGGGCGGCGGCCGAGGCTACCAAGCTCGCCGGCCAGGCCGTCATCGGCGACGCGACGAGGCCGACCAGCCGGTCGCCGGCGACCAGCGGCGAGCCGAACGAGGCGCGGTGGAGCGGTGTCGCGATCTGTAGCCGATCCGCACCGGTCGAGGTGACGGACGTCCAGACGATGGCGAGCGATCGGCCGGGCGAGAACGCCGCGACGTCCGTGGACGCGCCGGCGCGAGGCGCCGCTGGTGACGTTCCCGCCGAAACCCCAGCGAGCGCCAGTTCGCCGGAGGTCGCCGGAGTTCCGCCGACCTGAAGGCAGACCAGGTTCGACGCGGCGTCGCGGTCGGCGAGGCGCAGGCGGCGCGGCTGCCCGTCGACCAGCGTGTACAGCTTGCGGTCCGATGGGGCTGGCAGCAGCGCCGCGAAGGCCGCGAGGTCGATGTCGACCGCGGGCCGGTCCCGCGTGGCCGCGACGTGGGCCGTCCGGCGACCGAGGCCCAGGCGCGCGCCGCGGAGCTGCAGCGCGGTGGCGTCGCCGACGTCGTAGCGCCAAGGCTCGAGGGCCTCGCGCGTCGTGCAGAACACCGTCGGGCTCCACCACACGCCGGCCGCCCGGCGCTCGCGGGTTCCAGCCGCCCCGGTGCCCTCGATGTCGTAGCGCGACGTGACGCTCGCCACGGCGCCGCCGAACCGCAGCACCGTCGCGCTCCTCGCCGGCAGGCGGTTGAGGCCGGAGGCGAGCCAGGTGACGGCGCCGCGCTGGGCCGCGTCGACGAGGTCGGCCCCCATCCGGGTCAAGGACCCCACCTTCGACGATCCGAGCGCGATCGGCATCTCCAGGCTGACGTCGCGCACCAGGATCCGCGTCGGCCCCATGAAGAACAGGCGGCTGACCCACGGCGTTGCGATCGCCACCTCGACGCTGGCCCGCACGGTGACCGAGCCGCGACGCACGATGGCGCCGAGGTCGTCGACGCCGACGGCATCCCGCGCGTTCAGGCGGACCTGCATCAGCTGCGGGATGACCAGCTCCTGGCCCGACGTCAGCGGCCAGTCACCGTCGATGCGCGCGATCCACACCGGCATCTGGCCGACGAAGGCATCGGTGAAGGCGAGCGAGCGGATACGCGCGTCTCGCGAGGCGCGCAAGGCGACCCGGAGCGAGACATCGACCTGTTCGAGCGAGACGCGGCCGAGCCGGGCCTCGACGATGCGCGGCTCGACCGTCACGGCGTCCGACGTGCTGCTGGCGCGAACGGGGCCGCCAGCCACGGCGATCGCTGCCAGCACCGCGGCCATGAGGCCGATTCGGCGGGAGACCGAGAGCGAGGCCGCGGACGATCGGGTCATGCTTGGGAATTACGCTGCGGAGACCGTCGGAGGAGGCAATGATAGGCCATGCGATTCCCCCGCCTGGCGTCCGCCGCTGTCGTCCTTGCCGCCGGAACGGCCGTCCTTGGCGCCGCCGATCCGGTGCCATTGAAGGCCTTGCCGGCCATCGATGCCGCGGCCGTGCTCGCCCATACCAAGATGCTCGCGTCGGACGCCTTCGAAGGCCGGGCTCCTGGCACGCCAGGCGAAGAGAAGACCGTCGCCTACCTGGTCGACACCTTCAAGACGCTCGGACTGAAGCCGGGTAATCCCGACGGCACCTTCGTCCAGAAGGTGCCGCTCGCCGGCATCACCCCGACCGCGGCACCGTTGACGATCACCGGCGGTTCCGGCGCGGGGCCCGCGACGCTGCGCTGGCGCGACGACGTCGTCGCCTGGAGCAAGCGCGTGACCGAGGAGGTCAAGGTCGACGGATCCGAGCTGGTGTTCGTCGGCTACGGCGTCGAGGCGCCGGAGTACACGTGGGACGACTACAAGGGGCTCGACGTCGCCGGCAAGACGCTGGTCATGCTGGTCAACGATCCGCCGGTGCCCGATCCGGCGACGCCGTCGGCGCTCGATCGCAAGACCTTCGGTGGCCGGGCGATGACCTACTACGGCCGGTGGACCTACAAGTACGAGATCGGTGCGAAGAAGAAGGCCGCGGCGGTGCTCATCGTGCACGAGACGGGGCCGGCGGGCTATCCGTTCGCGGTGGTGCAGGGCAAGACCGGCGAGCAGTTCACCTTCGTCACGCCCGGCCAGAACATGGAACGGGCGGCGATCGAAGGCTGGATCACGCTCGACCAGGCCAAGGCGCTCTTCAGCCGCGCCGGCCAGGACTTCGACCGGCTCAAGGCGCAGGCCGCGACCCGCGCCTTCAAGCCCGTGCCGCTCGGCCTGACGGCGTCGATGACGATCCGCAACACGATGCGGCGCGTCGACTCGCAGAACGTCGTCGCCCGGCTCGAGGGCAGCGATCCGGTGAGGAAGGACGAGCACGTCGTGTTCACCGCCCACTGGGATCACTTCGGCATCGGTGAGCCCGTCAACGGCGATCGCATCTATAACGGCGCCAAGGACAACGCCAGCGGTACCGCCGCGCTCCTCGAGACCGCCCGGGCCTTCACCCGGCTGCCGAAGGCGCCGCGCCGCTCGATCCTGTTCCTGGCGGTCACCGCCGAGGAGCAGGGCCTGCTCGGCTCCGAGTACTACGCGACGCAGCCGCTCTATCCACTGCGCAAGACGCTGGCCGACATCAACATGGACGCCCTGAACGTCAACGGCCGGACCAAGGACCTGGTGATCATCGGGCTCGGCGCGTCCGAGCTGGACGACTACGCGCGTGCTGCCGCCAAGGAGCAGGGCCGCACGCTGCGGCCCGACGCCGAACCGGAAAAGGGTTTCTACTACCGCTCCGACCACTTCAACTTCGCCAAGCAGGGCGTGCCGGCCTTGAGCGTCGACGAAGGCGTCGACTTCGTCGGCAGGCCGGCGTCGTTCAGCGAGCAGGTGCGCGCGAAGTGGACCGCCGACGTCTACCACAAGCCGTCGGACGAAGTGACCGCGGCGTGGGACCTGAGCGGCCTCGCCGAGGATGTCCAGCTGCTGTTCGCCGTCGGGTATCGCGTGGCGCAGGCCGACCGCTATCCGGCGTGGTCGCCGGGCAACGAGTTCAAGGCGATCCGCGAGGCGCAGCTGAACGCGGGGAAGTAGCGCAGCGGACGGGCGAGGCGGGCTGCTAGGCCGCCGCCTGGGTCCTGACCTTGCTGAGCGCGTCGCGCAAGTTGGCGGCGGTGAGCGGCTTGGCGAGGAAGTCGTCCATGCCGACGGCGAAGCAGTGCGCCCGCTCGTCCTCCATCGCGCTCGCGGTCAGGGCGATGATGCGGACGCGATTACCTGCCGCGCGCAGCTGGAGCGTCGCCTCGAAGCCGTCCATCTCGGGCATGTGACAGTCCATCAGCACGACGTCGAAGGGCTTCTGCTCGAGGTTGGCGAGTACCGCAAGGCCGTTCTCGGCCACCGTCACGCGGTGTCCGCTGCGCTTGAGCATGGCGACGGCGACGCGCGTGTTGACCGGATTGTCTTCGGCCAGCAGCACGTCGAGGCCGCCATCGCCGAGGGCCGCCCGCGCCAGTACGTCGGGGGCCGCCGGGGTCGGCACCGTCGCCGTGTCGGCGATGGCGACGCCCATCGTCAGCTCGAACCAGAACGTGCTGCCGGTGCCCGGGCGGCTGTCGACGCCGACATGGCCGCCCATCAGCTCGATCAGCTGCCGGGTGATGGCCAGGCCCAGCCCGGTGCCGCCGAAGCGTCGCGACATCGAGCCGTCGGCCTGTTCGAAGGCGCGGAACAGGCGATCGAGGGCCTCCTGGTCGATGCCGATGCCGGTGTCGACGACCTCGACCCGGACCGCGGCTTCGCCGTGAGCCACACCAGTGGGTGACAGCTTCAACGTCACGCCGCCCTCGGCGGTGAACTTGATGGCATTGCCGAGCAGGTTGATGAGCACCTGGCGCAGCCGGTGCGGGTCGCCCAGCACCTGCGGCAGCGGCACGCGCGGCGCTTCCATCCGCAGTTCCAGCCCCTTGCGCTCGGCTGCCGGGGCGACGATGGCCAGCGCCTGTTCCAGCACGTCGGCCATGCCGAAGGCGACATGCTCGATGCGCAGCTTGCCCGCCTCGATCTTCGAGAAGTCGAGGATGTCGTCGATGACGTGCATCAAGTGCTCGGCCGACTCGTGGACGACCGTGGCGCATTCGCGCTGCTCGGCGGACAGCGGCGTGTCGAAGAGCAGCGCCGTCATCCCCAGCACGCCGTTCATCGGCGTGCGGATTTCATGGCTCATCCGGGCAAGGAACTCGCTCTTGGCGTGAACCGCGGCCTCGGCCGTGTCGCGGGTCTTGCGCAGTTCCGCCTCGTGCCGGCTGCGGGCGGTCACGTCGGTGAAGAAGCCGGTGGCGCCGCCGTCGAAGGGGAAGACACGCAGTTCGAGGACGCGCGGGGCACCCTCGACGTCGACGGCGATCTCGTGCGTCGACGTCGGCCGCTCGGTGTTGCCGGCGCCGGTCGGCGCCGAGGCCAGGGCGGTGGCGAAGGCCGGCAGCGCGGCCTCGAGCCGTTGACCGACCAGGGTGCGTCGGCCGACACCGGTGGCGCGCTCGGCGGCATCGTTCCACGACTCGACGCGGCCGTCCGGGCCGATCACGAACATGCCCTCGTTGATCGACGAGACGATGTCGCGCAGGCGGGCGTCCGAGCGCTGGACGGTCTCGAGCACGCTGGCCCGCTGCACCATGCGCAGCACGACCAGGGCGAGCACCTGCATGACGCAGAGGATGCCGACGACCCTGATCAACGACCGCGTCGACAACGACGCCACCGCGTCGAGCCGGGCCTCCGCGCTGCGATGCTGGCGGCTCTCGACGGCACCGAGCGCCTTGCGGACGCGCTCGAACGCCGGGGCGCCTTCCGAGAGGTCGCGGGCGACCGCCTCGGTGACCTGGCCTTCGAGGATGGAGGCGATGACCTCGTCGCGACCGCGCAGGTATTCGGTCCAGGCGTGCTGAAGCGTCGCAATCAGGGCTTGCGTCTCGGCGCCGTCGCTGGCCGTCGCGAGCCGATGGGTGATGGCCGTCACGCGCGCGTCGGCGCCGCGTGAGCGATCGACGTATTCGAGCTGACGGTTGCTGTCGGTGGTCGTCAGCGCATACAGCATGCTGCGCCGCGCTTCCTGAATCTCGTACTGGAGATCGGCGACCGCGCCGAGACCGGTGATCAGCCCCTGGTACATCTGCTGGGTGTCGCGATGGGCGCGTCGTTGATCGCGGTACTCGAACGCCGCGACGGCAGTGGCGACCACGCCGACCAGGGCGAAGACGGCGGCCGGACGGCGGAGCCAGGCCATCGTGGAGCGGGCGGTCACGGGTGGAGGTGCGTCGACCATGGTCGCCTCAGGACTCGCCCATGAAGAGCGCGTAGCCCGGCTCGCCCGGCGACGCGCCGTTGATCTTGAGGGCCTTGACCGTGTCGTCCACGTCGGCGAGACGGATGACGCCGATGGCACCCGGCACGTTGAAGACGAACCGCTTGACGCCGTCGGCGGTGGCCAGGGCTCGCGGTCCGGACGCGTTGCTGCCGGTGAACGTCTGATGGATGAAGTGCCGGGACAGGTCGTCCTCGGACATCCCGTAGATCAGGCGCAACGCCGCGGCGCGTTCCGGCTGTCCCGGCTCGCGCAGCACCAGCGTCACGCGTCGGCCGTGCGGCCATGTCGTGCGTTCACCGAGGAAGAGGGCGCGCAACTCGCGCTGGCCGATCGAATCGGTCGGGTTGCTGCGGTTGACGATGACCACCAGCGGCGTGCGAGCGGCCCGGACCGCCGCGGTGTCGGACGGACCCGCTGCCACCATGCCGGCCGGCAGGATCAGCGCCGCGGCGAGCAGGAGCGTCGCCGCGAGCAGCCCGGTGCGCCGATGCCGCTGGAACATCAGAAGGTGAAGGCCAGCTTGACGACGCCATCGTTCGACGTCGTGCCGGTGGCGGATTGACGGGAATGATCGAGGTGGACCTTGAGCGCCGCGAACCTGCCCAGGTCGACGCGCACGCCGGCGACCGGACCGTAGCGATGGCCGAGGCTGCCGAAGATCGGGTCGGCCGCGTTGCCCTGCACCGCTTGATAGCGGAGGTACGGACGGATGTTCCGGATGCGATAGGAGCTCTGCGAGTACCAGCCGTAGGCCACACGGGCGGGCGAACCGTCCTCGTCGGCGTGGCGCGCCGCTACGAGTTCGTTGAGGATTTCCCAGCCGTGGCCGGTGTAGACGGCATGAGCGGCCATGGTGTGGGCGGCGATCGGCGATCGGCCGATGGGCGTCAGGCGGTCGCGATACCAGGACGCGCCGGTCTGGAAGCCCTCGAGCCCCTCCGGCCTGACGGTGGCGGCGACGTTGAAGGCCTTGTGGTTGTTCTCGTCGACGACGTTCTGGGTCGGTTCCAGCGCTCGCGAGCCCGAGGTCAGCCCGTTGCCCAGCTCGCCAATCAGCTCGAGACGGGCCGAGCCCGACGGCACCTTGAGGTGCGTGCTGACGCCCACGTTGTGGTACGGGACCAGCCCGGCGGCGAAGAGCGATGGCCGGGCCGCGGCCGTCTCGAACCACGAGCCGTGGTGATAGACGGTGTTGTAGTAGCCGACGGCCGAATGGAACCGGCCCATCGCGATCTGGACGGCGTCAGAGGGCTGGTACTGTAACAGGAGCCGCTCCGGGTTCACGACGAAGCGATTGTCGGCGTTGGCGCGGAAGACGATCTCGCTGAGGACGCTCCACCGTTCGTTGAGCGCCGAGGTGAGGAAGAGATCGAGCTGGCCGAGCCCGAACGAACTGGTCGCGGTGTCGCGGTCGCTGACGGTGAAGCCGACGTCGGAGAACCAGTGGAACTGGGTGCGCGGTGTCTGCCAGGCGCCCTCGGCCGCCGCGGCCGCGTCGGCGGCGGCGTGGTCGTGGGCGTCGGCGGCCGGGAGGAGAGGCGTCGCGGTCGCGGCCATGGCCGGCGCCGAGACGGGTGACGGTGCGGCAGCCACAGCCATGGGCTCGGCGTCCGGCGTTCGGGTGGCGAGCTGGGCGCGCAGCGTGCGCACCTCCGCCTCGAGCTGGTCGACGCGCTGAATCAGCGCCTCGAGGGCGGTCGCGGCAGTGACGGCTTCCGACTCATGCCCGGCATACGTCGCGGTCTGGCCTCGGGCGGGGGACGCGGCGCACAGCAGGGCGAAGCAGACCAGGGCAAGGCCTGAGCTGGCGCGACACAGCCGAGCGCCCAGATGGGTCGCCAGCGGCGGGGGCGTCGGCAATCGGCACAGTTTCGACATCGGCAGCTCACACGAACCAGTGCGTACGCGGACGCTGGTCTCGTATGTCCCCAATCGTCAGCGGCGGCGGCGTCTTCAGCCGGTCGATTGGGCGTGAGCGGTCGTGCGCAATGGCGGGCAGCGGCGCGCACGCATCTGGGAAGGACCGGGACGGTTCGGGAAAAAGAGGAGGGGGCGGCCGGCTGGTGGCAGGGCCGCAGCGTAGACGGTGGCGCTACGTTCCGGTCGCCCGTTGGGCCGTGGCCGGCGCGAGACGGCGCTGTCGGAGCGCCTGCGCCGCCCGTCGTGCGTCGCTGCCGCCGGGGAAGAGGCGGATCTGTTCGCGCAGGTGGTGGGCCGCGCGGTCGGTATCGCCCAGCGCCGCGTAGACCTCGCCGAGGTGATAGTGGATGCAGTACATCCGGGGCTTGGCCGCGAAGGCCCGTTCCAGGGGTGGCAGGGCCTCTCGGGAGCGGCCCGACTGGTGCAAGGCCCAGCCGAACGTGTCGAGGACGTCCGCGCTGTGCGGGGTGGCGGCCAGCGCGCGAGAGGCGTAGCCCACCGCGGCACGAGCGTCGCCGACGCCGGATTCGAGCTCGATCCAGGCCAGCTCGTTGTAGAAGCCCGGCGAGTCGAGGCCGTCCTCGCGTGCCAGCCGATACTCGTGGAGTGCCTTGGGCAGGTCGCCCTGCCGGGTGTAGAGCATGCCCCGGTTGAAGTGTCGGAGGCGCAGGTACGAATGCCCGGCGACGCCGACCGTCCCGACGAGGGCCGCGGCGACCAAGGCACGGGCGACGCGCCGCGACGGAATCCCCGGGCCGAGCCCCATGCCGAGCATGACCCCGCAGGCGTTGGCCGCCAGGTCGGCGACCTCGAACGTGCGATTCGCCACCAGCCGCTGGAAGAACTCGTCACCGAGGCCGAGCAGCAGCGCGACGGCCGCCGCTGCGGCCACCCGCCACACCCGGTGCGCGACGACGCCGCCCATCAGCCACCAGACGGAGAGGGACACCAGCGCGTACTGGACCAGGTGCGCGACCTTGTCGATCCCTGGATAGTGCAGCGTGACGTTGAAGATCGTTCCCGCCCCGAGGCTCTCGGAGGCGAGCAGCAGGGCCAGTGCGACGATCCCACCCAGTACGACCGGCGCGCGGCGCCACCAGCGGGACCCTGCCCCCACGACCGTCCCGCGCTCCGATTCGTCCCCGACTCCCGACTCGATCATCGTCCCAGTCAAGCCTACAGGATCCGCCGGGCGGCACCGACCGCCGACGCGCCTGTGTCGCTCAGGGCGGCGGCAGCAGGTAACGTTTCACGTAGGCCGCGCAGTCGGTGACGCTCTGCATCGAGTCCTGCGCGAAGTTGCCGCCCTGCTCGACGAAGAAGTGCTTCATGCCCGAGAACGCCGCATCGGGCCAGATGCGCGGGTAGTCGATCGTGCCGTTGCCCAGCTCGGTGTAGTCGCGCGAGACCTTGTGCATGTCCTTGACGTGCCACATCACGAAGCGGCCCGGGGCGCGCTCGAACCAGGAGCGAGGCGACTGTTTCGAATCGTGCGACAGCCAGTACAGATCGATCTGCAGCTTGACCAGCGTCGGATCCGTCTCGCGCAGCACGATGTCGTAAGGAATGCGGCCGTTCTGCTCGACGAACTCGAAGCCGTGGTTGTGATACGCGAACTGCAGGCCGCCCTTGACGATGCGCTCGCCGATGGCGTTGAAGCGGGCGACGATGCGCGAGAACGGCTCGAGCGCCCGGAGCGGCTCCTCCAGGAACGGCCAGGTGATGTAGGTCTGGCCCAGCACCTTGGCGCCGACGATGCAGCGATCGACGTAGCGGTTCAGGTCGTCGTCGCTCGCCGTGGCGAACCGGTTCAGGTCGTAGTGGCCGCTGGGGCTGGTCAGCCCGTGATCGCGCAACTGCCGGGCGAAGTCGCGCGCCGGCATCCGGTAGTAGCCGGGGCCGTCGGGTTCGAAGCCGTAGGTCTCGACCTCCTGGTCGCCGAGGGCCGCGATGCGCGTCAGCGTGCCGGCCACGTCGCGCGCCATCGCGTCGCGGATGGTGAAGAGCTGAAGCCCCATCTTGTAGGGCGGCGGGGCAGCGAGGCTCATGGGCGCGAAGGCTCCGGTCGACGCCAGGGCGCCGGCCTGTTGCAGGAAGGCTCGCCGGGTCGGCATGGCAGGCGAGTCTAGCACCGGCCCCAGACCGTGCCGGGCCAGGCCGGCCCGGTCCCTGCGGGCAGGACCGGCGCGTCACACTGACGGTTGCGCCGACCCGGTGCTCGCCCTTACGATGCTGACGCATGAGACGGCTACTCAAATGGATCATGATCCTGGTCGGGGCCATTGGCGTCGCCATCGTGGCGTTGCTGGCCTACGTCTACGTCGCGAGCGGCCGCGTCATGGCCAGGACCTACGTCGTGACGGCTCCGTCGGTGCCCATTCCGAGCGACCCGGCCGCCATCGCGCGCGGCAAGTACCTGGCCGAGAAGGTGGCGGTGTGCACCGAATGCCACGGGCCCGATCTCGGCGGCCAGATTGTCGAAGACAACTTTCCGATGGGCCGGCTGGTGGCCGTCAACGTGACGCGCGGGCGCGGCGGATTGCCAGCCGAGTACACCGATCAGGACTACGTCCGGGTGCTGACCCATGGCGTCAAGCGTGACGGGCGGTCGGTCGTCTTCATGCCGGTTGTCGACTACCTCTTCACCGCCGAGGACCTCGGCGCCCTGGTGGCCTACGTGAAGTCGATGCCGCCCGTCGACCGGGTCACGCCGACGATGTCGGTCGGGCCGGTCGCGCGGGCGCTCGGGCTCTTCGTCAATTTCCCCCTGGCGTCCGCGTCGATGATCGATCACAGCCAGCCTCGACTGGCCTCGCGGCCCGATCCCGCTGACGCCGTCGCCAGCGGCAAGTACCTGGTGTCGAGCGCCGGCTGTCAGGGCTGCCACGGCCCGCAGCTGACGGGCGGCGCCGGGCCCCCGCCCGGCGGCGCCAACATCACGCCGATCGGCATCGGCACATGGAGCGAGCGCGACTTCATGACCGCCCTGCGCACCCATCGCCGGCCGAACGGATCAGCGATCAACGACGCCATGCCCCGGGCCTATGGCGAGATGGCCGACGACGACCTGAGCCGGATCTTCGCCTACCTGCGGACCGTGCCGCCGGCCGGAACCAAGACCGCCAACCAGTAGCGCGCCGGTTCGAGCGTGCCGGCGAGGCGTGGCGTGACCGTGACGCCCGTGCTGGCGTCGAACGCCGCGTGGTAGGCGTCGTTGGCGATGACGAGGCGTCCGGCCGGATGGCGCCGCGCCTCTTCGCGCAGATGCGCGAGGTCCGACGACAATCGGGAGGGCAGCAGCGGTCGGTTCTGCGGGGTCGCAGCTGTGGGTGGGGGAGCCGCCGCCGGCTGCATGGCCGCGAGCGTCACCCCGAGGACCATCACCGTCGCCGTTCCGCCGCTCCAGACGCGCATCGTCGTGTCCTCCCAGGACGCCCGGCCTGACGGCGCGTCTCTTTGAAGGAACGATACGGACGATGCGAGCGAACGCGCGTGCCGGGCTCGCGGAGCGCGAGAGGCCCCGGCACGCATGTCTGCTAGAACAGGAACTTCACCCCGAGCTCGGCGCGGCGGAGCGTGTCCGCCGACGAGATCACGCCGAACGACGCGGTGCCCAGGGTCAAGCCCGGCGCGTTCCAATTGACCTGGTTGAACAGGTTGAACACCTCGGCGCGGAGCTGAATGCGGCGCGTGCCACCCAGCTGAATCAGCTTCATGAACGATACGTCGGTCGAGCTGAACTTCGGCCCGCGCAGGTAATTGCGCGGCGTGTTGCCGAAGGTGTACTGGTCCGGCTGGGCGAAGGCGGTCGGGTCGATGCAGTTCACCAGCCCCAGCCCGTTCGGGTTCGTCTGGCAGCCGAACGCGACGTCGGCGTTGACGAGGTTGGGACGCTGATTGGGCTGGCCGATGTTGGCGCGATCGGTCGAGACGATGACGTTGAGCGGCGTGCCGCTCTGGATCGTCGACACGCCGGCGACCTGCCAGCCGCCCAGCGTGCCTTTCAGCAGGCCGTTCGTCGAGTCCGCGAAGAACGGCAGGTCCCACACGTAGCTCAGCACGAGCCGGTGCGGCACGTCCCAGTTGGCCGGGCCGTAGTCGCTGTAGATGTCGTAGTTGTTGACGATGCGGCCGCCGCCGTTCGAGTGGGTGGCCATGTCGCGCGTCTTCGACCACGTGTAGTGGGCGTTGACCATCAGCCCCTTG
>JBDSLU010000254.1:0-2925 GCA_039916225.1 Vicinamibacteraceae bacterium
CTGCGCGCCGCTCTCGACCTCCTGCCCTCTTCCGCGACAGTCGTCGTCTCCGAACTGAGCCCCGCGGTCGTCGAATGGAATCGCGGCGTGCTCGCTCCGCTCGCGGACCGGCCGCTCGACGATCCGCGCGTGCAGGTGGTCGAACGAGACGTCCTGGAGGTGCTTCGCGCCAATCGCACGGGCTTCGACGCCGCGCTGCTTGATATCGACAACGGGCCCAGTGCGCTCACGTCGCACCGCAACGGCGCGCTCTACGCTGACCGAGGCATCGCCGCGGCCCGCGCCGCCCTCAAACCGGCGGGGATACTGGCGGTGTGGTCGTCGTTTGCCGATCGGCAGTTCGCGCGCCGCTTGCGGAACGGTGGATTCGACGTGGTGATGGAACGGGTGCGCGGACGGCCGCGTCGTGGGCCCAACCACGTGATCTATCTGGCGCAGCGCCCGACGCCTTGCTAGCTGCGACTGGCCAGAGACCTCCGTCCTCGGATCCCATCACGGAATACGACAACGCGGCCCATCACTGGGCGCCTGTAGTCCAAACGTCCAATACGGCCCAAACACCAGGCAAAACGGGGGAGCTGGAGAGACCAAAAACCAGCACGAGACAACACGATGCCCGATCCCGCTAATCTGCAAAACCTCCATCTCCGGTTCAAATCCGGGCGGCGCCTCCATTTTCCTCAGGAATTCGCGCGACTGGGTGAGTGCTTGCGGCCGGGGTGATTTCTTGTTGCTCCGAAAAGCCCTCCAGTTGCTCTTCATCCCCGTAGGGCGACCCCTGTAAATCGCTGCACCGCGCCGAGTTGCCGACCCCGATCTTCGGAGGGAGGAGGTTCGGCGAACCTCCCCCTCGGGCAGGGCGGGCTTTCGGCTATGGCTGCGAACTCCGGCGCCGTGAGCGGGTCAGCGAGTGCCGCATGGGTGCCTCGTCGGCAGCGTCGCGGATGTCGGCTGCGACTCTGCGGAGCGCCAGACGGTCAGCGCGCCCCGTCAGGCTTCGGACGCCATGACGATGCCGCGGACATCGCCGAGGCCGATCGAGACGAAGCCGTCGCGTTCGGCGCGCGCGCGGATGATCACCTCGTCCCCGTCCTCGAGGAACATGCGCGTACCGCCCGATGCGAGCGCGATTGCCCGTCGGCCTCCTTCCGTGATCTCGAGGAGGCTGCCGTACCCGTCCGGAGTGGGCGACGAAATGGTCCCCGAACCCAGCAGATCACCCGGGCGCAGATTGCAGCCGTTGCTCGTGTGATGCGCGATGAGCTGCGCGACGGTCCAGTAAAGATGACGCGCGCTGGTCACCGACACCGACTGCGCCGGCAGTCCCCGCGCCTGCAGACACGGCGTCGCCAGCAGCGTCTCGATCGTGATCGCCAGCGCGCCCTTCTGCTGGTCGGCGTCGCTCGAGAGGTACGGCAACGGCGCGGGGTCGTCGGCAGGCCTGAGCTGCTGAGGTACGCGAAACGGCGCGAGCGCTTCGGGTGTCACGACCCATGGGCTGACGCTTGTGGCGAAGCTCTTGGCCAGGAACGGACCCAACGGCTGGTACTCCCACGCCTGCACGTCACGCGCGGACCAGTCGTTCAGCAAGCCGAACCCCGCCACGTGATCGAAGGCGTCGTCGATGGAAATGGGCGAGCCGAGCGCGTTCCCGCCGGCAATCCAGATCGCGAGTTCGACTTCGTAGTCGAGCCGACGTGTGGGCCCGAAGATCGGCGCGTGCGCGTCGGCCGAAGCCCGCCACTGACCGACGGGGCGACGCACGGGGGTGCCGGACGGGCAGACCGACGACGCGCGGCCGTGGTAGCCGATCGGAACGTATTTGTAATTGGGAAGTAACGGCTGGCCCGGCCTGAACTGCCGCCCGACGTTCACCGCATGGTGGATGCCCGCGTAGAAATCGGTGTAGTCGCCGATGGCGGCCGGAAGGTGCAGCGTGCATTGCGTCGCCGGGTGCAGCATGGTCTGCAGCGTGGACTGCTGGGCGGCTCCTTCGGTCAGCAACTCCGACAGCCTGACGCGAAGCGCATGTCGTGCCTCGGTGCCGGCGGCCATGAACGCATTGAGCGGGCCGTCGGCCGCCAGCGCGGCGGCATGCGCCGCCTCGCCGGTGAACAGGCCCGCGCGAGAAGCCTCCCGCAGATCGAGGATGGCATCGCCGATGGCCACGCCCGCGCGCCGCGCCGTCGGGCCAGGGGGCGAGAACACGCCGAACGGCAGGTTCTGCACGGGGAAGTCCGGGTGCCCATTGGCCGAAGCAACCCAGCTCCGCCGCGCGGGATCGTGTGTGTCGTCGAGAGCGACGCTGCGATGCCACATCGCTACGGCCGGTCCGGCGTGAAGTGCTTTTGGAGCTTCCGCCCGTAGCCCTGGTACTCCTGCTGCCGCTCCTCGGCCTGCGCCGCGTAGGCCGTCACGCGCTGCATGAACCGTGTCTCGAACATGAACGCCATTGTCGCTTCGAGCCGGTGCGGCTTCAGCTCCACGCTGCTGGCCTTCTCGAACGCGTCCACGTCGGGCCCGTGCGGCAGCATCGTGTTGTGCAGCGAGATGCCGCCCGGGACGAACCCGTGCGGCTTGGCCTCGTACTGGCCGTAGATCAGCCCCATGAACTCGCTCATCACGTTCATGTGATACCAGGGTGGCCGGAACGTGTTCTCGGCGACGGCCCAGCGGTCGGGGAAGATCACGAGATCGACGTTGGCCGTGCCCGGCGTTTCGGAGGGCGACGTCAACACCGTGAAGATCGACGGGTCGGCGTGATCGAAGAGCACGGGCCCGACGGGCGAATACCGCCGCAGATCGTACTTGTATGGCGCGTAGTTGCCGTGCCACGCGACGACGTCGAGCGGCGAGTGGTCGAGCGTCGTCGCCCACATCACGCCGTCCCACTTCACGAACAGCCGCGACTCGTCGTCGGTGTCT
>JBDSLU010000255.1:0-9254 GCA_039916225.1 Vicinamibacteraceae bacterium
AAGCAACGTTCGACCTGCGTCGAACGTTGTGTCGCTGGCCTGCACGCGTCTCGCGTGGCTGCGCTGCATCGGCGCTGCTGCGCAACTGTCGCGCAACCGGACGCCCGACGCGATCTACGAGCCGCGCCTGACGGAACGAGGGTCCTCGCCCGAACAGTCCCACGACGGGCATCAGGCTTCCAACGTCAGGGAAGACGGCCGCGTCGTCACCTGGCGGCGGCGACGTGCCGGCGTCGTCAGCGGCAGAGGACGGGAACCGTGCGTATCGCGAACCGGGTGGTCGTGTCGCGCAGCGGCACCTCGAACTTCGGATCGATCGTCGGATCCGGATGGAGCACCTTGATTCCGCAGATCTGGAGGGGCGCCAGGCTCGGCGTGGGCGCCTTCGGCCGCAAGGTCCCTTCGTCGGGTCCGGCTCCGGCGAACAGTCTCGAAAACGCCTTCATCAACGTCCCGCCGGCTTCGTCGACCACTGGCCTCTGCGGCGTTGACGGCGGCGCCTGCGCGGAGAGGGCGGTCGAGCCGATGAAGGTGACGATGCAGCAGGCTGCGCCGACGTGGAACGTGTGACGCATGGCGTGACTCCTTCGATGGACGACGCGGGTTTCGCTCGGACGCGGCTCAGAGGGTCGCGTCGGGCATCCGGTTGCGCGACAGCTGCGCAGCAGCGCCGACCAACGCAGCCACGCGAGGCCTCACCTCGCTGAACCTATTCGGCCTCGACCTCCTGCCCGGCGCGCTGGGCCTTGGCGTTCGCGACGATCTTGGCCTGCTGGTGCGCCGGCACCTCGTCGTAGTGCGAGTAGCTCATCGAGTAGGCGCCGCGCCCGCCGGTCGCCGAGGTGAGATGTTGCTCGTAGGTCAGCATCTCGGCCATCGGCACCTGGGCGCGGATGATCGTGGTCGCGCCGCGTGTGTCCATGCCGGCGATGCGGCCGCGCCGGCCGTTCAGGTCGCCCATCAGGTCGCCGGCGTACTCGCTCGGCGCCTGCACCTCGACGTGCATCACCGGTTCCAGGAGCGTCGGCCGGGCCCGGGCCATCGCATCCTTGAACGCCAGCGAGCCGGCCATCTTGAACGACAGCTCGTTCGAGTCGACCGGATGGAACGAGCCGTCGACGACGGTGGCGCGGAAGTCGACCATCGGATAGCCGGCCAGGTAGCCGCGCAGCCGCGCCTCCTGGATGCCCTTCTCGACCGCGGGCACGTACTGGCGCGGGATCGATCCGCCGAAGGTGTCGTCGATGAACTCGAAGTCGGCGCCGCGCGGCAGCGGCTCGACCTTGATCGTGCAGTCGCCGAACTGGCCGTGGCCGCCGGTCTGCTTCTTGTGGCGGCCGTGCGCCTCGGCCGGTGCGCCGATGGTCTCGCGGTAGGGCACGCGAGGCAGCTTGAGCGTCACGTCGACGCCGAAGCGGCGCTTCAGCTTGGCGACGGTCACCTCGATGTGCAGCTGGCCCTGGCCGGAGAGCAGTTGATCCTTGGTTTGCGGGTCGCGGTCGAAGTGGACGGTCGGATCTTCTTCCTGCAAGCGGTGCAGGGCGCTGCTGATCTTGTCTTCGTCGCCGCGCGTCTTCGGCTCGATCGCGTAGGCCAGGACGGGCGCCGGAAAGGCGAGCGGCGGGAAGACGATCGCGGCGCCTTTCTCGGCGAGCGTGTCGCCGCTTTGCGTCTCCTTCAGCTTGGCGACGGCGCCGAGGTCGCCGGCCTTCACCTCGGACACGGAGGTGTGCGTCTTGCCTTGGACGACGAGCAGATGGCCGAGGCGCTCGCTGGCGTCGCCGCGCGTCACGTTGGTGGCGGTGGTGTCGGACACCAGACGGCCGGTGACGACGCGGAAGAGCGTGATCCGGCCGGCGAACGGATCGGCGACGGTCCGCCAGACGAAGACCGTGGTCGGGCCGGTATCGGTCGCGAGGACGCTGGTCGGCGAGCCATCCTTGGCGATGGCGGAGAACGGGCGGTCGGCGGGCGACGGCACCAGCCGCACCAGCGCATCGAGCAGCGGCTGCATCGCCACGTTGGTCAGCGCCGACGTGCACAGGACCGGGAAGATCTTGCCGTCGGCGACGGCGCGGGCGAGGCCGGAGGCGAGTTCCTCGTTGGTCAGCGTCCCTTCGTCGAAGAAGCGGGCCATCAAGGTGTCGTCGGCCTCGGCGACGAGCTCGACCAGCGTCTCGCGCGCCGCTGCAGATTCGACGGCCATGGACGCCGGAATCGCCCAGATCTTGACCGCGCCGCTGCCGTCTGGAAGGTAGGTCATGGCCTGCATCGTCAGCAGGTTGACGACGCCCTGGAAGCCGCGCTCGGTGCCGACCGGCAGGGTGATCGGCACGACGGCGCGGCCGAAGGCTTCGCGCAGCGAGTCGAGCGTCCGCTCCAAGCTGGCGCGGTCACGATCGAGCCGGTTGACGGCGATCAGGCGCGGCAGGTTGACCTCGGCGGCCGCCTGCCAGACGGCTTCGGTCTGCACCTGGACGCCTGACACGGCGTCGACCACGACCAGCACGGCCTCGACGACCCGGAGGGCGCCGCGCGTGTCGGTGAGAAGGTTACCGACACCGGGCGTATCGATGAGGTTGATCTTGGTGTGCTGCCACTCGAGCCATGCCAGGCTCGAGCCGAGGGTGTGCTTCCGGGCGATGGCTTCCTCGTCGTAGTCGGTGACGGTCGTCCCTTCGTCGACCTTGCCGAGACGATTCACCGCGCCGGCGGTGAAGAGGAGCGCGCTGGCGAGCTGCGTCTTGCCGGCCCCGGAATGACCGGCCAGGGCGACGTTACGGATGGCGGGGGCATCGAAGACACGCATTGCTGCAGGGCTCCTTGTGATGTCCGCACGTGCGGGGTCCGTGGCGAAGGGGCGAGAGGAGCCGATGATACGCCAGCCCGGGGCTGGAGGGAATGAGAGGGCGGAGGGAACCGAGGGAACCCAGGGGGGAGATTCGACAGGAGGAGCGGAGGAGCGGAGGCGAACAGCGGTCCTTTCCTATCTCTGCGGGTGAGCCATGCGCTGAAACCATGACGTTCCGCAAGAATTGTGAATGCTCCGTTCTTCTCCGTTCCTCCGCTTCTCCTGTGATTCCGTTTCCTCCGTCCCCCTCCGTTCACTCATACCGCAGGGCTTCGATCGGGTCGAGCCGGGCCGCCTTGAAGGCCGGAAAGATGCCGAAGAAGATGCCGACCGTAGCCGAGAAACCCAGGCCGATGGCGAACGACCACCACGGCAGCGAGATGGGGAAGCCGGACAGCACGTTGACCAGCCAGCCGATCGAGGCCCCCAGGACGATGCCGACGATGCCGCCGAGCGAGGTCAGGAACACGGCCTCGAGCAGGAACTGCCACAGGATCTCGCGGCGGCGCGCCCCGAGCGCCTTGCGGACGCCGATCTCGCGGGTCCGCTCGGTGACGCTGATGGTCATGATGGCCATCACGCCGATGCCCCCGACCATCAGGGCGATCGAGGAGATCACGACCAGCGCCAGGAAGATGCCGCCGCTGATCCGCTCCCACACCTGGAGCATCGCCGCCTGGGTCGCGATGTCGAAGTCGTTTTCCTGATCGAGGCGGAGGCCGTGCCGGGCCCGCATGATCTCCTCGACGTCACGGATCGCGGCCGCCTGCGTCACGCCCTCGCGCGGGATCACGATCATCGCGATGTCGCGATGGACGATGCCGAAGATGCGCAGCGCGTCGGTGCCGTAGACCTTCTGCCACGTCGTGTGCGGGATGATCGCGAACTCGTCGGCCTGGGTGCCGCCGAGCGGGTTCGGCCGCTTCCCGAACACGCCGACCACGGTGTACTGCGTCCGGCCGATGCGCACCTGCTTGCCGATCGGATCGCTGGCCGGGAAGAGGGCATTGCCGGGCGCGTTGCCGAGCACGACGACGTTGCGGCGTCGGTCGACCTCGGCCTCGGTGAAGACGCGGCCGGCGTCGATCGGAATGGAAAAGCTCTGACCGTAGTTGGCGCTGGTCCCCATGACACGCATGCGCTTGGTGGCAGCGCTGCCGTAGGTCATGCGTTCGTCGCGCGGCCCGATCATGCCGCCGACCTGCACCGCCACCGATTCGATCAATGGCGAGGCCCCGATGGCGCGGCCGTCGTCGTTGCTGATGTTCGGCCGCTTGATCAGGTCGCGGAACGACTTGCCCTGCGAGCGGCTGACGAAGCTGAACTTGGCCACGAACAAGGTCGTCGGGCCCATCTGCCGGAACATGTCCTTGAACGACTCGTCGAAGCCGCGCAGCAGGGCGGTGACGCTGACGATCGAGGTGATGCCGATGACGACGCCGAGGACGGTCAGGGCCGAGCGCAGCTTGTTGCTGCGCAGCGTCTCCACCGCCATGGTGAAGACCTCGCGAAGGAGCCCGGCGCGGAGTCCGGCGATGGCCATGGGTCGTTACTCGTAGCGAAGGGCCTCGATGGGATCCAGCCGGGCCGCCTTGAAGGCGGGGAAGATGCCGAAGAAGATGCCGACCGAGGCCGAGAAGCCGATGCCGATCGCGAACGACCACCACGGCAGCGAGATCGGGAAGCCGGTCAGGATGTTGATCAGCCAGCCGATCGAGGCGCCCAGGACGATGCCGATGAGGCCGCCGAGCGAGGTCAGGAACACGGCCTCGAGCATGAACTGCCACAGAATCTCGCGGCGCCGCGCCCCGAGGGCCTTGCGGACGCCGATCTCGCGGGTCCGCTCGGTGACGCTGATGGTCATGATGGCCATCACCCCGATGCCGCCGACCATCAGGGCGATCGACGAGATCACCACCAGCGCCAGGAAGATGCCGCTGCTGATCCGCTCCCAGACCTTGAACAGCGCGTCCTGGGTGCCGATGTCGAAATCGCTTTCCTGGTCGAGGCGGAGTCCGTGCCGCGCCCGCATGATTTCCTCGACCTCGCGCATGGCGGTGGCCTGGGGGACTTCGTCGCGGGGGATCACGATGATCGACACGTCACGGTGGACGATGCCGAAGATGCGGAGCGCGTCGGCGCCGTAGACCTTCTGCCAGGTCGTGTGCGGGATGATGGCGAACTCGTCGGCCTGGCTGCCACCGAGCGGGTTGGGCCGCTTGCCGAACACGCCGACCACCGTGTACTGCGTCCGCCCGATGCGAATCAGCTTGCCGATCGGATCAGCCGCTGGGAACAACGACTTGCCCGGCGCGTTGCCGAGGACCACGACGTTGCGGCGGCGGTCGACTTCCGCCGAGGTGAAGACGCGGCCGGCCTCGAGCGGGATCGAGTTGGTCTCGCCGAAGTTGGCGCTGGCGCCGATCACGCCCATCCGCTTGGTGGCGTTGTTGCCGTAGGTGAAGCGCTCCGGCCGGGTGCCGGGCCCGCCGCCCAGCTGCACCGCGACCGATTCGACCAGCGGCGATCGCTCGATGGCGCGGGCGTCCTCGATGGTGATGTTCGGCCGCTTGATCAGGTCGCGGAACTCCTTGCCCTGCGAGAAGCTGACGAAGCTGAACTTCGTCACGAACATCGTCTTCGGGCCGATCTGGCGGAAGAGGTCCTTGAACGACTCGTCGAAGCCGCGGATCAGCGCGGTCATGCTGACGATCGAGGTGATGCCGATGACGACGCCGAGGATCGTCAGCGCCGAGCGCATCTTGTTGGTGCGCAGGGTGTCGACGGCCATCGTCAGGATCTCCTGGAGGAGACCTGCGCGGAGCCCGGACGATGCCATCAGTCGTGTCTCACTGGCGTGCCGTGGTAATCATTCGCGGCGCAGCGCTTCGATCGGATCGAGGCTGGCGGCCCGGATGGCCGGATAAAGGCCGAAGAAGAGGCCGACGATCGCGGTCATGCCGATGCCCATGGCCACCGCCCACAGCTCGACCTTGGCCGGCAGCGGTGTGAGCTGGGCGACGATCAACGCGACAACGAAGCCGAGCAGTGTGCCGACCAGGCCGCCGGCGATCGACAGGGTGGTCGACTCGGTCAGGATCTGCCAGACGATGTCGCGCTTGCGGGCGCCGAGCGCCTTGCGCAGGCCGATCTCGCGGGTGCGCTCGCTGACGACCATCAGCATGATGTTCATGATGACGACGCCGCCGACGACCAGCGACAGGCCGACGACGCCGATGAGCACCGAGAACGCGCCAGCCGTGAAGGCGCGGAAGATGTTCATGATCGTGTCGGAGGTGTACATGCCGAAGTTGTCCGGCTCCTTCGGCCCGAGCTTCCGCAGCGAGCGCAGGGCGACGCGGGCCTCGTCCATCGTCCGTTCGATCTGCATCGGATCGCGCGGCTTGACGGTCAGCTCGAGGCTGCGGCGTGAGCCGAACAGCTTCTGGAAGACGCCGAGCGGCACCACGATGAACTCGTCCTGCGAGTTGCCGAAGAGCGAGCCCTTCTCTTCGTTGACGCCGATGACACGGAAGTGGACGCCGCGAATCTGGATGCTGCGGTCGAGCGGGCTGGCGCCCTTGAACAGTCGATCGGCGGTGCCGTAACCGAGGAAGCACACCGGTCGCGACGACTCGACCTCGAAGCGGCTGGGCAGCCGGCCGAGCTCCGGGTCGTAGCCGGAGAACTCGAGGTACTCCTTCGAGACGCCCCGTACCTGCACGCTGTCGAGCTGTTCGTCGCGGTAGACGACCGGCGCCCCGTTGTAGGCCTGGGCCATCACCGAATCGATGGTGTCGCCGGCCCTGCTCAGCGTCTCGAGCTCGACCATCGTGACGCGCGGGTTATTGCGCTGCCGCTCTTCTTCTTCCTCGCTCGTCGTCGGTCCCTGCCGCTCGACCTTGAACGTGCCGGCGCCGACATCGCTGAGGATGGCGTCCGAGACGTAGCTGTTCATGCCGCGGATCAGCGACACCACCGCGATGATCGACGTCACCGCGACGATGTTGCCGAGCACGGTCATGAACGAGCGCAGCTTGCCGGCCCAGATGGAGGCCAGCGCGAGGCGGATGGCGTCGATGAACTTCTGCATGCGCGGTTGGCCCGAGTCAGGTCTGTCAGGTCAGGTGCGGTCCTTCGGCTCCTCGGGCTTCACCACATCGCCGTCCTTCAAGTCTCGCACCGAATTGAAGGGGCCGGTGATGACTTCGTCGCCCGCCTTGAGGCCGCTCAGCACCTCGAAATACTTGTCGCCGGCAATGCCCGTCTTGACCGGGATGAAGGTGGCCTTGGCATCCTTGATCAGGAAGACGCCCTCGGTGTCCTTCCGCGTCTGGCCGGCGGGCAGGGGATCGGTGGCGTTCGGTCGAGGCGTGTTCTTGGCCTTCGGATCGACCTTCGGCTGCGGGACGATCTTGCCGGCGGCGTCGTAGATCAGCTCGCGGACGGCCATCGCCTGGATCGGCACGGCGACCGACTTGGCCCGCGTCGCCGTGGTGACGTCGGCGGTGCAGGTGAAGCCGGGCCGGACCTCCGGGATCTGGCCGTCGATGGTCACCGTGACCTTGAAGTTGGTCGCGGTCTGGCCGCTCTGTCCGGCCGCGGCCTGGACGATCGGGCTGTTGCCGACTTCAGTGACCTTGCCGGTGAACGTCTTGTCCGGGATGGCGTCGATCTTCACCTTGGCGGTCTGGCCGATCTGGACGAACGGGATGTCGGTCTCGTCGACCTCGACCTCGGCCTCGATGATCGACATGTCGGCGATTTGCAGCAGCACGGTGCCGGCGTTGTTCATCGTGCCGATGACCACCGTCTCGCCCTGCTCGATGTTGCGGCGGACGATCAAACCGTCGATCGGCGACTCGATGCGGGTGCGCGACAGCTCGTACTCGGCGCTCGATACCGTGGCCGCGTTTTCCTGGATGCGCTGATCCTGCGTCGACAGCCCCTGCTCGGCGTCGCGCAGCTGCGTCTCGCGGACCTTGACCTCGCTCTCGGCCCCATCGAGGGCCTGGCGGGTCGTCAGCTGCTGGGCCCAGAGCTCACGGGCCCGGCGCAGGTTCTCGCGCGACAGCGCCAGGTTCTCGCGCGACGCCGCCACGCTGCTGCGGAGCTGTTCGAGCTGCGATCGGGCCGCGGCCAGGCCGGCCGCGGTGCGGTTGGTGGCCGTCCGCTGGTTGCGCGGATCGATCTGCATCAGGAACTGGCCCTTGGTGACCTTCTGGCCCTCATCGACGGCCAGCTCCACGACGCGCCCCATGGTGTCGGCCGCGATGTTGACGGTGGTGCGCGCCTGGATCTTGCCCGAGGCCGAGACGACGGCCTCGAGATCGCGCGCCAGCACCTTCTCCAGGCTGACCGGCTTGCCGGGGGTGCGCTTCAGCCACGTGTTGCCGGCAGCCGCGCCGCCCAGCACCACGACCGCGACGACGCCGATGATGACCTTCTTCCCAGTGGACACCTAAGAACCTCCAGCGGTCGCGGCCTTGTAGACGCCGACGACGAGCGCAATCACGAGATACAGCGCGGTGAACGAGACGAAGATCGGTGCGGTCCGGCGTCGATAGAGCACCCCGAGACCGATGGCGAGCACCAACAAGTACCAGAACCACCAGAGGTCGATCGCGCCGAGGAAGCCGGCCATGAAGCCGTGCTCGGCGAACAATTGTCCTAGCCCCTGCAGGCTCGTGATCGAGACCATCGATCCGCGGACGTAGTTCGCGATCATCAGGACGACCTGGGCCACGGTACTCACGACGCCGGCATGCACGACCACGGCGAGCACCTGCTTGTAGGACGCCGCGCCGCCGGTGATGGCGAAGACGCCCAGCAGGATGCCGGCGAGGGCCAGGACGAACAGGATCGCGAAGATCGGGCCGGCGATCGGTGTGGCGTACTTGGTCACCGTCATGGCCATCTGCGCCTGCTGGTCGGTCACGGCGGGGTTGCCCGCCTTCATCTGATCGATGAACGCCGACTGGCCGACCTCGGACCAGAAGAACGCCGTCGACACCGCGATCGACAGGGCCACCGTGATGGCGAAGATGTCGAACCACCGGGGAAATGACACCACCGATTCGAACGTCGCTTTGGGCGACGTCAGCATGCCGAGGAAGCGTTGCGCCAGTGACAGCGGAGCTGCACTACCGGAGGAGGCGGACAGAGGCTGGGTCATAGGTATAGGCTCGCGTAACGGCCGAAGATCGACCGCCTATTGTATCCTCGCTCGCTACATACGTGGCCGAGACGGATGATGTTCATATCCGGCCACACCGGACACCGGAGCCTCCGGCTCCGGTATTCCGGTGCGGCCGGCTACGGTCAGGCCGCCTGCTGCGCAGCAGCAGGCGAGCCGGTAACGATTCCGGTGCGGGCAGCGGGCGAGCCAGCAACGATTCCGGCC
>JBDSLU010000256.1:0-5676 GCA_039916225.1 Vicinamibacteraceae bacterium
GGCCTGGTCGCCAAGCGCGCCGACTCGCGCTACGAGAGTGACCGCCGCAGTGCGGCCTGGATCAAGCTGAAGATCAAGAAGACCGAGTCGCTGGTCGTCGGTGGCTGGACCGGACCGCGCGAGACGCGGCAGCACTTCGGCGCGCTGGTGCTCGGCGCCTTCACCGGCAACCAACCGGACGCCAAGCTGCGCTACGTCGGCCACGTCGGGAGCGGCTTCACCGGCCGCGAGCTGACGCGGCTCGCCAAGCTGCTGCGGTCGTGCGCCGCCGACAAGACGCCGTTCGACGGCCCGGTGCCGGCCAACGACACGGTGCACTACGTCGAGCCGTCGCTGGTCGCGGAGGTCACCTTCACCGGTTGGACCAACGAACCGCATCTGCGCCACGCCGTGTATCTCGGGATGCGCGACGATATCGATCCACGCTCGGTCACGCTGGCCTCTGCGCGCGTGCCGGAGTCGAAGTCGGCCGAGACCAGTCCGTCAGCGAAACGCGCCGTGCTGATGTGGCGCGGCATGCAAAAGGGCAAGGCCGGCACGCGCGGAAAGATGGCCACGTCGGCCGCCAAGAGGGCGGCGGGGCCGGTCGGCATCCCGACGACGCCGGAGCTCGATGCCTTGATCGCCAAGCTCCAGGAGATGGAGGAGGCGAAGAAGGACGGCGTCGTCCGGCTCCCCGGTGGCGAGACGCTCGAGGTCACCAACCTGCGCAAGGTGTTCTGGCCGGCGGACGGCTACACCAAGGGCGATCTGCTCCGCTTCTACGTGCACGTCTCGCCGTGGCTGCTGCCGGTGGTCGCCGATCGCCCGCTGGTGATGAAGCGCTTTCCGAACGGCGTCACCGGCAAGGCGTTCTACCAGCAGAAGGCGCCGGACGTCGTGCCGCCCGGCATCCGCGTCGAGGACACCATCGACGACGAGGGCGCCGACACCAACACGCGGCGGATCGTCGGCGGCGACCTCAAGACGCTGCTCTACATGGCGCAGCTCGGGACCATCTCGCAGGATCCGTGGTTCTCGAAGTACGAATCGGCCCATGCGGCCGACTACGTCGCGCTCGATCTGGATCCGATGCCGGGCGTGCCGTTCTCGCAGGTACTGGATGTCGCGCGCTGGGTGCGCGACGAACTGGAGCGCCTCGGCATCCCGGGCGTGCCGAAGACGTCCGGATCGTCAGGGCTGCACGTCTACATCCCGCTGCCGCCGGACACACCCTACGAGGCCGGCCGCCTGCTGTGCGAGATCCTCGCCACGATCGTCGCGCACAAGCACCGCAAGGAAGCGACCGTCGAGCGGACGGTCGGCAAGCGCGGACGCACCGTCTACGTCGACTACCTGCAGAACATCCTGGGCAAGACGCTGGCGACCACCTACTCGGCGCGGGCCAGCGAGTTCGCCGGCGTGTCGACGCCGCTGACCTGGGAGGAAGTCGATGACGGCGTCAGCCCCGGCGACTTCACCATCAAGACGGTGCCGGCGCGCTTCGCCGCGATGCCCGACTTGTGGCGGCCGGTGATCGCCGGGCCGCCGGTCGATCTGCACGGGGTCCTCGAACGGATGGCCCGCGAGCCGGTCCGGTGAGGCGCGTCGATCAGCAGCCGGAGCGGCTTTCGGTGGCGAGAGGGGCGGCCGGGGCCGAACGTCGCGGCGGCGCCCGGAGGGTGTCGGCGGTATCGTCGAGGCCGAGCACCGCGAAGCATTGGGTGACGGTCTGCCGCTCGCCGTCCTCGCGGGTGAGGATCGCCTCGACCCGGTAGGCGCCGCTCGGCAGCTCCTTCCAGGTGAACTGGTGCGTCGCCGGCGCGTCGGTGCCGTCGAGCTGGACATCCGAACTGGCGTAGTAGTCACCAGCCTCGACGACGATCCGCAGCTCGCGATTGCGCGGATCGCGCGGCGTGCGCACCGTGGCGCGGACGTCGCGGCCCGCGAACACGATGGCGGGACGGATGGCGAGGGTGACCGGAACGTCTGCGGCCTGCGAAACGGCCCCCGCCAGCAGCAGCCCGCCGAATGGAAGGAGCAGACGGTAACGAGCAGTCGTGGTGTATCGCATCGGACCCTCATCCTCAAGAACGTCGGGACGGGCTGCCGCGAACAGGGTGACGAACCGCGATTATAGCTGCGCGGCGGGCCCGGTGAGCGTCGCGACGGCCTGTGCCACTTCGTCCCGGCGGGAGACGAGAAGCACCGTCGTTCCCGCCTGTACGACGGTCGCGCCGCGCGGCGACTCGACGCCGCCCGCGGCTTTGTAGAGCGCGGCAAAGACGCACGAGGGCGGGAAACCGGGCAGCGCGGCCAGTTCCATGACGGTCTTCCCCGCCGCCGCGGCGCCCTGGGGAATGGTCAGCTCGAAGGCGATGGCGCCGCCATCGCCCAGGAGCATGGCATGGCGGATCGCGTCGTGCTCGATCGCCGTCGACACCGAGCCGGTGATCATGTCGGTCTCGGAGAGCACGCGATCGATGCCCGCCGCCGCGTAGACCGGCCGGTAGGCGTTGTCGCGCATTCGGACCATCACCCGCTCGACGCCGGCGGCCCTGGCGAGCAGCGCCACCGCCAGGTTGTCGGCGTCGCGACGCAGCATCGCCACCACGACGTCGCTCTGGGCGACGTCGGCTTCCTCGAGCACCGCCGCGATCGTCGCGTCGCCGCTCAGCGCGACGAGCCCGTGCTGCTCCGACGCCCGCCGCGTCACCGCCTCGTCGTTGTCGACGATGGTGACCGCATGCTTCTGGCGCGTCAGCTGCGTCGCCACCTCGAGGCCGGCGCGCCCCGCTCCGACAATCAGGATCTTCATCGGCCGTCCTCGTGGTGCGCGAGCGTCACGCGCAGGATGTGCTCGTCGAGCACCGCGACATGGCGCGCCGCGGTGCGATCGGTGATCAGGCCGCGCCGCGCCGCGTCGAGGATCGCCGCCTTGCGCGCCGCCAACACCGTCGGCAGCGCTACGTGCGTGTGAACATTGCCGCCGGCATGGCGCAGCGTGCGCTCGGCGTCGATCACGTCGCGCTGGTACTCGGCGCGCCGCTCGGCGTGCTCGTGGCGCGAGATCAGCCCCTCGGCCAGCAGCGCGTCCAATTCGGTCTGGGCGCGGCGGGCGCCGATCAGCACGGCGCGGCACTCATCCGCGGTTTCATCCGCGCTGCCGCCGGCGACACCGAGCCAGGTCAGGAAAGCGCGGAACGGCAACGCCTGCGTGACCAGCGTGATCAACGTCACGCCGAAGACGATGGCGATCAGCCGGTCGCGATAGACGATGCCGGCGGGCAGGGCCAGCACGGCGGCCATCGACAGCGCGCCCTTCACGTTGCCGAACACCATCACGTGCTGCCAGCGCCACGGCACGCCGTGGCCGGACAGGTGCAGCGCGCCGAAGCAGCCGTAGACAGCGACGGCGCGGCCGGCGTGCAGCGCGATCACGGCCAGCACGATCGGCCAGGCCTCGCGCAGCAGCAGATCGGCGCTCAACTGCATGCCGACCAGGAGGAACAGCCAGACGTTGATGACGAAGGCCGCGATCTCCCAGAACCCCTGCAGGGCGAGCACGCGCGACGGCTCGAGGCCGCTACGCATCGCGCGGCCGAGGAGGACACCGGCGACGACGACGGCGATAACCGGGGAGCCGTGATTGTGCTCGGTGACCAGCGACGTCGCGAACACGGCCACCACCGAGGCGAGGATGGCGGTCAGCTCGTCGGGCGCACGGCGCAGGATCAGCGCCGCGAGCGTGCCGAACATCACGCCGAGAAGGCCGCCGGCCACGATGGCGACGAACAACATCCGCCCGATCGCCGCCGGGTTGACGACGCCCTCGATCACGACGGTGGCGGCGACGCTGACGAGCACCAGCGCCGTGCCGTCATTGAACAGGCTCTCGCCTTCCATGATCGCCGCCAGGCGATGCGGGACGCGGACGCTGCGAAACGCGAGGAGCACGCTGACGGTGTCGGTGATGGCCAGCACCGCGCCTAGCAGCAACGCGATGGGGAACGGCAGGCCGATCACCCAGGCGGCAATCGCCGCCGTCGCCACCAGCGACATCGCGACGCCAGGCACGGCCAGGGCGAGGATGGGCCGCGCCGCCATCCGCATGCTCGAGGCGTCCGCCGACAGCGCGCCCTGGAAGACCAGGATCGGCAGGAAGACCAGCAGCACGACGCCGGGGTCCATCGGCGTCTCGGGCAGCACGTTCAGCAGGACCAGCCCCAGGCCGACGATGACCAGGGCGACGTTGTACGGCGCGCTGACACGCTTGGCCACGATGGCCACGGCCGAGCCGATCGAGAGAACGAGCAGGAGCTGCTCCAGGTAGTCGCGCATGAGGCTGCCGGCCAGGGCCAGTGCGCTGAGGATACACGGCCGTCGACCGGGCCCGGACGAGTCATCCGTTCGTCTCGCCCCGATGCGACGTTTTTGCTTTATGCTGAAGCGTTTCCGGCCCCGGGCGCGTCGCCCGTCATGGGCGAAAGGAGCTGCATATGCGTCTTGATTTGCGAGTTGGCACCATCGCGGCGGCGTCCGCCCTGTGTCTGCCGGTGGTCGCGTTCGGCCAGCGGCCGGTCGTCGAAGGCATGTCCCAGCGACTGACGGTCGCGTGCGGGACCGAGGGCGCCAAGGTCCAGGGGGCGGGCAACACCGTCACCCTCACCGGCGCGTGCTCGACGGTCCTCGTCGAGGGATCGGACAACACGGTCCACATCGCCATGCTCGGCCGCCTCACCGTGGCCGGGATGAACAACAAGGTCTACTGGACCAGCGGCATCGACGGCGCGGCGCCGAAGGTCACCAAGGAAGGGATGGGCAACAGCGTCGAGAAGAAGACGCCGGCCGATAGCGGGGCGCCCGCCGCCAAGCCCCAGACCAGCACGCCCTCGACCGGTAGCGGCACGGCGAGCGCGACCGCATCGACGCCCACGTCGTCAGCGGCGGCGACCGCCAAGCCTGGCAACCCGACGCTGGCCGTCGGCTCGGGCGACCGCCGCGTGGCGATGGGCGCCAGCGGTAGCGGCGCCTCGATGAGCGCCAAGCGCGGCGACCCGGCCCCGGCCAAGCCGGCCACGTCCTCGACCCGCACGGCGTCCGCGACCGGCACCGGGCTGCCGATCCTCGTGCCGACCAATCAGCAGGTCAAGACCATGGAGTGCGAAGGCCGGGCGGTCTCGGTCCAGGGCAACGGCAACCGCCTCACCCTGAAGGGCCAGTGCGGCCCGGTGACCGTCGGCGGCAACGAGAACATCCTCGACGTCGGCTCGACGACGCGGATCGACACGTCGGGCAACCGCAACGTGGTCAAGTACCGCGAGCTCGTCAACGACAAGGCGCCGGTCGTCAGCTCGGGTGGTACGGGCAACCGGGTCTCCAAGGTCGAACCGCAGTAGCGTGCGCTGGTCGTGGCCCGGTCGCCCCTCAGGCGACCGGCCACCAGCCTCTTGCTTGGCGTGCCGCCGCCGGGCGGTATTTGGCAGGAGCCATGCTAAGCTTGGCGGGTTATGCGCCCGTAGCTCAGTTGGATAGAGCATCAGGCTTCGAACCTGGGGGTCGGGGGTTCGAGCCCCTCCGGGCGCACCAATTCTCGTCGGCCCCGCAACACCCCCCCACGCGCCCGTAGCTCAGCTGGATTAGAGCGTTGGCCTCCGAAGCCAAAGGTCGCAGGTTCGAATCCTGCCGGGCGCACCA
>JBDSLU010000257.1:0-11149 GCA_039916225.1 Vicinamibacteraceae bacterium
CGTCTCGACACCTGGAAGGCGCTGGCGGCCCGGACGGCCGCGGTGGCCGCCCAGGCCGAAGCCCCCCTGCGCGATGTCGACCAGGCGGTCCGCGATCTGAAGGCCGTGCTCGAACCGGCCGGCGGGGCACCTGAGTCCAGCAAGGGCGGTCCGCCCGAGGCGATCGTCGCCGAACTGCGCGCCTCGCTGAACGCGCTCTCGACGCGGATGCGCGAACTGCGCGACGCCGAGGAGTGGCGCCGGTGGGCCAACGCCGGCATCCAGGAAGCGCTGGTCACGCAGGTCGAGGCGCTGAAGTCGTCGAAGGATCTGCCCAACGTCGCGCGCCAGCTGCGCGACCTGCGACGGCAGTGGAAGGCCGTCAGCGCTGGGCGCGATGAGTCCAGTGCGCTCTGGCAGCGCTTCAAGACCGCCGCCGACGAGCTGCAGGGCCGCTGCGACGAGCAGGCCCGCGTGGTCGCCGCCGAGCAGGCCGTTCATCTCACTGCGCGCGTCGCACTGTGTGAAGCGGCGGAAGGCCTGGCCCAGTCGACCGACTGGGTGTCCACCGCCGAGACGCTCAAGCAGCTGCAGACGCAGTGGGCTGCCGCCGGGCCGGCGCCGCGCGATCAGGTCACCGAGCTGGCGCGCCGGTTCCGTACCGCGTGCGACACGTTTTTCACCCGCCGGAAGACCGACCTCACCACGCTGAAGCAGGCGTGGTCGGAGAATGCGGCCAAGAAGGAAGCGCTGTGCGTGCAGGCGGAGACGCTTGCCGAGTCGACGGATTGGCAGGTCGCACTGACCGGCATCAAGCAGCTGCAGGCTGACTGGAAGGCGGTCGGCCCGGTGCGCCGCAATCGCGCCGAGCTGTTGTGGAAGCGCTTCCGCGCGGCGTGCGATCGCTTCTTCGAGCGCTATGGCTCGCGGCACCTGATCGCCGAGCAGCAGCGGATCGAGCAGCGCGAGAGCGTCGTCCACAAGATCGAGGCGGTCGCGGTCGATGTGGCCGCCGGGACGCTGCCGGAGGGCATCGCGGAGACGGTCCAGGGCCTCTGGAACGAGTGGCAGAACGGCGCCGGCCTCGCCGGAGAGACGGGTGTCGCGCTGCGCACGCGGTTCGACACCGCCCTGCACGCCATCGTCGGCGCGGCGGGAGAAGCCTTCGCCGGTTCGCGTTTCGACGTGTCCGCGCAGGTGGCGCGTCGCACCGCGCTGTGCGAGGACGTCGAGACCGCTGTGGCCGGTCCTTCCAAGCCGTCCGAGGCGGGGTCGTCGCCGGCGGCGACGCTGGCGGCGCTGCTCCGCGAGTCACTGGCCGCCAATACCATCGGCGGTCGCGTCAACGAAGACTCCAAGCTACGCGTGGTCGCCGACAAGGTGCGGCGCGTGCAGCAGCAGTGGCGCGATCTCGGCCCGGCCTTCGGCGACGCCGCCGCCGCACTCGAAGCCCGCTTCCACCAGGCCGTCCGTCGCTTCTTCGATCGGCACCCCGAATTGCGCCACGCGTCGTCCGACGCGCCGCGTCCCGGAGGTCCGCCGCCGCGCTTCGGCGGTGGTCGGCCGGACGGAGCGCGCGGCGATCGGCGCGGCCCCGGAGGTCCGGGCGGGCATCGTCCGGGCGGGCCGGGAGCTGGCCGCGGGCCGCGTCCCGACAGCCGTCCAGGCGAATCGCGCGACCGCTCGCGCGATCCGCGACCGGTCGGCAGCTAGCGGACAGGCCGCTCCTACGGACGCCGCTCGGCGACGAGGCGTACCAGGGACCTTGTCTGTGGTGTCCAGTCGGTGACGCCGTCCGTGTCCTCGAAGCGCAGGATCCGACAGCCGTCGAAAGCGCGAAGCAGAACGACCGGGTGGTTGTCGGCCGGCGGGAGATCAGGTGACCCCGCCGGCGCCGCGAAGTTTTCCACCACGACGATCCCGCCCGGGCGGAGCGCGCGCATCAGGCTCGCCGAGAAGGGCGGCTGCGTGATCGCTCTCGGCGCGTAGATCACTGCGATCAGGTCCCACTGCGCCTCGCCGTAGTCGAACCGGTCGAAGGCGGCGAGCCGTGTCGTCAGCGCGACGCCTGCGTGGGCGGCGTCGGCGAGGGCGATGGTCAGGCCCGCCGGCGAGACGTCGAAGCCGGTGACGTCCCAGCCGGCCTTGGCCAGCGCCAGGGCGTTACGGCCCTGGCCCATTGCGATGTCGAGGGCGCGACCGGGCGGTCGGCCCGCGATCGCCGAGAGCAGCAGGGCGTTCGGTGCAGGCGTGAAGCCCGGCTCGGCGCTGCGGTAGATCTTGTCGAACATCAGCGGCCAGGCGTCTGGACGCCCGCGCGCTAGGCGGATGAGGACGCTCAGCTTCGCCGACGGGTTGGCGACGCCGCGGCTCTCAAGCGCTCGCCCGTAAGCGCGGAAGACCTCGGCGGTATCGTTCAGATCGTCGGCTTGACGCAGCCAGGCAAGATAGTCCGCCCAGAGCGCGTCGTCGTCCGGCCTGGCGGTCTCGCCGGGTCTAGTGCGGCGGCTCTTCCAGGTAGGTGTAGCCGTTCAGCCCTTCGTCGTAGAAGCGCAGCATGGCACCCATCTCGCCGTCGTTGACGCGCCCCTCACGGACCGCGGCTTCGATGTCGGTGCGGAACTTCTTGACCAGACCCTCGAGGTCGAACTCGACGTAGTCGAGAACCTCGCGGACCGTGTCGCCCTTCACCACCTCGTCGACGACGATGTTGTCCGAGCCATCGAGGCTGACGTGGACGGCGTGCGTGTCGCCGTAGAGGTTGTGCAGGTCGCCGAGGATCTCCTGGTAGGCGCCGACCAGGAAGACACCGAGGTAGTACGGCTCACCGTTGAAGGCGTGCAGCGGCAGCGTCTTCTTGACGTCACGGCGATCGATGAACTGGTCGATCTTGCCGTCCGAGTCACAGGTGATGTCGCCGATGACGGCGTGTTGCGTCGGCCGCTCGTCGAGGCGGTGGATCGGCATCACCGGGAACAACTGCTTGATCGCCCAGCTGTCCGGGATCGACTGGAAGAGCGAGAAGTTGCAGAAGTAGGTGTCGCTCATCGACTCGTCGAGGTTCTGCAGCTCCTCGGGGACGTCGTCCATCGTCTGCACCAGCTTCTGCAGCTTGACGCAGATCGCCCAGTAGAGATTTTCGGCCTGCGATCGCTGGACGAGCGACAGGTAGCCGCCCGAGAACAGGTTGATCGCCATGTCGAGCGCCTGCTGCGCGTCGTGGTAGCTCTCGAGCGCGTTGCGGGTGGTGACGCCGCGGTAGGCCTCGATGAGATCGACCAGCGGCTGCTCCATGTCGTCGGTCGCCTTGTCGGGTGTCCGTTCGTCGCCGAAGCCGGAGGTGCCGAGGACGTTGAAGACGAGCAGGCTGTGATAGGCCACGACGGCCCGGCCGCTCTCCGAGATGATGTTCGGGTGCGGCACGCCGGCCTCGTCGCACACCGACTGCAGGTGGTAGACGACGTCGTTGGCGTACTCCTCGAGCGTGTAGTTGGTGCTCGACTCGAAGTTGGTCTGCGAGCCGTCGTAATCGACGCCCAGGCCGCCGCCGACGTCGAGGTACTGCAGCCCGGCGCCGGCACGGGCCAGCTCGACGTAGACGCGGGCCGCTTCGTTGAGCGCACCCTTGACGATGCGGATGTTCGGGATCTGGCTGCCGAGGTGAAAGTGGAGCAGCTTGAGGCAGTCGGCCATGCCGCGCGACTTGAGCTCCTCGAGGCCGCGCAGGATCTCGGTGACGGTGAGGCCGAACTTGGAGCGGTAGCCGCCCGACGACTGCCAGCGGCCGCCGCCGCGCGCCGCCAGCTTGACGCGCATGCCGATCTGCGGGCGCACCCCAACCTTGGCCGCGTACTCGAGGATCAAGGCCAGCTCGGTGTATTTCTCGACCACCGGGATGACGTTGCGCCCGATTTTCTGGGCCATCATCGCCATCTCGATGAACTCGGCGTCCTTGAACCCGTTGCAGATGATCGGCGTGTTGTTGTCGGCGAGCGCGGCGACCGCGAACAGCTCGGGCTTCGATCCGGCTTCGAGGCCGAAGCCGTAGGGTCGGCCGAACTCGAAGACCTCCTCGACGACCTGGCGCTGCTGGTTGACCTTGATCGGATAGACGCAGGCATATTTGCCCTGGTAGGCGTGCTGCGTGATGGCGCTCTGGAAGGCGTCGTGGATGTCGCGAATCCGGTGCTTGAGGATGTCGCGGAAGCGGATCAGCGTCGGCAGGCCGAGCCCGCGGACCTGCAGCCGATCGACCAGCTGCTTGAGATCGATGGCGTGGGCCGGGTCCTTCGACGGATGGACCAGGACGTGGCCCTGCGGGCCGATCGAGAAGTAGCCCTTGCCCCAGCGGGCGATTTCGTAGAGCTCGGGGGCGTCGGTGACGCTCCAGCCATCGCCGACGTCGGTCGCCGAGCGCCCGCGTCCTATCGTGCCATTGGTCGATGCCATGGGTTTCAGGATCAGAGCGTCAGGCGGGACGGGCCGGGACGGCGGTAAATGGCGTAAGCATGGTGTGAGCTTCCGGCGCTACGAGTGTGACGAGCGACCCCGAATCGATGATCCCGAATCGATGATCCCGAATCGATGATCGACGGGCCGCTCACGAGGTCGCGGCGCGGGTCATCCGATAGCGGGCGACGTGGACGGCGGCATCGACGCGTCGGGTCTCGACCCGCGCCTGGATCTCGGCGCCTTCGGCCAGCGCGACCTTGGGCGCGGCAATCTCGCCGGAGACACGAGCGCCTCTCCGCACGTCGATGATCTCGGTCGCGGTGATGCGGCCCGAGAACTGGCCGAGGATGGTGACGTCGCGGGCCAGGATGCGGGCGTCGACCCGGGCGCCGGCGGCAATCGTCAGCGCACAACCGGGCATGTCGATGGTGCCGCTGATGGCGCCCTCGACGAGCAAATCTTCGGATGCGGCCACGTCGCCGACGACCGACGAGGTCCGCGGCATCACGGTGGCAATTGGCGAGCTCGCGCTCACGGGAGACACACTCACAGCAGCGAATTATGCAACATCTTGCCGCCGCGATCACGATGAATCGCGTCCCTGCGCGTCGTCGGAGTCGCCTGCCTCGCCGGCGCGCGCGAGCCACGCCGCGCCGAGCGCGAGTGCGATATCGCGCACGACCGCGACGATGGCGGCGACACGCGCTTCGGAAGGCGCAAGATTGCTCGGCAACTCGGGGAAGGCGCGCTCGAGCGCTGTCGCGCCGATGGAGGCGCAGGCCCACAGCGCGACGCCCCGCCACGCACCCGCCTCATGCGCGCGCAACCGCCGCGCGACGGCGATGCCGGCGCCGATCAGCGCGACGCGCGCGGCGACGAGCACCCACGCGGCGACGCCGAACCATGCAAAGCGCGGCAGCGCGCGATCCAGCGTGAGTGCGAGCGACGCCGGCTGGACCACGAGCAGCCAGATGACGATGGCATGACGCGCGAGCCATCGCCCACGTCCCTCGGGTCGCGGTTCGCTCCGGGAGCGAACTGATAAGCTAAGTCGCATGATCGTGTGGCCTGCGGCGCCGTACCTGGCCTGGGCGCGCAGCCGCCCGGCGGCGAGGTACGACCTGGCCGCGAGCGATCTGCTGCCGGTCACCGCGCACGAGTGGCCGGCGATGTGCGTGCCGGCTGGCGACGATGGCGATGGCGATGGCGCCGATCTCGAGGCCGCGCTGGCGGCGGCGATTGCCGCGCACGCCGGCGTCTCGCGCGATCGCGTCGTGACCGCAGTCGGCGCGTCCGGCGCCAACTTCCTCGCCCTGGCGGCGCTGGTGCGGCCGGGCGATGCCGTGCTCGTCGAGGATCCGGGCCACCTGCCCCTCGCCGCCGCGTGCCGCCTGTTCGGCGCCGAGGTCGTCGCGCTGCCGCGTCGCGCGCCGGACGGCTACACGGTCGAAGCGGAGGCCATCGCCGCGGCCCTCACGCGGCGGACGCGACTCGTGGTGCTGAGCCGCCCGCACAACCCCTCCGGCGCGCTGCTCGGCACGCGCGCCCTCGAAGCCATCGCCGACGTCGCCGAACGGGCCCGCGTCCATGTGCTGGTGGACGAAGTGTACCTGGACACGCTCGGCGGCGCCTCGCTGGCGCCGGCGGCCGTGGTCAGCGAGCGCTTCATTTCGACGTCGAGCCTGACCAAGGCCTACGGCCTGGTCGGCGTGCGCTGTGGCTGGGCGCTGGCGGCGCCCGGTGTCGCGGCCCGCATGCGCGCCGCGCGCGCCGTGGTCGCGCCGGCCGCCGCGCGCTCGTCGGGGCTGGCGTTGCGCGCGTTCGCCGATCTCGCGCTGCTGGCTGATCGCGCGCGGAGGATCATCGTCAGCAACCGCAGCCACCTGGAACGTAGGCTGGCCGGGCGGGACGATCTCGCGTGGATGGCGCCAGGCGGCGGCACCGTGGCGTTTCCGCGGCTGCTGCGCGTCACGGACGTCGACGCCTTCGTCGATCGCCTGCTCGTCGAACATCACACGGCGGTCATCCCCGGCCGCTTCTTCGGCCACCCGCAGCACGTGCGGGTCGCCTTCGGCACCGGCGCCGAGGAACTGGCTCGCGGCCTCGACGCCCTGGCCACCGCCCTCGACGCCGCTGCCCATGTGGAGACCGCTCACCGATGACTCGCGCCTTCCGTCGTTCGTTGCTCGTCTCGCTCTGCCTGGCCATGTCCGCTGCGGCCGGCTGCGGCTTCTTCGGGCGTCAACCCAGCCCGGAGGAGGAGCGTCAGACTCAGGAGGACGATCGCAAGTGCCAGACCGGCAAGGTGGACCTCGAGGTGGCCGAAGTCGGCGGTGGTGGCGGCAGCGAGGCGCGGCCGGGCCGTCGCGTCGCGGTGCACTACACCGGCTGGCTGTTCCACCCCGACAAGCCGGGGCACCACGGCCGTCAGTTCGACAGCTCGCGCGAGCGCGGCGAGCCGATCGAGTTCACGATCGGCCAGCGCGAAGTCATTCCCGGCTGGGAGCAGGGCATCAGCGGCATGAAGGTCGGCGCCAAGCGGACGCTGGTGATTCCGCCGAACCTGGCCTACGGCCGGGCGGGGATGCCGCCCAGCATTCCGGCGAACGCGACCCTCGTATTCGACGTGGAGCTGACGGCGGTCAAGTAGCGACCGCCGAACGCCCAGGGGCGAACCGCCAACGTGGAGTTAACCCGCTACGCCGGAAACAGCCGGTTGAAGGTGCCGCCGAAGATGGCGGCGCGGAAGCCGTCCTCGGTGCCGAGCT
Source organism: Vicinamibacteraceae bacterium (assembly GCA_039916225.1). GTDB lineage: Bacteria > Acidobacteriota > Vicinamibacteria > Vicinamibacterales > Vicinamibacteraceae > JBDSLU01. Next base: position 7,200 of record JBDSLU010000257.1, read on the forward strand.
GCTCGAGGATGGCGCGCTGCGTGTCGTAGATCGGCGCCTGCCAGCCGCGCGGAAAGAACGACGAGTCGGTCCCGAACATCAGCCGGTCCGGACCGAGTACCGCCATCGAGGTCCGGAAGACGTCGGCCAGCGTCAGCCCCGGCTGATACCGGATCCACCCGTTGGTGCTCGACGTGTCGAGGACCACGTTCGGGCAGGCCTCGGCGAGCATCAGCGCCTCGCGGAAGAAGCCGGCGCCGAAGTGCGGGACGATGATCGGCAGGCTCGGGTAATCGACGGCGAACCGCTGCACGTCGAGCGGCTGTCCGTAGCGCAGCTCGAAGCGGCTGTGCAGCCCGAGCTTGCGCCGCACGCCCACCGACAGGACGCCGCAGTGCACGAACAGCACGGCGCCGGGTGTGGCCGCCACGGTGCCGACCACCTCGGCCACCTTGGGATCGGCCAGCGAGTAGCGGTGCATCGCCGGAAACAGGCAGACCACCCGGAGCCCGGGCGCGCCGAGCGCGGCGCGGACGCGCGGCAGGCCATCGGGTGCGACCGGGTTGACCATGAACCCGCCGACGATCCGGCTCGGATGCCGGGCGATGGCGTTTGCGACCGAACCTTCGTCGCCCGGCATGCTGGCGATCAGCATCGCGCGGCCGATGCCGTACCGATCCAGTTCGGCGATCCAGCGATCGGCGAGCACCTCGGGCGATCCCGGATCGTCCCAGCCGAGGCGTGCACACAGAGCCGACGCGCTGTGGCCGCTGCCCGTGGCGCCGGGCATCTGCGCGCCGAGCAGTTCGAAGAAGCGGCTGGAGAAGAAATGGCAGTGGCCGTCGTTGAACGTCGGCAGCTGGGGCCGGCCCCCGGCCAAGATGTCGGCGAGCGACATCTCCCCGGTCAGGGTGATGTCGTTGTCGTGCGGTTCAGACGCCACAGTGCAGTCTCCAGTCCCGGGCGGCGCGCGCCCACGTCCACGTCAACGCGGTGCCGACGACGATCAAGCTCGTCGACAGGCCCACCCAGATGCCAACGACGCCCCAGCCGGCGACGAACGCCAGGGCCCACCCAATCGGCAACCCCAGTCCCCAATAGGCGACGAGATTCCAGATCATCGGCCGACGTGTCTCACCGAGTCCACGCAGGGCGCCGGTCGCGACGACCTGCACGCCGTCGAACACAGCGAAGACCGCGCCGACGCCGAGCAGCCACGTCCCCGTCCGCACGACGTCGGGATCGCGCGTGAACAGGCCGATGAGGAGCCGGGGCAGGGTCACGAAGGCGAGCGCGGTGGTGGTCATCGCCGCGGTGCCGAGCAGGATCGCCGCCCAGCCGGCGTGCTCAGCGCCCGGTCCGTCACGACGGCCGACGGCGTGCCCGACGCGGACCGCGGCGGCCGAGGCGATGCCGAGCGGCACCATGAAGGCGAGGCCGGCCAACTCCAGCGACACCTGGTGCGCCGCGATCGCCGCCGGTCGCTGGCTTGCCGCCATCGACGACGCGACGGCGAAACCGCCCACCTCGAACACCATCTGCAGCATCGCCGGCACGCCGAGGCGCAGCAGCGTCGCGAGATCGGCGGCGGCGGGCCACTTGGGCACCCGCCACACCGGCGTTCCCGTGTGGTGCCGGAGGTCGTGCCAGAAGATGGCCGCGACGGGCACGATGGCCATGATCACGCGGGCCACGAAGGTGGCCCAGGCGGCACCGTCGGTGCCGAGCGCCGGCAGGCCCAGACGACCGTAGATCAGCGCCCAGTTGGCGATCGCGTTGACGATGTTGGCGGCGATGAGCGCCACCATCACCGGTCGCACCAGGCCGATCGCCTGCAGGTAGCGCCGCGACGCCGCGTAGACGAACAACGGCAGCAGCGACAGCCACAGCACGTCGAGGTTGCCATGGACGATGGCGATGATCCCGGGGTTGAAGCCGAAGTGCGGCAGCAAGGCGCGCTGAAGCCAGAGCAGGCCGGCCAGGGGCGGGGTCGCGCCGAGTCCGAGCCACAGCCCCTGCCACCACCATCGCCGGCAGGCCTCGTGGTCGCCGGCACCGTGGGCCTGCGACACCACGGTGTCGAGCCCGAGCAGCACGCCCATGCCGCAGGCGGCGAGGGCGAAGAAGAGGATGCCCGCCAGGCCGACGCCGCCGATCGCTTCCGGGCCGAGCGGCCCGACCATCAGCGTGTCGACGATGCCCATGGCCATCCAGCCGATCTCGGCGAGGATGACCGGCCACGCCAGGCGGCCGAGCGGACGGAACTCCTGTCGCCACGACGTGGCCGCGCGCGGAGTCGTCGGCACGGCCGTGGACATCCGACGATCATACCGTGAGGCCAGATGGTCGGCCCCGACGGCGCGGGCGCGCGGCGCGGCCAGCGCTCACCGGCCGGTGGCGATCAGCCAGAGCCAGTTGATCGCGACGACGGCCACGGTGACGATGCGCAGCCGGTCGGCGCCGACGGCCGAGACCGTTGGCCTGAAACGCGGGAGCCGCAGGGCCAGGACGGCGGCGGCGTAGAGCAGGTAGAGCAGACCGATCCCGGCGGCCACGGCGACCAGCGGGTTCATGAACAGCGCGCGATCGACGTCGCCGCGGCTGAGCGCGATGATGGCGCGCGTCACGCCGCAGGTCGGGCAGGGCAGCCCGGTCATCGTCTTGAAGGCGCAGCGGGGAAGTTGGATGCCCGGCGTGACCAGGGCCACGCCGAGCAGGCAGAGAGAGGCGCCACCGACCAGCAGCCAGAGGGCTTCGTGGTCGACTTCGAGCGGTCGAAGCGGGCGCCAGGTGAGGGTCACGCTCCGACGCTACTGCGACATCGTCGCGGCCGAGCCCATGACCATGGCCATGATCGCGCCCCACAGAAGGAACATCACCACGCAGCAGAGGAGCAGCGGCGCGAAGATGGCGATGGCCGACTTGACGACGGTCGTCTCCTGCATCTCGGCGAGGCCGAAGATCTCGCAGATCAAGGCCCAGATGCCGGCGATGGCACCGCCGCAGAACGGGATCATGCCGATCGGCAGGGCACTGCCGTGGCCGTAAGCGAAGACCCGCACCGTCGCTTCGTAGCCGTGCTTGGCCCCGCCGAGCAGCGACAGCACCAGGTGCACGATGCCGGTGTAGATGAAGAAGAAGATGAAGATGCCGACGACCATCATCAGCAGGATGCCGATGACGCCGAGGCCGCCCAGCATCGCCGCCGGACCGGCATCGCCGCTGCCCATCATCGAGCCGCCGATACCAATCAGCTGGAACAGGAACGACACGATCAGGAAGGGCGCGGCGCCGATGGCGTAGTAGGTGATGGGCGCCCCGAGGCCGCCGGTCCGGCGGACGTTGCGGAAGCCGCCCTGGGGGTCGAGCAGGATGGTCTTTGCCGTGTCCAGCCAGCGCTGGAAGAACGAACCCGGCTGCTCCCAGGCCGGGCCGGTGCGGGCACCGGACGACGGCGGCATGGGCGGCGTGGGAAACGATCCGGGTGTTCCGAAGTCGGTCATTGCGGCCTCCTGCGCGGCGGGCCCGAGGGCCGAACCACGCCGATTCGACAAGGGTCGCGCGGAAGAGCTCCAGCGCGCGGCTGTTATCGCACAGGTTGGAAGGGACCGCAACGATAGGATAAAGCGCGGATGTCACCTGAGCCCGGATCGGCGAGCCTGCTGGCGCACACTTTCGTCGGTGCGAACGACGCGGGGACGGCGCAACGCACCCTCGTGCTGCTGCATGGCATCTACGGCCGCGGCCGGAACTGGGCGGCCATCGCCCGCGGCCTGGCCGCGCGCCGCCCGGAATGGGCGGCGGCGCTGGTCGATCTGCGGTTGCATGGATCGTCGCCGTCCTTCACGCCGCCGCACACCGTCGCCGCCTGCGCCGCCGACGTGCGCGCGTTGATCGCCCAGGCCGACTGGCCGGCCCCGGCGGACGCGGTCGTCGGCCACTCGTTCGGCGGCAAGGTCGCGCTGTCGCTG
>JBDSLU010000258.1:0-9382 GCA_039916225.1 Vicinamibacteraceae bacterium
CGCCGCGGCGGGCGCGGTCAGCGTAACGAGTGGAGGGTGCGCGCGAGCGGCCGGGCGTGAGGCGCACGGCCGCCCATCACGCTTACTTCGAGCCGGTCGAGAAGCGGACGATCACGTTGCCGACGTAGACGACCTCGGTGACGCGGTCGCCGTCGTCGTACCACTCGGTGATGGTCGACAGCTCGCCCTGCTTGCCGGCCCTGCTGCGGGTCGGATCACCGAGCATGTCGTGCACGTCGTTCATCGACATCCCGCGGCGCAGCTCGCTGACGCGCGAGAGATCACCGCGCTCCGGCGGCGGAGGTGGCGGCGGCAGCGGGCGCGAATCGGTCTGGCGCGAGTCCGGGCGCGGCCCCGGCCCGTTCTCGAACTCGAGGTGCTCACCCAGCATCAGCCGCATTTCGCGCGGCGTCGGCAGCCGAGACGCCAGGCGGGACTCGTCGAACCACAGGTTGAAGCGTGAGCCGGCGTCGAGGCGCTTGGAGGCGATCTCGCTTTCCTTCTGCGCCGTCAGTTCGCGCGATTCCGAGCGGGCGCGGCGGTTTTCGCGCTCGCGGTCGCGGCGCAGGTCGTCCAGCTCGCGCTGCAGACGGCGACGCCGGTCGGAATCACGCTCGTCCTTGATCCACTTCTCGAGGTCCTTCTCGCGCCGTGACTTGCTCTCCTCGGGCACGTAGACGTAGCCGCTGTCGTCGCCGAAGACGCCGTAGCCGCCACCACCGAGCTGGAACTCGATGTTCTTCTTCTTGACCCGGACGGTGGTGATCATGATCCGGTCGCCGGGCTTGAGCGCGACGCCGAACTCGCGAACGCGAGCGCTGTACTCGCGGAAGTCCATCGGCGGCTGGCGATCGGGATAGAGGTCGACGCCTCGCTGGGTCGCCGGCATGTCCATCTTGACAATGACGAACTTGCCTTCGAACGCCTGCTTGAGGTCCCACTCGGTCTGGGCGTGGGCAGGCGCGGCGGCGGCAGCAAGGACCGTGGCAACGAAGGGAGCAATCAGAGCGCGCACGCAGTAGCCTCCGACGAAAAAAGAAAACCCGGTCGTGCGGGGGGAGGACCGCAACGACCGGGCATGCCAGACACGATCAAGACCACAATATCCACGGTTGGGACACCGGCTCCGCCGGCATCAATTCTTCAGCGGGTCGATCAGGGCCGCCGGATCCACGACCGCCAATTCACCGGCGTTGGGCAGCCCTATCAGCCCTTCCAGTTCCGCTACCAGGCGCGCATCGTCGAACTGCAGCGCCGTTTCGTAACTCACCGGCCCGTCGCCGATGGCGGTGACCCGGCACCGCACCACGAACCCTTCGACCAGGGACCATTCCTCGCCGGTGCGCAGCCTCAGTTGCGCGTGCGCGCCGACCGGCAGGTGGAGCTGCGATTCGAACAGCAGCCCCTTGTCCGAGACCCCTTGCACCGTCACGTCGAGACTGGCGCGCCGGCGTCGAGCCCCGGGAGCGACGAGTCGTGCCCGCTCGGGTTGCCTGGCGCCTGCCCACGTCTGCGCGGCGGCTTGACGGATGATCGCGCGTGCCGCGAATCGAGTAGCCACAACGTCTTCTCCCGCGAAGGTTCCTGGTGACGCCGGCTGGGGAGCGGCGCCGGCATCACCTCGGAAGGGGTCAGCGTCCGCCGTTGGCCCGCACGGCCTCGGAGAACTCTGCATCCGTCATCCACAGCCCGCGATCGCCGTAAAGAGGATAGCTCAGGATGGTGCCGACCGGCGGGGCACCACCGCTGCGCGTGATCTGGCCGATCCACGCCCAGTTGCCGTCCGAGAGGCGGATGCGATCGAGGACCGTCATGCGGAAGTCGGCGTAGGGAGCGACGTAGCGGCAGCCCTTGCAGAACCAGCGCGCTTCGTTGGCGGTCTCGAGCAGGACCGGGACGCGAGCGGCAACGCCGCTATAGGCTTCGGTGGAACCCCACACGTCCGAGGTCGGCGGCGGCGGCGGCTCGGTGGTGTCGATGGCAGGCGGGACATCGGGAACCGGCGTGCTGCTCACGCAGCCGAGGCCGGCCTGGACGGCCAACGGGTGGTTGCAGGGCACCCACTGCCCGGCCCACACGAAGCTCGGTCCCGGCGAGGGGCTCGTCGGCGCGCCCCACTGGGCTGCCGCAACCGAAGGAACGAGAACCGCGGCGGCGAGAACGAGCTGTCCGATGACCGTGATACGCATGCGCTTTATCCACTCCACTCAACGACCGCTGGGGAGGGTCGTTGGCCCTTCCTATATCAAGAGCCGCGCCAAGCGTCGTCGGCGACGAAATCACCAATGAAACAGGGCTTTTTGCGATGAAGCAGCCACCCACAGCGTAGACGATAGTCAACGCCATGAGTGACTTTAGGCTGCCGTCACTGCGCTGGCGTCGAGGCAGTGTCGCGAGGGGCCAGAGCGGCCCATCGACGGGTCACGCCAATCAGGTGAATGACGCCGATCAGCAGGGATATCGACGCGAAAATCAGTGAACGAGTGGGCCGATCCAGGAAGTAGACCATCACCGTTTCGGGCACGATGAGCAGTCCGCGGAGCGTGTAGACGCACCCGATCGCGGCCACCAGCACGCGCGTCAGCGGCAATTCGAGAAAGCCGGCCCCGGCCAGCGCGTAGACGCCGAACACCGCGAAGACGAAGCCGATGCCGCCGGTAATGAGTGTCGGTGTCAAAGCGTGCACTTCGGCCATGTCCACCATCCACTCGCCGGCGAGGAAGTAGGCGTAGGCCGGCGCCCCCACGACGATCACCGCGAGATGGAGGACTACGAGCGCGAAGCTGGCGGCGGCGCCGGCGAGGAGCCAGCCGGCACGAGGCGGCATGCGCACGATGTCAGTGGACGAGCCCGGTGCGGCTGGCGGCGGCAAAGGCCTTGGCGATCAGCGCCTCGAGCGTCGCCGCGGCCATCGGCACCGGCCCGGCAACCGCCGACGCGCTGTGGATCTCGAGGGCGATGACGACGCCGCCCTCGGGCGACGGATGGACGATCCAGTTCATGCCGCGCAGGAGGATCTCGGCCGGCTCCAGCGCGGTCGGGTCCTGCGCCTTGGCCGTGGCGCGCAGCATCGCCTTGAGGATCGTCGCGACGTCGTCCTCGGTCCAGGCGACCGGCTCGGTCGGATGGATGATGGTTTCGGTGAACACGTGGTTGTTGCCACGCAGCATGATCTCGACGGTCATTCGCATCGACGCTACTCCCGAAGCAGGATGGCGAGGGCGGCCGGCGTGGTGACCGGCTGCTCGCAGGTGAACGCGCGACAGACGTAGGCCGTAGCGGCCCCGTCGCGCAGGGTGAGAGGCGCCAGCCACGGCAACGCCGCGACCAGCGTGCCAGGTCCGGCGCCGCCGGACGGGTCGACGGGCAGGATCAGGGACGCCGGCAGGTAGGTCTCCGCGATGACCCGGTGCAGCGCCCGTGTGTCGTCGCGACCGGCCGGCCCGACCACCACGATCTGGGTCAGACCGCGGTGCCACGCCGCCAGGTTCATCGCCATGAAGGGCACGGCGCGGGCGCCGGACTCGAGTCGCGGCCCGAGTCGGGCCAGCGTCCGCGCGATCCGCTGCGAGGCGTTTTCGTCCGGCTCGAGGTGCACGAGCTCGATCAGGTTCCTTACCGCCATCGATCCGGCGGCGGGCTCGGCGCCGTCGTACTCCTCCTTCAGGCGGAGCAGTACCGACGGATCGTGTCCGGTGGTGTTGAACCAGCCGGCTCCGGCCTCGTCCCAGAACAGCCGGTCCTGGGCCGCCTGCACCGCGCGCGCCCATGACAGCCAGGCCGGGTCGCCGGTCGCCTGCAGCAGTTCGAGGCAGCCCCAGACGACGGCGGCGTAATCCTCGCAGTAGCCCTCGATGCCGGCGTCACCGGCGCGCCAGCGTCGGTGCAGCGTCTGCGTCTCCGGCTGCCAGAGTGCCGTGCGCACGAAGGCGGCGGCCCGGGCGGCGCGGCCGATCCAATGGGCGCCGCGCTCGGGGTCGGCTCCGCCGAGGACACGGCCGGCGCGAGCCGTCGCCGCGATCATCAGGCCGTTCCACGACGTCAGCACCTTGTCGTCGAGCGACGGGCGCGGGCGGCGGTTGCGGGCCTCGAGCAGCACCGGCCGCGTCCGCGCCACCACGTCGACGACGTCGTCGACCGGTCGCCCGACACGGCCCGCGATCTCTTCGAAGGTCGCCGCGGTATAGAGCAGGTTCTGGCCGGTGAATTCCTGCTGCGGATCGAACGGCGCGTTGCCGCCGGGTTCGACGCCGAATCGCTGCGCGACGACGCGCGCGTCGGTTTCGCCGAGCAGGGTCTCGATCTCGGCCTGCGGCCAGATGTAGAAGGCGCCTTCCGACGCATGGGCGCCCGGCTGCCCCACCGCGTTCGCCGGGACGCTGTCGGCGTCCTCGGCCGAGAAAAAGCCGCCGCCAGCGTCGGACAGGTCGCGATCGACGTAGACCAGCGTGTCGTCGGCGACGGCGGCAAGCAGCGGATCGGCGGCCGCCTGCGACGCCTCGATCAGGGCCAGCACCAGCTGCGCCTGGTCGTAGAGCATCTTCTCGAAGTGCGGCACTCGCCAGCGCTCGTCGACCGAGTAGCGGTGGAAGCCGCCACCGAGGTGGTCGCGCATGCCGCCCTTGGCCATCGCGCCGAGCGTCGACACGACCATGTCGCGCAGGGTGTCACGGCCATCGGGGGTGCCGTGGGACACGCTCCACGCGCGCAGCAGCAGGAGCAATTCCGATGGCCGCGGAAACTTCGGGGCGCCGCCGAAGCCGCCGAAGCGCTGGTCGTAGCTGCGCGCGAACTCGTCGGCGGCGTGCGCCAGCGCGTCGAGCCCAGGAACGTCGAGGGCGCCGTCCTCGGCGTCGCTCGGCTGGAACGCGATCAGGCGCTCGACGACGACGTTCGACGCGGCCAGCACCTTCGGGCGCTCCTCGCGCCAGGCACGGCCGATCTCGCGGAGCAGGTCGACGAAGCCGGGACGGCCCCAACGGCCGGTCGGCGGAAAGTAGGTGCCGCCGTGGAATGGCTTCAGTTCCGGCGTCAGCCAGACGCTCATCGGCCAGCCGCCCTGCCCCGTCGAGGCCTGCACGAACGCCATGTAGACGCGATCGACGTCGGGCCGCTCCTCGCGATCGACCTTGATCGAGACACACGTCTCGTTCAGGACTGCGGCCACATTCCGGCTCTCGAACGACTCGCGCTCCATGACGTGGCACCAGTGGCACGTCGAGTAGCCGATCGACAGGAAGATCGGCACGTCGCGGCGGCGGGCCTCGGCGAACGCGGCCTCGCCCCACGGATACCACTCCACCGGATTCTGCGCATGCTGGCGCAGATAGGGGGAGGACTCGGCGGCGAGGCGGTTGGGCATGACGAGGGGCGCGGGGCGGGACGAGCGCAGCCCCGCTGGCGGCCAGCGGCTGGAACTGCCGGCGAGTTTATCACCCGCCCGCGGCCGGCTCGGCCGACGGCGCGGCGTCGGGGTCGACCTCGGTCCCCGGCTCGATCGCGTCGACCGGCATCTTCTCTTCCGGCAGGCCGCGGCGCAGGCGCGCGTAGGCCACCGTGAACTCGACGCCGTAGATGAGGATCACCGCCGACAGGTAGACCCACATCAGGAACACGACCACCGCCGCGACCGACCCGTGGACGCTGAACCGCGACAGATCCTTGACGTACCAGCCGAAGCCCTTGAGGGCCAGGCGCCACAGGGCGCCGGTCACGATCGCGCCGGGCCAGACATCGCGGAAGCGGACGCGGGCGTTGGGCACGAAGTAGAACAGCAGGCCGACGACGACGATGAAGATGAGGCTGGACAGCCACTCGACGACGAAGCTGCCGAGCGCCGCGAACACCGGCAGGTGCATCGGCGCGTTCGAGAACCACTGGCTGAGCAGCATCGTGCGCGCCGACAGCAGGATCAGGCCGGCCAGCATCAGGAAGCTGGCGGCGACCAGCATGAGGAACGACACCAGCTTGTGCTTCCAGTAGCCGAACGGCTTCACCTGGAAGGCGTAGTTGATGGCACTGGTGATGGCGCCAAAAAAGCCCAGCGCCGCCCACACCATCACCACACTGCTGCCGATGCCCAGCCCCGTCTTGCTTTGCCGGAAGGCGTCAAGCTGCACGGTCACGAAGTCGAACTGGCGGGGAAAGTACTGCAGGACGAAGCCGAGGATGGCAGCGCGGTCGTGATCGTCGGCGCTGACCCGGCCGAGGACCGACAGGCTGAGGAGCAGGAAGGGGAACAGCGAGAGCAGCGCGTAGAACGCGACCGAGGACGCGAACGTCAGGTCGTTGCTGCGATAGAAGCACACGAAGCCGTGCCAGGCCGCCCGGCCCATGAGGCCGGGCAGGCGCTGGGTCGTGCGCCGGATGCGCCGTCCGATGCGCTGGACGAATGCGGCTGGGCCGCGACGGGGTGGGCGCACGCGTCAGTCTATCGGGGCCGGCCTCAGTGGGACCAGTCCGGGCTCGCCGGACGAGAACCCGTGTCCGTAAGGTTAAGGCTAGCCAGGCCGTCCTTGACCGCCTTCCGCGTCTTGTCGAAGGCCGCCGTCAGGCGCTGGGACTCGGCGAAAAAGTCCTCGAGCTGCGGTTCCAGCTCGCGCCGGAAGGTCCGGCCCCGGTCGGTGAACAGGAGGAACCCGACGAAGCCGCCGAGGGCCGCCCCCAGTCCCATGCTCAAAGCGATACGCGCGCGATCGTCCATGGTCAACCCCTTGTGTGCATCGGCCGCCTCATTCGACGGCCACCAGTCTACTGTCAGCCGATACTCAGCAAGGATGATGCCGCGCTTCTGCCGGGTCCAAGGCCCAGGCAAGGCCCGGGCACCAAGATACATATAATGCGCGCTACCCATGGACGTGGTGGAGAGCCAAGCGCGCACGGATACCGCCGAGTTTCGCGACAACGCCGCTCGGATGACGACGCTCGTCGCCGATCTGCGCATCCGCCTCGAAGCGGCGCGGGCCGGCGGCGGTCCATCTGCTCACGCCCGGCATCGCGAGCAGGGCAAGCTGCCGGTGCGCGAACGCCTCGACGGGCTGCTCGACCCCGGCTCCCCGTTTCTCGAGATCGCGCCCCTCGCCGCCGCTGGCCTCTATGACGGCGACGCGCCCGGCGCTGGCCTCGTCACCGGCATCGGCCGTGTATCGGGCCGCGAGGTCGTGGTCGTCGCCAACGACGCGACGGTCAAGGGCGGCACCTACTATCCGCTGACCGTGAAGAAGCACCTGCGAGCCCAGCAGGTGGCGCTCGAGAACCGCCTGCCCTGTGTCTACCTGGTCGACTCGGGCGGCGCGTTCCTGCCGCTGCAGGCCGAGGTCTTCCCGGATCGCGAGCACTTCGGGCGCATCTTCTTCAATCAGGCGCGCCTGTCGGCGCAAGGCATCGCCCAGATCGCGGTGGTGATGGGCTCGTGCACCGCCGGCGGCGCCTACGTGCCGGCGATGAGCGACGAGACGATCATCGTGCAGAAGACCGGCACGATCTTCCTGGGCGGGCCGCCGCTCGTGAAGGCCGCGACCGGCGAGGACGTCACCGCCGAGGAACTCGGCGGCGGCGACGTGCATACGCGGCACTCGGGCGTGGCCGACTATCTCGCCGACGACGATGCGCACGCGCTGCAGCAGGCGCGGACGATCGTCTCGACGCTGGGTCGGGCGCCGCGCGCCGCCTTCGATCGCATCGCGCCCGAGGCGCCGCGCTACGACCCGGCGGAGCTGTACGGCCTCGTGCAGGCCGATCTTCGCAAGCCCACCGACGCGCGCGAGCTGCTGGCCCGCATCGTCGACGGATCGCGCCTCGACGAGTTCAAGGAGCGCTACGCGACCACCATCGTCACCGCGTTCGCGCGGGTGCACGGGTATCTCGTCGGCATCATCGCCAACAACGGGGTGCTGTTCTCGGAGTCGGCGCTCAAGGTCACGCACTTCATCGAACTGTGCGGCATGCGCGGCATCCCGCTGGTGTTCGTCCAGAACATCACCGGCTTCATGGTCGGCCGGCAGTACGAGCGGGCCGGCATCGCCAAGGACGGCGCCAAGATGGTGCATGCGGTGGCCAACGCGCAGGTGCCGAAGTACACCATCGTCACCGGCGGATCGTTCGGCGCCGGCAACTACGGCATGTGCGGGCGCGCCTTCGATCCGCGATTCCTGTGGATGTGGCCGAACGCGCGCATCTCGGTGATGGGTGGCGAACAGGCGGCCGGCGTGCTGGTCACCGTCAAGAAGGATCAGCTGGCGCGAAAGGGCGAGACCCTCTCCCCGGCCGACGAAGCGGCCATCCGCGATCCGCTGCTGGCCAAGTACGAGCACGAAGGCTCGCCGTATTACTCCACCGCGCGGCTGTGGGACGACGGCATCCTCGATCCGCTGTCGACCCGCGACACCCTCGGCCTGGCCATCGCCGCCGCCGAGAACGCGCCGCTCGCGCCGACACGGTTCGGCGTCTTCCGCATGTGAGCGGCCGCGGAACTGCCAACCGCCCACTCCCAATTCCCAACCGCCAACTTCCAATTCCCAACCGCCAACGTCCAAAGAAACGGCACGCATGAGTACGGAGTCCCCCGCGTCTGACGTGCTGCTGGTCGATCGCCAGGGGCCCGTCTGGCGCGCGACGCTCAACCGCCCAGCGGTCCGCAACGCGTTCGATGAGCGGGTCATCGCCGCCCTGCGAGCCTGGGCCGACGACGTCGCACGCGCCGCCGATGCCGGCGAAGCACGGGTCGCGGTGATCGCCGGCGCTGGCCCCGTCTTCAGCGCCGGTGCCGATCTCGGGTGGATGCAGCGGATGCGCGACTACACCCGCGAGGACAACGTCCGCGACGCCGACGCCGCGGCGGCGATGTTCGGCGCGCTCGACACGCTGCCGGTGCCGCTGGTCGGCCGCATCCAGGGCGCCGCGCTCGGCGGTGGGGCCGGCCTGGCCGCGGTGTGCGACGTCGTGGTCGCCGCCGACGACGCGGTCTTCGGCTTCACCGAAGTGCGCCTCGGCATCCTGCCGGCGGTCATCGGCCCGTTCGTCGTCGCCAAGATCGGGATCTCCGCGGCGCGCGCCCTGTTCCTGACCGGTGGCCGCTTCCCCGCGCCGCAGGCGCATCGGCTCGGCCTGGTGCACGAGGTCGTCCCGGCCGCCGAGCTCGACGCCGTCACCGACGTCGTCGTCCGCGATCTGCTGCTCGGCGCACCGTCCGCGCAGCGCCGAGCCAAGGCGCTGCTCCGCGAGATCGTCGCTCGGCCGCCGGCCGACGTGCGCCCGCTGACCAGCGCCGCGCTCGCCGATCAGCGCGTCTCGGCCGACGGCCAGGACGGCCTCGCCGCCTTCCTGCACAAGCGCCCGGCCCGGTGGGCGGTCGAACCGTGAGCACGACGCGGAGCGGCGCGGA
>JBDSLU010000259.1:0-6254 GCA_039916225.1 Vicinamibacteraceae bacterium
CTAGGCCTGTAGCGCCGGCCGGGTCAGTCATGCCGCGGGCGCGCCGCGGCATGCCTGCCCCGACGGCGCTACGATGCCAGAACAGCCCTCTGAATGCGGCTGCCGACCAGTTGCTCAACTTCGGCCAGCCCAGCCGGCGGCGCGGTGTCCGCAAGAGAACAGACAGCGACGACGCCCGGGCGCACCATTGGACACCGCTGGCCGTCGACGATTCCGTTGCGTGGCCACGGTTGGACGAGGATCCGCTGTGACGACGCATTCCGCTCCGACTTGGTCGCACCCCACGCCCCTGGCGTGGGGTCTCACCGCCTGCGGGGTGGTCGCCGGGCCGTCCGTGCTGGGAGCCGCGCAGGCGGCGCCGGCGCTGGCGAGCGTGGCCATCGGGCTCACCGCGCTCCTGGTCGGGTTCGCGCTGAGCCAGCGGGCGAGGCACACGGCAGTCGCCGCGCCGGCCCGCCGCGTCCGCGCCCTGGTGTGGTCGCCGCCATGACGGCGGACGTCGCGGCACCGGCCTACGCCCCGATGCCGGCGACCGGTCGGTCCCGCCGCGCCCTCGCGTCGGTGGGTGGCGTGGTACGGCGAGTCCTGCGCTTCCGGCCCCGCTGCCTGCTCCTGGGCCACGACGATTCCTTCGTTCGCGAACCGCGACGGCTGATGCTGCGCTGTGCCGCGTGCGGCCGCGAGACCCCGGGCTGGACCCTGGGCCCCGGCGCGCCCGTGGTGACGGCGCCGCGCCGGGTGTCGCCCAGCCGCACGGCGTCAGCGCTCCAGGCGACGGCCCGCGTCGGGCCGTGGTCGGTGGGGCGGCGGCAAGGCCGCGCCGAGGCGGCCGATCGACAGCGGCTACGACTGGTCGCAGCGGCGGCACGAGCCGCCGAGCGTCCGGATGAGAGCGGAGTACGCGGGGGGACCGCCTAGGACCCGGCCGGCTCGGCACCAGCGTCGCCGACGAAGCCACAGCCGCGGTGCGTGCCGTCGCAAAATGGCTTTCGTGACGACTGCCCGCAGCGGCACAGCGCCACCGGTCGGCGATCGATCGCGTACGGCCGGCCCTGCCAGTCGATGATCGTCACGTCATCGCCCTCGACGACGATCGGCCCGTTCTCGCGCAGTCGGATGATCGTCGGCACCGACGTCTAGCCCTTCGTCATCGCGCCGAGGAACTCGGCGTTCGACTTCGTCTTGCTCATCTTGTCGAGGAGCAGCTCCATCGCCTCGGTCGCCGACAGCGGGTTGAGGATCTTCCGCAGCACCCAGACGCGGTTGAGATCGTCGCGCGAGAGGAGCAGTTCCTCCTTGCGGGTGCCGCTCTTCTGGATGTCGATGGCCGGGAACACGCGCTTGTCCACCAGCTTGCGATCGAGGTGGATCTCCATGTTGCCGGTGCCCTTGAACTCCTCGAAGATCACGTCGTCCATGCGCGAGCCGGTATCGACCAGCGCCGTCGCCATGATCGTCAGCGAGCCGCCCTGCTCGATGTTGCGGGCGGCGCCGAAGAAGCGCTTCGGCTTCTGCAGCGCGTTCGAGTCGAGACCGCCGGTCAGCACCTTGCCCGACGTCGGGACGACGCTGTTGTAGGCGCGGGCCAGACGCGTCACCGAGTCGAGCAGGATGACGACGTCCTTGCGATGCTCGACCAGGCGCTTGGCCTTTTCGATGACCATCTCGGCAACCTGGACGTGGCGCTGCGCCGGCTCGTCGAAGGTCGACGAGACGACCTCGCCCTGCACCGAGCGCTGCATGTCGGTGACTTCCTCGGGCCGCTCGTCGATGAGCAACACGATCAGGTAGACCTCGGGGTGGTTCTTGGCGATCGACTGCGCCAGCGACTGGAGCAGCATCGTCTTGCCGGTGCGCGGCGGCGCCACGATCAGACCGCGCTGACCCTTCCCGATCGGGGTCAGCAGATCCATGACCCGCGGCGACAGCTGGTCGCCGGTCGTCTCGAGCTTGAACGCCACGTTCGGGTAGAGCGGCGTCAGGTTCTCGAAGAACAGCTTGTTGCGGGCCTGGTCGGGCGACTCGAAGTTGACCGCTTCGACCTTGATGAGCGCGAAGTAGCGCTCCCCTTCTTTGGGCGACCGGATCTGGCCGGACACCGTATCGCCCGTCTGCAGATCGAACTTACGGATCTGCGACGGCGAGACGTAGATGTCGTCGGGGCCAGCCAGGTAGTTGTATTCGGGGGCGCGCAGGAAGCCGTATCCGTCCGAGAGCACTTCGAGCACGCCTTCCGAGAAGACGAATCCACTCTGCTCCGCCTGCGCCCTGAGGATCTGGAAGATCAGCTCCTGCGTGCGCGACCCGGACGCGTTGGGCACGCCGAGATCCTTGGCGACCTGCGTCAGGCTTTGGATGTCCATCGCCTTGAGGTCGTCGAGACGAAGAGTCGGCACCGCCGACGTGTCGAGGGGCTCGATCTCGACCACAGTGTCGGGCGGTTCAATCGGCGGCGGAGGACGATCGGGGGCGCCGCGCCCGGAGGGGCGTCTGGGGTGTCGGGCCATGGGCTGTCTGCGAAAGCGGATGACGCACGAGCGTGATCACGGATGCGATGCCGGAACGGCGTCTGCCAGGATCAGCTGGGGATGGAGGCGCGTGTCGAGCGAGCTGGTTGGGGGTGGCGCCGGGGCAGGCGGCCAGCGAGCGTCCGAGGGCCGAGTATAGGACCGGGCGGGAGAGGTGTCAAACGCGGCGGTCGAAGGACGGTCGAAGGAATGGGACGCGGGCGCCCTCAGCCGAGCGCGACGATCGAGCAGGCGTAGATCGGCGTCAGGCCGAGGGCCCGGGCCCGCGCCTCGAGCGCCGCCGACTCGGCGCCCGGATTGATCCACAACTCGCCGGGGTGCCGGGCGGCAATCGCCTCGAGCAGGCCGATACCGATGTCGGGTGGCACGTACATCGACACGATGTCGATCGGCCCGGGCACCTCCGCGATCGTCGGAAACACCGTCAGGCCTTCGATCGTCTCCTCGTTCGGGTTGACCGGCTTGACGTCGTATCCCTGACGGATGAACGCGCGCACCGCGCGGTTGCCGAACTTGAGTCGATCGCTCGACGCACCCACCACTGCGACCACCCGGGCTGCCATGATCGGTAGTGTACAATCCGTTCGCGTGTTCAGGCATGTTCTCCTCGTGACGGCCCTCTGCCTGGTCACATTTTTCGCGGGACTCGGACGCTCGGCGATCGGCGATGCCGACGAGGCCTTTTACGCGCAATCAGCGCGCGAAATGGTCGAGCAGGGCGACTGGACCACCCCCCACTACAACTACGAATATCGCTTCCAGAAGCCGGTCTTTTTCTACTGGATGGTGGCGGTCGCCTACAAGGTGGCGGGCGTCAGCGAGGCGGCGGCCCGCTTCCCGTCGGCCCTGGCCGGGCTGGCCCTGGCGCTGATGACGTGGGCCATCGGACGCCGCTGGGTCGGCACCATGGTGGGTGTGGTCGGCGGCGCCATCGTCGCGACCAGCTTCGGCTACTTCACCATCGCGCACGCGTCGTTACCCGACCTGCCACTGGCGGCGTTCATCACGCTGGCGACCTGGGCGCTCTTCGAAGCCGGCGCCACCGCCCTCGACGCCACGGCGGCCGCGTCGTCCCGCGGCACCGCGGCGGCCGCACCGGACGATCGGACGCGCCGCCTCTGGATGCTCCTGGCCGGCCTCGCCATCGGCATCGGCATGCTGACCAAGGGCCCGGTCGCGCTCGTGGTGCCGGCGCTGGTTTACCTGTCCGCGCGTCTGGTGATGGCCGAGGGCCTGCTGCCGACGCGTCGCGGCTGGTTCGGGCTGCGCTGGATCGACGTCGCGCTGGCCGCCGGCGTCCTGCTGGCGGTGTCGCTGCCCTGGTTCCTGGCGATGGCCGACGTCCATGGCATCGCCTACCTGCGGCGCTTCTTCGTCGGCGAGAATCTCGAGCGCTTCGCCACCGAACGCTACAACGGCCGCCGCCCGCTGTGGTTCTACGCCCCGATCATCTTCGGCGGCCTGGCGCCGTGGTCGTCGCTGATGGTGCTGTGGTTTCCATCCCTCGGCCGCGTCCTGCGCGGCGTCCGGCGCCTGACGGCCTTGGAGTGGTGCCTGATCCTGTGGGCCCTGGTGCCGGTGCTCTTCTACACGCTCTCGGTCGGACAGCAGCCGCGCTACATCCTGCCGGTGCTGCCGCCACTGGCCGTGCTGGTGGCGCGCACGCTGGTCTCTCGCGTCGAGGCTAGCGAGGCCGAAGGACGGCGTCATCGCGGCGTCGCCGTGGCCATCACCGTCAGCGCCGTCGCGTTCCTCGCCCTCGCCTTCCTGCTGTTCCGGGCGCGGCCGCTGCTGTTTGCGCTGTCGCCCCTGGCCGGCCAGGTCGGCACCGCGATCATCGTCGTCGCTGCCATCGGGCTCCTCGGCTGGACCTGGTTCGGCCGGCAACGGGCGCTACCGGCCGCGATCGCCATGGCGGCGGCGGCCACGTTCGCAACGCTGCAGTTCACCTTCTTTTCCTCGGGCGGCCCCGAGCCGGTGCAGCTGATGGCGAGACGGCTGCTCGCGGTCAGGCATGGCGAGCCGTCTGGCACCTACCGGATGTTCGTCCGCAACCTGGTCTTCTACACCGGCGTGAAGCAGAACGACCTCGTCGACGAGGCCGAGGCCGTCGAGTTCCTGCGCCAGCCGCGCCGCGTGCTGGTCGTGATGCCCCTCAAGCTGGTCGAGGGCCTGCAGCGCGACCACGGCCTGCAGCTGCACCGGCTGGCCTCGTTCGTCTACTTCAACCCCTCGGCCGTCCGCCTGCGCACGCTCTTCAAACAGCAACCTGAGCAGGCCCTCGAGACGGTCGTGCTCGTCGCCAACCAGCCGTAGCCGCTGCACCTGCGGCGTTAGTCGAGGAAGATCTTGCCGGGGTTCAGCAGGCCCTTGGGATCGAAGGCCTGCTTGACGCGCTTCATCACGTCGATGGTCTCGGCCGACACCTCCAGCGGCAGGTACTTCGCCTTCCGGAAGCCGACGCCGTGTTCACCGGTCACCGATCCTTCGAGCGCGACGACGCCCTCGAAGAGCACCTGTTCCGCGACCGTCACGCGGGCGTTGGTGTCGGGATCGTTGGCGTCGACCATGATGTTGACGTGGATGTTGCCGTCGCCGACATGCCCGAAGGCCGGGATCAGCAGGCCCGACTCGGCGCGCAGCCGCTCGACCAGCGCGAACAGCTCGGGGACACGGCCCTTGGGCACGACGACGTCGTGGTTGTACTTCCAGGCGCCGACCGTTCGCAGCGCGTAGGACAACTCACGCCGGGCGCGCCACACCTCTTGCCGCTCCGCCTCGTCGACCGCGCGATGCACGTCGGTGGCGCCGCTGTCGCGGCACGCGGCCTCGACCAGCGCGATCTCGTGCGCCACGGCGGCGTCGACGCCGTCCACTTCGATGACCAGCAACGCCTCGGTCCCCGCAGGCGCCAGCGGTTCGCCGCCCAGATACTTGCCGAGCGCCTCGAGGCTGACGCGATCGACGAGCTCGAGGGCAGCGGGCACGACGCCGCGCTGGACCAGTCGATCGACCGTGTCGACGGCCGCGGTGATGGTCGCGAAGGTCGCGCGCAGCGCCGCTCGTGCCGGCGGCAGCGGTACGAGCCGCAGCGTGATCTCGGTGACGATCGCCAGCGTGCCTTCCGAGCCGACGAGAAGCTGCGTCAGGTCGTAGCCGACGACGTTCTTGACCGTCTTGCCGCCGGTGCGGATGACGGTGCCGTCGGCGAGGACGGCCTCGAGACCGAGGACATAGCGGCGGGTGTTGCCGTATTTGAAGGCGCGCGGTCCACCGGCGCACTCGGCGATATTGCCGCCGATGCTGCACTCGCGCAGGCTGGCGGGATCGGGCGGATAGAAGAGACCGACCGCTTCGACGGCGTCCTGCAGCGTCCCGGTGATCACGCCCGGCTGGACGACAACGAGCAGATTGCGCCGATCGATCGTCACGATGCGACCGAAGCGCTCGAGGGAGACGACGACGCCGCCCCGCACGGGGACGGCGCCGCCGGTGTAGCCGGTGCCGGCGCCACGCGGAACGAGCGGGACGCCGGCTTGATCGCAGAGACGCGCAATAGCCGCGACCTCTGGGGTGGTGCCGGGGATGACGACCAGATCGGCCGGCTGGCCCCGCTTCAGCGCGTCGGTGCCGTAGCGGAGGCGCGACGCGTCGTCGAGGCGGATGAAGTCGGCGCCGACGACGGCGGCAGCGGCGGCGATGAACGCCGCATCCACGCCAGCCGCG
>JBDSLU010000260.1:0-13068 GCA_039916225.1 Vicinamibacteraceae bacterium
CGGCGCACCTGCGTGCGCCGTCGTGTGTATGAGCCTCCCGTGTGCGGTTGCCCCTCGCCGCGTCGCCTCCATGCAACGCTCGGCGCCTCGACGTGTCGGCTTGCCTCACGGCGCGCGGGAGGAACACCCAGACCGACGTACCGCGCGGCGTCCTGAGCGACCGAGCTCGCCCCGTGGGCCTCGAACCCATCGCGTCGCGCCCGGCCTGCCGCGGTGCCGTGGCTCGGGACGGCGTCGTGGGCAGCGGGACGGATGTCATGGCGCGATCCGCGTCCTCAACGTCCCGCCGAGTGATCGCCACAACGACATCGTTGTGGCGGCCCGTGCGCAGCCGCCATCGTGCTTCCCGAGTTCAGGACGCCGACAGGGTGAGCGGCGCGGGTGTCCCTGGAGCGCGACTTGGAGCAAGCCGACGGCCGCGACAGCGTAGAACGCGCGCAAGCCGAGCGCCGGCCGGTCGCGCGAAGGCGCGACCTGCACTTGGTCCGGCGCCACCAGCGGCGGCCGCGTGAGCGCGGAGGTATCCGGCGCGTCGACCGCGGCCGGCTGTGGCTGGAGCGCGTTCTACCGGCTTGCGGAATTGGAGCGCGCAAGGGATACCCACGCCGCCTCTGCGGCGTCGCTCCCGGCGATCGCGGGGTACCCTTACGTGATCAGCTCTCTAGAACTGGAAGTAGATGAACTGCGAGCCGCCGAAGGATCCAAAGAGCAGGATCAGGTAGAAGAGCGCGCCGTAGACGACGTAGCGCGGCACCAGCGGCAGTTTCGGCACCGCCAGCAGGTCGTCTTTCCACCATTCGTAGGCGTGCAGCAGCACCAGCGGCAGCGCGAAGCCGACCAGCGTCTGCACTTCCGGCCCGACTTCCGGGCTGAGCCGCCAGTCGGTCAGGAGCGCCCACGTCATGGTCCGGATCTGGTCGAAGGTCCGGGCCCGGAACAGCAGCCAGCCGTAGCAGATCAAGTGCAAGGTGACGAACCAGGCGCCGATCGACGCCAGGCGTGAGGCGGCGGCACGCGTCCCGCGCAGCGCTTCGTAGCCGCGGTGCGCCACCAGCCAGATGCCCTGATAGGCGCCCCACAGCACGAACGACCACGCGGCGCCGTGCCACAGCCCGCCGAGCACCATGGTGATCAGCAGGTTGCGATTGGTCCGCCAGGCGCCGCCGCGGCTTCCGCCGAGCGGCTTGTACAGGTAGTCGCGCAGCCAGGTCGACAGGCTGATGTGCCAGTGCCGCCAGAACTCGCGCGGGTTCGTCACCGCATAGGGGAAGCGGAAATTGACGTTCAGCTCGATCCCGAACCACTGCGACAGGCCGCGCGCCATGTCCGAGTAGCCGGCGAAGTCGCCGTAGATCTGCAGGGCGAAGGCGTAGGTGGCGATGAGCACGTCGCCGGCGGAGGCGGGAAAGGCGGGATCGAACACCGCATCGACCATCGGCGACAGGTTGTCGGCGACGACGATCTTCTTGAAGAGGCCGGTGGCGATCAGCCAGGTGCCGGTGGCCAGATCCTCGCGCCGGACCACGCGTGGCGTGGCGAACTGCGGCATCAGCGCCGGCGCCCGCAGGATCGGCCCGGCCACCAGGTGCGGGAAGTAGGCGACGAACAAGGCGTAGTCGACCAGGCTGGTCACCGGCGCCATGTCGCCGCGATGCACGTCGACGACGTAGGCCATCGCCATGAACGTGTAGAACGAGATGCCGAGCGGCAGGACGATGGCCAGCACCGGATCGCCGACGTCGAAGCCGATCGTGGACAGCGCCCGCGACGCCGAGTCGACGAAGAAGCCGGCGTACTTGAAGAAGCCGAGCACGGCGAGCAGGAACCCGAGCGCTGCCCACAGGATGCGGCGCGCCCGCGCGGGCGAGGCGCGGACGTCGGGCCGGCCGAGGGCCAGGGCGGCGGCATAGCTGACCAGGGTCGACGCGGCCAGCAGCCCGGTGAAGCGCCAGTCCCAGACGGCGTAGAAATAGTAGCTCGCCGCCAGCAGCCACAGGTTCTGGGCGCGGTGGCCGAGGAGCCGGTAGACCGTCCAGACGACCGCGAAGAAGACGACGAAGTGGATCGAGTTGAAGACCACTACGAAGAACCCGTCCGCGGCTCGAGGAGCCCTTCGCGCTGCAGGAAAGCGTCCAGCGCCGCCGCCACGGTCTCGTGCCCGGCCGGGGTGAAGTGCACGGTGTGGACGAAGAACTGCCCGTGCGGCGCCGATCGCAGCGCCGGCAGCAGGTCGAGCGTCGGCACGCCGAGCGGAGCCACGGCGGCGCGGAAGCGCTCGGTGGCGCCGTCCACCTGCAGCCGGCCGGCCGTCGGCTCGGTGACGACGCGCAGCCGCTCGAACTCGGCGGGATCGAGCTGGAAGCGCGCCGGCATCAGCACGATCGCCAAGCGGGCGCCGCCGGCCCGGACGTCACGATCGAGCTGGCCGAGGGCGCGCACCGCGACGTCGAGGCCGCCCGTGATGTAGGGCGGTGCGGTGGCGAGATACGTGCCCACCGGCCGGTTGGGCGCGCCCGTGGCGCCCGCCCGGAACCGCACCTGGTCGAGCCGCTGGCGGGCGATCTGCAGCACCATGCTGCGCCGGACGACGCGCCGCAGCGTGCGCTCGGTGTCCTCGCGGGCCGCGACGGTCGGCGGCCGCGAGCCATCGAGCCGCCAGGCCGCGTCGAAAGCCTCGACGGCGTCGTTGGCGACGAAGGTCGAGACCAGCACGACGTCGGCCTCGAAGCGGGCCGCGACACGGCGGTAGAACAGCAGTTCCTCGACCGGTCCGTAGCCCTGGACGCCGGCGTTGATGACGCGGTAGCGCGTGCCGGCCGGCGCGCGGGCGTTGAGCCGCGCCTCGAGCCGCTCGCAGAACGTCGCCTCGCGCGGCACCTGGACGGCGAGCACCAGCGAATCGCCGAGCACCACGATGCGCCGCTCGCCCGGCGCCTTCGGCCCGATCGGCTCGTCGCGCACGCCATCGGCATTGGTGGCGATGGGGGTGGTGAACTCGCGGGTGGTGTAGACCACCGACTGATCCGGCCGCAGCCGGTAGCCGATGGCGTCATCGGGCATGAAGAGCTGCTGGAAGACCGGCGCCGCCTCGCTGCCGCCCTGCCAGCGGAGGAACGACTCGAACGCGGCGAACTCGCCACCCAGCACCAGCGCGGCCACGAGCAGTCGGCGGACCAGCGCGCCCGGCATCGCGGGTTAGCATAGCAGTGCCGTGAGGGTCGCCCGGACGCGACCCCGCGCGTCCCATGACCCTGCGCACGATCCTCGCGTTCGCCCTGGTTGCCTGGCTGCCGGGGGCGCTCATCTTCCGCCTGCCGGTGCTCGATCCGCGCGGCCGTGCCGCCCTCCCGGCGGAGGAGCGCGTCCTCTGGGCGGTGGTGCTCTCGAGCGGCCTGTCGGTGATGCTCGTCCTCGGGCTGGCGATGCTCGGCTGGTATCGCTTCGAGCGGCTCCTCGCCATCGAGGCCGTGCTGGTCGTTGCGCTCGCCGTCGTCTGCCGCGGCCGCCTGCGGCTCGGCCCCGAGGCGCCCCGTCCTGGCCTCGGCGCCCTGGTGCCGGTGGCGATCGTGGCTGGCGGTCTCTGGCTCTACGGGGCACCGGCCGAATACGTGCTCGGCGGCAAGGATCCAGGCGGCTACGTCAACGAAGGCATCCAGATCGCGCAACGGGGCGCGCTGGTCGCCGCGGACCCGGTGATTGCGTCGGTGCCGGCCGAGTTCCGCGATCTCGTCCTCCCCTCGCACAACACGCCGAGCTATTACGGCTCGCGCTTCATGGGCTTCTACGTCCTCGACCCCGGGGCGGGCACCATCCTCGGGCAGTTCCCGCATTACCTGCCGGCCTCGATCGCCATCGGCTACGGCCTCGACGGCCTCACCGGCGTCCGGCGCGTCACGCATTTCTGGACGCTGCTCGGCCTGTGCAGCGTCTACCTCCTGGGCGCGCGCCTCTTCGGCCGGACGGTCGCCGCCGCCGGCACGCTGCTCCTCGCCATCAACGTCATCGAGGTCTGGTTCAGCGGCTACCCCAACGCCGAAGTCGTCGCCCAGACGCTGCTGTTCGCCGCGATGCTGGCCTGGTCGCGGGCCCAGGTCGACGGCCTCGCCTTCTTCGGCGTCGTCGCCGCGTCGCTGCTCGGCATGCTGCTCTTCCTGCGCGTCGACATGGCCATCGCCGTCGCCGGCTTCGTCGGCGCCGCCGCCCTCGGCCGGATGGCCGGCCTGCCGCCGGTGGTCGGCTTCTTCCCGGCATTGGTCGTCTGGCTCGCCGCGGCCGCGCTCTATCTGCTCGGGCTGATGAAGCCGTACATGTGGGTGCCGCTGCTCTGGCTCAAGGCGCTGCCGATCTGGCAGATGGCGATCGGCGGCCTGGCCACGGCGGCCGCGCTGGCCATCGTCTTCGGGGCGGCGCAACTGCCGGCGGTGCGGCGGCTGCTGCCGTGGGTGTGGCGGGTGATGGCCACGGCCGCGGTGCTGCTGGTCATCTACGCCTACTTCTTCCGCGTCGCCGCCGGCCGGCTGGCCGAGCACGACGCCATCGCCCTGCGCAGCTTCGCCTGGTACGTGATGCCGCTCGGGCTCTTCACCGCACTCATCGGCTACGTCGCCGCCCTCTGCCGCTTCGCGGCGCGCGACAGCGTCTTCCTGTTGACCGTCTCGCTCTACGCGACCTTCTTCTTCTACAAGATCCGCATCGTCCCGGTGCACTACTGGATGACCCGCCGGTTCCTGCCGGTGATCCTGCCCGGGGCGATGCTGCTGGCGGCGTTCGCCGCGCTCGGCCGCTGGTCCGACGACGATCGCGGCTGGCGCTACCGGCTGCGCGCAGCGGCTGGCGTGGTGGTGCTGGCCACGCTGGCGGTGATGTTCTGGACGCGGTCGGCGCCGCTCCTCGGCCACGTCGAGTACGCCGGCGTGATCCCGCGGCTCGAGAAGCTGGCGCGCACCTTCGGCGACAAGGACCTCGTCATCGTCGAATCGCGCGACGCCTCGGACGTCCACGTGCTGGCGCTGCCGCTCGCCTACATCTACGCCCGCAACGTGCTCCTGCTGCCCAACCGCCGGCCCGACGCCGCGACGATGGAGCGCTTCATCGCCTGGGCGCGGCAGCAGTACGCGACCGTCTACTTCGTCGGCGGCGGCGGCACCGAGCTGCTGACGAAGTCGATCGCGGTCGAGCCGATCGGCACCGAGGTGTTCCAGGTGCCGGAGTGGTCGTCGGCGTGGAACGCCCTGCCGGACGGCGCCCGCCGCAAGGAGTTCGACTTCAGCATCTACCGCTTCATCGATCCGCCGGCGACGCCGGTCGGCGAAGTGGCGCTGGACGTCGGCGTCAACGACGACGTCAACGTGCTGCGCTTCCACGCCAAGGAGCGCCACGCCAACGGCACGACCTTCCGCTGGTCGCGCGACGTGTCGTACATCAACCTCCAGGGCGTGACCGCCGACGATCACACCATCACGCTGGTCATGGACGACGGCCGGCGGCCGGCCCAGGTGCCGCGGGCCTCCGTCGAGGTGTCGATGAACGACCAGGTGCTCGGCCGGGTCGCGGTCGGTCCCGACTTCAAGGCCTACACGCTGCCGATCCCGCCGGCGCTGGCCGAGACGGCTGGCCGCACCGGTGTGCCAGTGCGGGTCAAGCTGGTGACCAACGTGTGGCGGCCCAAGGCGATCCTCGGCGTGCCCGACGATCGCGATCTCGGCGTCATGGTCGATCGCGTGGACGTGAAGTAGATGGCCGAGCTGCAGATCTACGACCCGCGCGAACGACGCCTGGTCGACGCCGCCGATCGCGTGCTGGCGCTCGGCGCCGGGATCGCCCGGTTGTGGCCGCGCCGCGCGTCGGCGTTGCCGCCGCGGCGGATCCTGCTGCTGCGGCTCGAGCGCATCGGCGATCTGCTGATGTCGGCGGCGGCCATCGAATCGGTGCGCGCCCACGCGCCGGAGGCGACGATCGATCTCGTGGTCGGCAGCTGGAACCGCGCCATCGCCGAACGCATCCGCGGCGTCGACCACGTCGAGACGCTCGACGCGCCGTGGCTGGCGCGCGGCGCGGCCGCGGCCGGCGCCGCCGGCCTGGTATCGACGGCGTGGAGCTGGCGCCGGCGCGGCTACGACCTGGCCATCAACTTCGAGGGCGACGTCCGCAGCCACGCGCTCATCGCCCTCGGCGGCGCCCGGCGGCGCGTCGGCTTCGCGATGGCCGGCGGCGGGCCGCTCCTGACGGACGTCGTCGAGCATGGGCCGGATCGCCACACCGCCGACAACGCCGCTGCCCTCGTCGAGGCCGCCTTTCCTGACCCGCACCGACTGCTCGCTGGCACCATCGACGATCGGCTGCCCGACAGCCAGTCGGCCGCCGGTGACGCCGCAGCGCCGGACACGGCCAACTCCGGCTTCCGCCTCGACCTGCCGGAGGCGGCCAGACGCGCCGCCCGGGATCTGATCGGGCCGCACACCCGCTACATCGTCGTGCACGCCAGCGGCGGCCGCGCCATCAAGCAATGGGATGTCGACCGCTTCGCGACCGCGACGGCGACGATCGCGCGGGCGCTGGGCGCCGCCGTCGTCCTGAGCGGCGCGCCGGGTGACGCCGCGATCACCGGCCAGGTCCGCGCCGCCCTGCCCGCCGGCATCGCGGTCGTCGACCTGACCGGCGGCCCGGATCTGCTCGTCCTCGCCGCCGTGCTCGAGGGCGCACGCCTCGTCCTCACCGGCGACACCGGGCCGATGCACCTCGCCGCCGCCGTCCGCGCGCCCGTCGTCGCCGTCTTCGGGCCGTCGATGCCGGTGCGCTACGCGCCGCGCAGCACGGCGCACCGCGTCGTCCGCATCGACCTGTGGTGCGCGCCGTGCAACCGGATCCGCAAGCCGCCCGAGCGCTGTGTCGGCCACACGCCCGACTGCCTCGCCGGCGTGACCGTCGACGCCGTGACCGCCGCCGCGCTGTCGCTCGCGGCCGAGACCGAGCCAGGGCGCGACCCGGCACGGGTGACCGGCGCGTGATCGGGCGCCTGGCCATCGAACGCGCCGGCCGTGTCGAGACGATCGATCTCGACGACTACGGCGCCGGCGCCATCGCCGACGAAGCGGCCGGCCGCGCCAACGCCTGGATCAAGAGCCTGCGCCACGTCGAGGTCGCCGGCCGATCGCTGCGCGATCGCTTCCACTACCGGGGCGATTCGCTGTGGTGGTTCGCCGAGCTGTTCCTGCACAAGGAAGGCGTGGTCGACGCCCTGTGGCGGGCCGCGCTGACCCTCGATGCGGTGTGCGAGGTCGACGAGCCGACGCGGATCGGGATCGTCGACGGCGGCACGGCGTTGCGCCATCTCGTGCCGCAGGTGGCGGCGCGCCTGGGCATCGGGCTGCTGCCCGGCACCGACACCGGCCGCGGTGCCGGCCCGCCGCGCGACGCCGCGACCGGCGTCAAGAGCCGCGTACTGACATGGGCGGCGGAGGCGCGGCGGGCCCTGCCCGGCCGCCGGCCGACGCTGCAGACCGGCGGGACCCTGGCGTTCGTGCACAGCGCTTTCTGGCGCGACGCGACCGGCGAGGAGGGCTACATCGCGCCGGTGCTGGACGCGCTCGCCGCGACCAGCGCGGCGCCGATTCAGCTGGTCGGGGTCGGGCCGCGTCACAATTTCCAGGCGCGGCGCTGGTGGCATCCGCTGATGCCCGGCTGGCGCCAGCCGCGCGGCGACGGTGCCGTCGTGCCCGTCGAGACGCTCGCCTCGCACGGAGCGCTGGCCGGATCGCGGGCCGTGTGGCGAGCCCGCCACGAAGTCGCCAACGCGCTGATCGGCAGCGCCGCGATGCGCGCCGCCGCCCGTGTGGCCGGCTACGACGCCTGGGACGTGATCGCGCCGGAGCTGCGCGGCATCGCCACGCTGCAGTTCCCGTGGTCGGTCCGGGCGATGGACGAGGCCAGGGCGGCGATCACACAGGCGCGGCCTCGCCTGGTCCTGACCTACGCCGAGGCCGGCGGCTGGGGCCGCGCCATCATGACCGAGGCGCGGCGGCACGGCATCCCGTGCGCCGGCATCCAGCACGGCTTCATCTATCGCCGCTGGCTGAACTACCTCCACGAGCGCGACGAGATGCAGCCGTCGGCGACGATGGCGCACGACGCCGGCTTCCCCAGGCCCGATTTGACAGTGGTCTTCGATCGGGTGGCGTCGCTCCACCTGGAGATCGCCGGCGCGTTTCCACGGGCGGCGCTCGCTGTGACGGGCAGCCCGGGCCTCGAGCGACTCGCCGCGCGGGTCCGGGCGATCGGCGCCGCGGAGCGATCGACCGCGCGCGTGGCGCTCGGCCTGGCCGATGGCGACCGGGCCGCCGTGGTGGTGGCGAAACACGTCCAGCTCGGGCGCTGGCTGCCGCTGCTCGTGGCGGCCAACGACCAGGTGGCGGCGGCGGGTGCCGGCCGGACCCGCCTGATCGTCAAGCCGCATCCGGCCGAGACGCCGGACCTCTACGCGGCCGCCATCGACGGCTCGGACACGGCGCGGCTGGCCCCGCCGTCCCTCGACCTGGCGACCCTGCTGGTCGCCTGCGATTTGGTGGTCACGGTCAACTCGACGGTGGCGATCGACGCGATGGCGCTGGGCATTCCGGCCCTCTCGGTCGGCGTCCCCAACAACCTCACGCCGTTCGTGGTGGCCGGCGGTATCGCCGGGGTCTATCGCCCGGACGACCTGCCGTCGACCCTGGCCCGGCTGCTTCAGAACGACGCGGCCCGGGCGGAGCTGGTGGCCAGGGGGCTGGCCTGCGCCGAGTCGGGTGGCATCCGGACCGACGACGGGGCCGCCGTCCGGGCGGCCGAGGCGTTGGCCGCGCTGGCCGACGCCGGATCCGGCCCGGCCGGTGCGAGCCGCCCGGCACCCCTATAATGGTGGATTGACCGTATGCGCGTGCTCATCACCGGTGGTGCCGGTTTCGTAGGATCCCATCTCGCCGACGCCCTGCTGGCCGCTGGCCACGAGGTCACGGCGTTCGACAACCTCTCGACCGGCTCGATCGACAACATCGAGCACCTGAAGGGGCAGCCGCGCTTTCGTTACACCATCGAGTCGGTCCAGAACGAACCGGTGCTGGCCGAGCAGATCGACCGCTGCGACGTCGTGTTCCACCTGGCCGCGGCGGTCGGCGTGAAGAAGATCGTCGAAGAGCCGGTGCACACGATCGAGAACAACGTGCACGGCACCGAAGTCGTGCTGCGCCACGCCAACAAGAAGAAGCGGCTGGTGGTGGTGGCGTCGACGTCGGAGGTCTACGGGAAGAGCCTCGAGGTCCCCTTCCGCGAGGACGCCGACCTGGTCATGGGCCCGACCACCAAGCACCGCTGGGCCTACGCCTGCAGCAAGGCGATCGACGAGTTCCTGGCGCTCGCCTACTGGAAGGAAAAGAAGCTGCCGGTGATCGTCATCCGGCTCTTCAACACCGTCGGGCCGCGCCAGACCGGGCAGTACGGCATGGTCATCCCGACCTTCGTGCGGCAGGCGCTGGCCGGCCAGCCGATCACCGTGTTCGGCGACGGCACCCAGCGGCGCAGCTTCACCTACGTCGGCGACGTCGTCGATGGCCTGATCGCGCTGATGGGTGAACCGAAGGCCATCGGCCAGGTGTTCAACATCGGCAACGGCGAAGAGATTTCGATGCGGGCCCTGGCCGAGAAGATCAAAGCCATGACCGCGAGCTCGTCGGACATCGTCACGATTCCCTACGACCAGGCCTACGAGGCCGGCTTCGAGGACATGCCCCGGCGCGTGCCGGACATCACCAAGATCCGCGGACTGGTGGGCTACGAGCCCAAGGTCCAGCTGGACGAGACTTTGACGCGGGTCATCGACTACATCCGGACGCGGTGACGCCAGCAACCCGAACGACCCCGATTGTCCAGATTTAGGCCGATTGTCCAGATTTAGCCGGATTGTTCAGAGATAGAGTGCCGATAGAGTGGGCATGAGCGCATCGATCAAACGCCGGGCCCGGGAGGCCACCGAGGCTATCCTGCGCAAGCAGGCCAAGCCCGTGCGCAAGCTGCTGCTCGCCGTCGGGGCCGAGGAAGCGCCGACGCTGCCCGAGATCGTGCAGATCGAAGCCACCAACATCTGCAACGCCAAGTGCGTGTTCTGCCCGCGCGACGAGATGCATCGCGACGAGGGCATCATGGACATGGCCCTCTTCCAGAAGATCGCCGACGAGTGCGCCGCGTTGAACATCACGCACATGCGGATGCACAACTACGGCGAGGCCTTCGCCGATCGCAACCTTGTCGAGAAGGTGCGCTACGCCAAGTCGATCGGCATCCGCGAAGTCGGCCTCATCTCGAACGGCTCGCTGATCACCGAGCGCGCCGCCCGCGGCATGGTCGACGCCGGCCTCGATGCGATCAACATCAGCATGGACGCCGCCGGCAAGGAAGTCTTCGAGTCGACGCGGCTGGGCCTCAACTACGACAAGGTCGTGGCCAACGTCGAGCGGCTGATCCAGGTCCGCGACGAGGCCGGCAAGCGCCGCCCGAAGCTGATTCTGTCGTTCGTGCGCCAGAACAACTCGGCGGAGGAACAGGACTTCATCGCCCACTGGCGGACGAAGGCCGACAAGATCCACGTCACCGACCTGCACAACTGGGCCGGGACGCTGAACCAGGAATCGGACGTCCGCTTCCCCTGCTACCGGCCCTGGCTGACGTTCACCATCCTCTGGGACGGCCGCGTCTCGCTGTGCTGCGCCGACTTCGATGGCCGCGAAGTGCTGGGCGATTTGCGCACCAGCACCATCAAAGACATCTGGAACGGCCCCGCCTACCGTAAGGTGCGTCGTGCCCACCTCGACCACGGCGGACCGTCCATCTGCCAGTCCTGCGATCTGCCCAAGAAAGATTCGCCGCTCTGGATCAGTAAGCTGGTGTGAAGGCCGTCGCGCACGGCACTCAGTGGATGCGCTCTATGGCTCAGCTGATTGGCCGGTTCCTGATGCTCGTCCTCACCGTGGCCGCCGTGGGCGCCTGCGCCGACGACTCGCCGGCCTCGCCCAGCCGCACGCCTACGCCGGAGCGCCCGGCCCCGACGCTGCCGCCGCTGGCCGAGGGCCGCTACCGGCTGCTCGTCACCGCCTTGGGGACGACGATGGGCTGCGAGGTCACGACGCCTGGCGTCCCACTCGGCGGGATACCGCCGGTAGCCGCGGGCTACTTCTCGCAGGAGGTCACCCTGCGCTCGGTTCCCACCGGCTGGGCGATCGGGCCCGAGTCCAGCGACGCCCGAACCACGCTGACGCTGGCGGTGACCGGGGCCTCCTGGCCGGACACGCCGGTCGTGACCGGCGTCCTCGCCGGGCAGGCGGATCAGCGGGCCTACGACGGACCGGCGCTCGACGCCGGCGATCTGGAACGCCCGTCGGCGTTCACCGGCGCGGTGGTGCCGGGCAACGTGCCCAGCGACGGGACCGTGATGACCGGCACCGTCAGCGGACGCCTCACCTTTTCCTCCGGCTGGACCGGGCAGGTCACGACCTGCCGTTCGGCTCAGCTGGTTCTCCAGCGGCCTTGACGCCGTTTCCGGCGAAATCCGCCGTTCCCCGCCCCGCCCCCGCCTCAGCCTTGAGCGCGCTGTCTCGCCGTAATACAGTGTTGCGCGCGATGGCCGATTAGCTTCAGGTAGGCCTCTCTCTCTACCCCCGGGTGACACGTCTCCGCTGGGAGTTCCACAGACCGATGGTTGCTTCGCGGTTCACCACTGCCGCCGCTGCGCTGTTTCTGAGCGTCGCGGCCCTTCCGACTCCCAGCCACGCCCAAGCCTCGCGCGAGGGTCCGACGTTCGCCGCCGCCGGCGCCTGGCCCGGCTTCTCGCTGCGATATCCCGATATCGCCTACGACCCCGTCAACAACGTCTATCTGGTCGTCTCGGGCGCCATGGCCCATGGCCGTTTCCAGACCGCCGACGGCGTTCCTCTCGGGACGAACGAGTTCTACATCTCATCCAGCGGCGCGTACAACCAGGTCGCCAGGGTCGCCTACGGCGACGGCAAGTTCCTGGTGACGTGGCTCGACGTGCGCAGCGATCCACGTGGCAACGTCGCGTGGATCTACGGCCGCCTGCTGAGCTACGGTTCCGGTGGAGTCCCCACCTTCGAGGGCCCTGACTTCCTGATCGGTGCGGCGGTGGGCGGCGTCAACCCGGAGCGAGCGGCCGCGGTTGCCTACTCGTCCGTCAGTAGGCGCTTCCTTGTCGCGTATCACCAGGCCGGGGGCGGCGCCGCCCCCGCCAACGACATTCGCGGCCAGCTGGTGTCCTCGACCGGCCAGTTGGTGGGCGGCCCGATCAACATCTCGTTCGACAACCACTTCCAGGGTGAGGTCGGCGTCGGTTACAGCCCGTCGAGCGACAAGTTCCTCGTCGCCTATCGCCATTTCTACGAACCAAACGGCCCGGCGGCGATCCAGTCGCGAACGGTGAGCGCCGTCGACGGCGCGCTCGGCACCGCGGCCGACATGACGCTGTCGAACAACACCAACGTCCCCGAAGTCTCTTACAACACCAAGAACAACCAGTTCCTCCTCAGCTGGTGGCAGGCGAGCCCCGGCTCGGCCGGCATCTATTACGGACGCCTGGTCAACCCGGACGGTGCCGCCGCGGCGCCGGCCGTGCCGATGATCGTGAATTACGGTGGCTATGACTCGCTCGGCGTCGCCTACAACACGCTCGCCGACACCTTCTTCGCCGTCGTCCACGGCCGGGCGCCGTCGACGTTCCCGCAGGAGGACGTCGGCGCCGAAGTATCGGGGACGGGCATCCCGAGCGGCGAGTTCGACGTGACGGTGACCGGCAACAAGGTCGGCAACTTCTATCCCCGCATTGCGGCCAGCACCGTGCGCAACGAGTGGATGATGACGACGGCCACCGCCTTCGTGGTGGCGAGCGCGCAGCGGATCAAGACCCTCGCCAACGGCGGCGGACCGCCCCCGCCTCCGCCGCCACCGCCGCCGCCGATTCTTCTGACCGGGCCGACGGTGCCGAACGGCAGCTGGTTCCTCGCCGAGGGCGCCGAAAGCGGCACGGCCAAC